>JAFGPI010000153.1 GCA_016926065.1 Candidatus Krumholzibacteriota bacterium
CGGCACAGCTCGTGCCTTTCCCCCGAAGGCACCCCCTTTTGCTCCCGCAGGCATCCGATATTCAAGCAATGCTCCAGGCCCTTGGGCGCGCCGTTATACCCGGTGGAGATTATCCTCTTATCCTTAACGATGATGGCCCCCACCTGCCTTCTCAGGCAGGTGGAACGTTCCGCGATGAGACGGGTTATCTTGATAAAATATTCATCCCAGCTCGGTCGGCTCATGCTCTTCCACTCCCGCGATACACGCCTTCCTATCTCCTATTCATAAAGCGGATATCGGGCCGCCAGGGCGGCGGATTTCTCCCGTACCTCGGCTATCACGCTCTCCTCTTCCAGGTTCTCTAGCACCCGGACCATCAGCTCTCCCATCTCTTCCATGGCATCTTCCTTCATCCCCCGGGTGGTTAAGGCCGGGGTCCCCACCCGGATGCCGGAAGTGACAAAGGGACTTTGCTTATCGAAAGGCACGGTGTTTTTATTGACCGTTATCCCGGCCTTGTGCAGCGCCTTGGCCGCCTCCTTGCCGGTAAGACCCTTGCCGGAAAGATCGAGCAGGAAAAGGTGGTTATCGGTTCCTCCGCTGACCACATCGAATCCCTTTTCCATCATCACGGAGGCCAACTTGGCGGCATTGAGCACCACTTGCTTCTGGTAACTTGTGAACTCGGCGCTTTTCGCTTCCTGGAAACAGACCGCCTTGGCCGCGATCACGTGCATGAACGGCCCTCCCTGGGTGCCGGGAAAATTAAACTTGTCCACCACCGAGGCGTACTTCTCGGGGCAGAGAATCAATCCACCCCGCGGGCCCCGGAGAGTCTTGTGGGTGGTGGAGGTGACTATATCGGCGTACGGCATCGGACTGGGATGCACGCCCGCTGCCACCAGTCCGGCGATGTGGGCGATATCAACCATCAGGAAGGCGCCCACCTGGTCACAGATGTCCCGCAACCGTTCCCAGTCCCAGAACCGGGGATAGGCGCTGGCCCCGGCCACGAAAAGTTTTGGTTTCTCCTTCCGGGCCTGCTTCTCGATGGTGTCGTAATTAAGCACCCGGGTATCCGGGTCCACCTCGTAGGGTACCACTTTATAGAACATTCCGGAAAAATTGACCGGGTGTCCGTGGGAGAGGTGACCCCCGTGGGAGAGGCTCAATCCCATTATCTTATCCCCCGGTTCGATCAGTGACATATAGGCCGTTATATTGGCTTGGGTTCCGGAGTGGGGCTGTACGTTGGCGTACTCCGCTCCGAAGAGTTCCTTGGCCCTGTCCCGGGCGAGATCCTCGGCCATATCGACATACTTGCATCCCCGGTAGTAACGCTTACGCGGATAACCTTCGGCGTACTTGTTCTGCATCGGATTGCTCAGCGCCGCCAGCACCGCCTTGCTGGCGAAATTCTCGCTGGCTATCAACTCCAACTGTTCCTGCTGCCGTTTCAATTCACCCCGAAAAGCTTCCATTATCTCCGGATCGGTTTTTTCCAGATAAGGAAACAGGTTCTCCTCGAACATGATTATCCCTCTCCTCAAAGTAACCGTATTTCAATGTTACCGATTTTCATAATCGCTGATTTTATCGATCCGGCTCTGGTGCCGCCCTCCCTCGAACTCCGTGTTGAGCCACACCCGCACCAATTCCTCCACCGCCGGATCCTCCAGGCTTTTTTCCGCCAGCGCCAGCACGTTGGAATCGTTATGCCGGCGGGTCATGCGCGCGTCCTCCACGCTGCGGCACAGGGCCGCGCGAATACCGGGCACCTTGTTGGCGGCTATGGACACTCCTATTCCGCTACCGCACATTACGATACCCCGGTCAACCTCTTTCCGGGCCACCTTTTCGGCAACCGCTATGGCATAGTCGGGATAATCGACCGCATCGGTACCGTAGGTCCCCAGGTCCTGGACCGTGTGGCCTTCGGCGGCGAGAAATACTTTCAAGCGTTCCTTGAGGGGGAATCCCCGATGATCCGATCCAATGGCTACCTTCAAGACGGCCTCCTGAGAGTCAACTCGGAGCGGTGCCGGTTAGATGAAATCGAGCCACGCCATCCGGTTCTCCACTCCGGCATCCAGCACTTCGAAGAATAGGTTCTGGAGCTTCTCCGTAATCGGACCCCGCTTACCTTTTCCTATGGTGATCTTGTCGATGCTGCGGATGGGCGAAATCTCGGCCGCCGTGCCGGTAAAAAAGACCTCGTCGGCGATATAGAGCATTTCCCGCGGAATCATTTGCTCGATGACCTGGTATCCCAGTTCCTCGGCCAGTGCCATCACCGAATTGCGGGTGATGCCGGGGAGCACGCTGGCTCCCAGGGGAGGAGTGTACAGCATCCCATCCATCACCAAAAAGATGTTTTCTCCGCTTCCCTCGCTGACGTACCCGTTCGTATCCAGGGCGATCCCCTCGGTATATCCATTCTTAACCGCTTCCATCTTGATGAGCTGGGAGTTCATGTAGTTGGCCCCCGCCTTGGCCAGGGTAGGATGGGTATTGGGCGCGATCCGGTCCCAGCTGGACACGCACACGTCCACTCCCTGCTCGAGGGCTTCGGGGCCCAGGTACTTTCCCCATTCCCATACCACGATAAACATATTGATAGGATTATTGAATGGATTCACACCCAGCTCGTAGTATCCCCGGTAGATTACCGGCCTTACGTAACAGGCCTCCAGTTTGTTTATGCGAATCGTCTCCCTGCAGGCTTCCATGAACTCCTCCCGGGGCAGTTCAGGTTCCATGCGGTATATCTTGGCCGAGTTGTAGAATCGCTTGATGTGCGGTTCCAGACGGAAGATGGCCGGACCTTTCCGGGTTTTATAACACCTGATACCTTCAAAGATGCTAGTCCCGTAATGAATCACGTGGGAACAGACATGGATTTTCGCGTCATCCCAATCAATGTACTTTCCATCCATCCATATTTTGCTGGTTTTCTTTAAAGGCATCGTCTCACTCCTTTTACACCAATGAAAAGACCCGACGCATAATCATTGCATTCATAATAGCCAGCAGATTCCCTCCCCCGGCCTCCCGCATTATACAGAATTACCGGACAACCGGGCAACCAATAATTTCATTTTCTGCTGATAATTCCAAAATACCTTAAAGGGCCCGCTATCTTCCCCTATTTGCCGAATTTTTTCTATGAAACTCCCCCGCGGGGATGGCCCGGATTATCATTAACGGACTCCCGGGATCGACCGCGTCTATTTCTTAAGATCAAATTTTTCAGCAATATAATCAATCAGGTTGGTAACCAGATCGTATATTTCATCCCTGGTCTTTTTATAGACTGCCCGGGAACCGCCCAGGGGATCCGCGATATCGACATCCTCCCGAGAATCATCCAGCCCCCCGAGCAATACCACCCTGGAGGATACTTCCGGCATAGAGGCGATGATCTGCAACCGGTGGACGTCGGTCATCGGCACGATCAGTTCCGCTTCCCGGATTATTTTTCCGGTCATCAAGCGGGCGCTATGGGAGGAAAGATCTATGCCTATCTCCCGTAGCACTTCAACGGCCAGCGGAGTGGCCGGCTGCCCGTTCCAGGCAAATGCTCCCGCGGAGGAGATTTCGAACTTGTCCTTCCAATCGCTGGGAAGACGCGCCCGGGTGATGGCCTCGGCCATGGGGCTGCGGCAGGTATTTCCGGTGCATATAAATACGATCTTCTTCATCTTTCCTCGATCATGCCGACCGGAAGATTGGTGACACCGATCCTGCCTCCGCCCTCGATTTCGACCAACCCGGTCTCCTGACCCTCATCCGCCCCTAGACGACCTACCGAGCGCGGGCCGGAACACCACCGCCTCCCTCCGTGGAAATGCTTACGGTGGAGGTAGTTTTAGTCCAAAGAGATTATGGGTTTCCGGGCTCCCTGTCAAGATCAGATTACCGGGGGAAACGCGTAGGCTACCGACTCCCCGTCAAGCCCGGAATGCCGGGGTACACGCCCAGGCTACCGGTTCTCCAGCGAGAGCCGATTACCAGGAATAAAGCATATCAAACCGCCCCCGCCGGACCCGCCCCCATTCTCGCCGGAGAAGCCTAACATCCTGTTGACGATCTTTATTATTCTTTGCTATAGTGGGACCGGATTATGGATTTAACCTCGGGGGATAATTAATGGCGGGCAAACCTGCTGCAAGATCCACCGATCAAGCGAAGACCTGTAACGACCCCACCGATATGCCGGTGGGAACGGTGATCGCGGCCGGGAATGTGATGATAAACAAGTTGCCGGCCGCCAAACAGGGCGATCAAGTAGTGGGCGTGGATACCCATATAATCATGATCCCCTCACC
>JAFGPI010000014.1 GCA_016926065.1 Candidatus Krumholzibacteriota bacterium
TATATTGGTGGGCACCGAACGGGGGATGGCCGATACCTTCGGCAGCGCCGTCCACGGGGCTGGCCGGCTCAAGTCGAGAAAGAAAGCGCTCAAGGAATTCCGGGGTGAGAAAATCATTCGAGACCTTTCCCACCAGGGCATAACGGTGAGGGTTAAAAGCAAGCGGGGGGCGGCCGAGGAAGCCCCGGGGGCCTACAAGGACGTGGATCGGGTGGTCGGCATAATGGAGGGCGCCGGGGTGAACCGGCGCGTGGTCAAGCTAAAACCGTTGATCTGTATCAAGGGTTGATGGTCCCGTTCGCCGTTACTATTCGGATACCGGTTCCCATTCCGCCGTGCTTTCCAAGCGCAGCCGGCATTTCCCCGAGGATACCCATCTATTCTCGTGATTGTAGCTCCATCCCAGGTACTCCGAGTTGCCTCCTCCCGCGGTGGTGACCAGGAACCGATTGGAGATCCCCCCGAAGGCCGCGCACTGATCGGCGGGGAGATCCTTATCCCCGGCGTTGGCGTCCACCGGCACCCAGCCGTAGGAGGGGAGGTATATCTCGTTCCAGCGGTGGAAAACATCGTCATAGCTGGCCTCATCCCCCCTTACCACCAGGGAGCCCACGTACCGGGCCGGGATGCCGGCCGCCCGGCAGAGAGCTATGTAGGAGAATGAATACTCGGAACAGGAGCCATTTTTCCGCTTCAGCACCGTGGGAGCCGTGTTCCAACCCCCGGCCAGCTGGTACTCCATGTTTTCGATCAGGTACTGGTAGAGCTTGCGGGCCTTCCAGTAGAGGTTGTCCTCCCCCGCGGTGACCTTCTTGACCAGCTCCTGGATATAGGAATTTTGAATATCGTATTTTACCTCGTCGGCGAGGTAGAGCTTGCGGATCTTATCCGGTATCTTCTTTCCCACTTTTTCCGGGAATATGAAGTATCTGATGGCGGAAGTCTCCAGGCGGGCCCGGAGGCTGACTTCCGCCTTGTCGCCCGACTGCATTCCCTCGAAACGGAAGAGGGCGATCTGCTGATCCCATCTATCCTTTTCAAAGGCCGGGGGGATGGAATATTCCAGGGGGGCGAGAAGCTTCTGGTGGGGGAGGTCGGAGGGTACGGCGTAGAATATTTCCAGAATATCGATGCTCCCCTCCCCCAGGGCCACGGCCTCGGTGGTGAATTCGACGGTGGCGGTGCGGGGCTCGTAGGTCTTGTACAGGTCAGCGTCCTGGACCACGAGCTGGTAAAGGGTGTCGTCCTGGTAATCGGCGTTTAGGAGCATGCCCTCTTTCCAGGCCAGGCCCCAAGTGAAGGGACCGGGGGCGTCGAGGATCATCACCGCCATTCCGTTTTCAGGATGAACCATGTAGATCTTGTCGCGGATACGGTCGGAACACCACAGGTATCCCTCCCCGAAGGTTATTCCCCGCGGATCGGTGGCGGGAGAGGGAAAGGACACTATGGTGGTGCCGTCTCCCGGGTCGATCTTGAGTATCTGGTCCAGCCGGTTGTCGCAAATCCACAGCCACTTTCCATCCCAGGTGATTCCGGTGGGGCTGGGACCGGGAGAATCCAGGGTCCTGACGGTTTGTCCGGTTTTCACGTCGGTGGCGTATATTTTCCCATCGGCCGGGTCGGTGCTCCACAGCCAGTTTCCGTCCCAGGCCAGTCCGGAGGGGAAGTAACCGGGCGAGGGAAGTTTCTGCTTTACCGCCCCCGATTCATCCAGGGCGTAGAACATGTCCGTTTTTCTATCGGCGATCCACACCTCCTGCCCGTTCCAGGCGACCCCGGTGGGATGATGGAAGGAAAGCCCCATTTTCCGGGTCACGTCTCCAGGGGCGGAGGAGATTTTATGAGGCGAGAATAAAAGAATGGCGACAAGGATCAAGACACACTTTCTCATATGGCACCTTTCCTCAGAGGCAAGTGGTGAAGAAGGGAAATCTTAATCTTAAGCTGCGAATCTTTCCGGGATCCATTCCACCCCGGTGGTCCGGGTCTGATTCTACCGCGGAGGCCGAATGTCGGTCAACGGGTAAGATCAAGGCAGTTCCCCGTTTTGAAGTAAGAAATTGCTGAAATCAACGGATAATTATGTATTTTCCGGCCATAATCGGGAAATCATTCCTTTTTCGCGGCGAGCTGCTGAAGGCTGCCCACCCTTTTGCCATATAGATGCAAGAACACTTTGCCGTAATCCCTCGTTTTGGCCACGGCGTTCCAGCTGATGCTGGCTTTTCGGCCTATGCGGATCTCTCCCGGCGTTCCCGCTGAATCCAGTATCCGCTGGGAATATCCGGGAAACAGCTGCCACCAGCCAAATCCAAACGCCCAATTGGGATGCCAGGTGTAACCATTTTCCGATACCAATGCAATATCTTTGTGGGATAGGGTGAGGGGGTCGCCGAGGTTGATAAATAAAACCTCAATAGTCAGAAACATCTCCTGGGGGGAAGGCTTGTCGATCTCACCGTCAATATATCGGATCTCGTGGAATCGGGAGACCCGGGGTATAGTGACCAGCAGTCGGGTGTCCGGACATTTAAACGCGAGCTTCTTGTTTGCTATATCTTGAACCAGTTGGTCTGCGTATTCCCCCCGGGGATAGGCCGACAGGTATTCTAATGCTCCTTCGATGGTCGTCGCGCCTGCCGCCGCCTCGTAGACCATACGTTCCTTCAATTCCCGGACCTCCCGCACGGCTTCCGCCGCGTATTCAGTTTCGCCGTACTTATCAATAAATGCGTCACAGAGGGTTTTCTCCTGGCCCGCCCGGACATTGTCCAACTCCAGAGTGAGTACCTGTCTCTTTACCTCCTCGAGCCGGCGCGAGTCCGGAAAACCAAGGATAAAGGCTTGATAAGCCCCGATGGTGTTTGACTCCCGCGCCTGGGCGTAGCTTAGTTCTTCAATTCTCGATTTTGCTTCTTTTTGGTATTTACCTTGCGGATATTCTTTTAGATATTTCCGGTACGCCTCCACGGTGTTCTCCCGCCCGGCACCGGCGAAGATGATGGATTCTATTGCCTCCTTAGACTGATCCGCGAATTCACCGGTTGGATATTTCGATAGATACTCGCCATAAGCTTCGATGGTATTGGCCCGGCAAGCTTTGTCGAATGCTCCTTTCTGCGAGGCGCATCCAATCAGCAGGCATATACCTAGGCTGGAAGAGAGACTAATCGTTAGCAGGCGTTTCCTGATCACCAATTTAGCAGGATTCATTTATCCAATCCTCCCATCAAGTTTGGCGCTACGTGCCCGCAGCGGATTTCCGGAGGCAGGCGGGTAGCTCGTTCGGTTGAGGAGGATAAAGGACCGCGTTTCCTACTGTCAACTTTTTTACCGGTTTACATTATCCTCCCGGGCTGGTAGAATTATTTTAGTCAGTGCGCCTGCGCCATACACAAATCACCTATAGGCGGATACGCCGGTTGGGTAACCATGAACCTGAATACCAGGAGATCGATTCTGATTTCACCCGGGCTTTTTTTATCCCTGCTGGTTATCAGCATATCCGCGCTCGCCTCGCCGGTCTCGCCCCAGGTCTCCACCGCGCTGTCCGACAAGGGGATGGTCTCCACGGCCTGTCCCGAGGCCACCGCGGTGGGAGCGAAGGTGCTGGAGAGGGGGGGGAACGCGGTGGATGCCGCCATAGCGGTCGGATTCGCCCTGGCCGTTACCTATCCCACCGCCGGTAATATCGGAGGCGGAGGCTTCTTTCTGGTCAGAACCAAGGAAGGCGAAACCAATTTTATAGATTTCCGGGAAAAGGCGCCTTTGGGAGCCTCGGAGAAGATGTATCTCGACCGGTGGGGGAAGGTCGTCCCCCAGTCGAGCACGTTGGGGCACCGGGCGGTGGGAGTGCCGGGAACGGTATCCGGTTTGTATAAGGCGTACAGCCTTTACGCCACCCTTTCCTGGGAAGAGCTGGTGGCGCCCGCCATCGACCTGGCGGAAAAAGGTTTCCCGGTCAACCAGGAGCTGGCCCGGTCGCTGCGGAAACTGCGTAAATATATGGAAGAATATCCGGGATTGAAGAAGTTCCAGCGCCCGGACGGAAAACCGTTTTTAGCGGAGAATATCTTTTATCAGCCGCAGTTGGCCGCCACCTTGAGCAGGATCGCCGCCGGGGGACCGGCGGAGTTTTACTCGGGAGAGACGGCCCGGCTGATCGCGCGGGAGATGGAAAAGGGAGGGGGATTGATCACCCTTGATGATCTGAAAAGATACCGGTCGGTCTTCCGGGAACCGGTAAGCGGAAGCTACCGGGGAAACCAGATCATCTCCGCCCCTCCGCCCAGCTCGGGGGGTACGGTGCTGCTGGAGATACTGAATATCCTGGAAGGCTACGAATTCAGTGGTCAGGAATTTTTTTCGGCGCCGGTCGTCCATCGGATGATAGAGGCGGAAAAAATAGCCTATGCCGACCGGGCCCGCTACCTGGGGGATCCCGATTTTATCGATATCCCGGTGGAACGGTTGATATCCAAGGATTACGCGGCGCGGTGCAGATCGGCCATCGGCGAATCGGCCGCGCCGGTGAAGAATATAACGGATGGGGATTCCCAGCCGCCGGAGAGCGAGGAGACCACGCACTACTCCATAATCGATTCGCTGGGTAACGCGGTGGCGGCCACCATCACCCTGAACGGCGCCTACGGATCCAAAGTGGTGGTGGAGGGGGCCGGATTCCTACTTAACAACGAGATGGATGATTTCTCCGTAAAGCCAGGAGTGCAAAACATTTACGGTCTAGTGGGAGGAAAGGCCAACGCCATCGCTCCGGGTAAGCGGATGCTCAGCTCGATGACTCCCACCATGGTGCTGCGGGAGGGCCGAATTTTTTTAATAGCGGGAACGCCGGGCGGCTCGACCATAATAACGACGGTAGCCCAGATGATAGTGGATATCATCGATTTCAACTTGAATCCGCAAGAGGCGGTAGCGGCGCCCCGCTTCCATAATCAATGGATACCGGACCTGGTCTACCATGAAAAGGAGGCGTTTTCACCGCCGCTGCGCGCCGATCTGGAAAGACGGGGACATAAATTGAAGGAGAGATCGGATATCGGGGACGTGCAGCTGATCCTGGTAAATGAACGCGGATATTACGGAGTGTCCGATCCCCGGGGGGGAGGCCGGTCCCGCGGGGTGAGAAAAATAGAACGGCGCTTAAATTAGGAGGATAAAGATGCGAAGCATAAAGATCGTCATGCTAACGGTTTTGATCTGTTTGCTGTTCCGGCCGGGGCTACCGGCGGGGGCCAAGGACGTGGAAATCGATCCCTACGAGATGCAGAGTGTGTGCGGCCGGTTCCAGTTGGCCAAGCTTATCCCTCTGGATAACGGTCATGCCTGGGGATTCGTCTATGCCGATGTATACGGTAAGATTTTCGTGAAAAGGGCCACCCAGAAAGGATGGAAAACGGATTGGGAATTGGTGAACCTGGGCGCCAAGGTGCGTAATTTTTTCATCCTGGATATAGAGAACGATGGGGTGCAGGAGATGGTGATAGCCACCATGTCGGGGCGTCTTTTGATATATTCCATGGGTGATTATCGAAATATCTGGGAAAACCTGGAGGATGACTTCACCAGCATCGAAGCGGTGGCCGTCAAGAATGTGGATAACGATCCGCAGATGGAAATCGTGGTGCTGGCGGATAAGAAGATCTATATCATCGACGCCCTGGATAAGAGCCGGCAATGGATCAGCAGCCGGGAGTTCGTGGCCACCGAGATACTTATCGATAATATCGATAAAGATGATCAGCAGGAGATTATTCTAAACACCGGCATAATCATCGATACCAAGTTCCGGAACGTCGAAATAGAATGGAACCGGCCCTTCGGGGACAAGATCTTGACCTTCGATATAAACAGCGACGGATATTTGGATATTATCGGTGAATTCTCCGATTATTCGATTTTGATTTTCGACACTTACGCCCAAAGAGAGGTGTGGTAGAGCCATGGCCCTGTACGGAAAGGTGCTTAAGATCTTCGATGAAATGACCCTGCTGGTGAATATCGGAAGCAGGGAGGGATTGCACAGAGGTTCCCTGATAGCCATTGTCGAGAAGGGGGAAGAAATCAAGGATAACGACACCGGGGAATCGATGGGAGAGCTGGAGCTGATAAAGAAAGAACTGGTGGTCCGGGACGCCCAGGAGCGGATGAGCCTCTGCCGGGTGGAGAGGGAAAGTCCCGGCGCCGATAATCTGCCTCTAAGTGCCCGTATGGTAAGGGATTCGGTCAAAGCGGACGACTCCCAATACCGCCTGAACGTGCGCGCCGGAGAGATATCCGGCCTGCCCTCCACCTCACCGGTGAAGACCGGAGACCTGGTGCGGGTGATCGGTTGAAGCGGGGGATAGGGTAAAAATAGAGACGGAATTCTAACTAATTAAAAAAAGTGGTTTTAATAATTTTTCTTATATGGTATAATGCGCCCGCCAAGGGTGTGGTGTATTCAAAAATTAATTTTGGCCTTTAACAAGGAGGGAAGCGTTGATTAAAAAGGTATTGCTCGGGATTTCTGGGTTCTGCTTCCTGCTGGTTATGACGTCGAGCATACCGGCAGTCGATTTCAGGACCGAAAAGTTTGCCTTGCTCGGTACGGGTTCGTTGATGGATTCTCCCCCGATCTTCTCCGGGGATATCTATAACGGCACCCTCTCGCCGGGATCATTCTATTTCGAGCTGGATGATACGGGTTGGCCGGCAGACGATCCAGGAACCCCGGAAAACGAAAGATGGGATTATATTTTCAGCAACTATTTCGAGTATGACAACACGCCGGATAACGAGGGCTGGGACGGTTATTTCCCTTCTTCCAGCCTGGGAGACATGGCTCCAGCCTGGCGTTTCTATACCGATGCCGGGGATACCCTGGGGGGGCTCTGCTCCAGTTTCACCATCACCATAAGGGATTTCAACGGGAACGCGGTTATCGACGGAACCGAATATGAGACCAAGGTCTTTTCGGCCGGTTTAGTGTGCTATATCAATTTTAACAAAGGTTGTTTCACGAGCTACTGTGGGCAGGGTAACTGTTCCGGAACGATTAACCTACTCAACGAGGTTACCTGGGAAGAGGAGATGTACGTTCCTTCCGCCACTTCAGCTTCAGGAAGATTGGATCTCAGGGATATAAATTGTCATACGGACACCGATCCGTCCTCCTGGGGTGCGATTAAAGCCATTCACAGTGAATAAAATTCCTGAAGTCGAAAGGATGTGATTGTTGATGAAAGGCCATGCATTAAAATTCCTCTTCCTGTTGATGATTTTCGCATTTATTCCCTGCTCGGCCGGAGCCCAGGAGTGGCCGGACACCCTGCTGCTGGAGTTCGATTTCGAGGGATTCGGCAACATGATACTGGTTTCTCCGCCCCACTATGCCGGAGATATCATAGCGGGGGATGCCCGTCTGGTAGGGGCGACCTGGTGGATCGAAATAGACGATTCGGAATGGCCGCCGACCACCGATCCCAACGCCCGGTGGGAATATATCTTTAACACCTATTACGAGTACAACTCTCAGACCGGTTCCTGGACGGCATTCTTCAACGCTTCCACGCTTCCGGCGAAACCAACCTGGGGAATAGATCATCCCACCAACGGAACCATGGGCGGCACCCTGGTCATCGCCTCCACCATGGGCGATTGGGACATGGACGGGGTGCTGGATATCGAGGAACGTATGTTCGCCACCTTTGAGGGCACCCTCATGGTAATGAAGTACGGAACCGGGAATTTCTACAAATATTGCGGAAGCGGTTCCTACAACGGGGCGCTCCAGAACTACGATCCAGCCAACTTTGTGGACGATTACGTGGACGGAAGCTGCATCCTGGATCTGGTCAATTGCGTGATCAGCAACGAACACGCCACCTGGGGCTCCATCAAGGCATTGAACCAGTGATTCGATCACTTGGATTGAAAACCGATCGTAAGGCGTACCCACATCGATGTGGGTACGCCTTTTACTTTACCGGGCACGAAGCGGATATCCCAGGCCGCCTTGATAGCCGCGTTATTAAGAATTTCCTGGGGTAGCCCCCGCGCCAGCTTGATATCCTCCACCTCGCCCTTTTCGTTCACGAACAGCAGCAATTCCACCCTGCCTTCGGCGTCCCGGTCGGCACCCTCGGGATATTTGGGCCAGGGCATGAACAGGGGTTTTGGCTCGACCGTTATCAGGCGGGGACCGGGCCTGCCGGCGTCTCCCCCTCCGCTGCGCCCCGGAAAAGGCTCTATTTCCATGGCCGGTTCTCCCCATTCATCCATAAAGGATTCTATTTCCACCACCTTTTCGGAGGTGGGGACCGGTGAGGGGGGAGTTTCCTCCGGGGGAGGCTCGGGATAGGGAACGAGGGAAAGGGGATGGTCGGTCGAGTGGAAGGCGGACATGCCTTCATCCCCGTCGATATCGGTTTTGAATATCTCCAGGTACCGGGGTTTGAGCAGCAAGAATAATATTAGATGCGCCGCGATCGCTATCAGGATAATAATCAACCATTCCTTCCGGGTGCGACTCCCCCGCGGGGGAGAATGTCTTTCAACCTCGCGCATGATCCCACCGGTCCAGAGATATCTGTATTAGAATGGTTGCATTGTTCATGCTAAACATAGTATCTTATTACCAGAGAAAAATATATAATTTCCTCTTACTGAGTGTAAGATACCTTAAGAGGAGCGAAGTCATGCCGATCGTTTCCCGCAGGGAAATCACGGTTCCCAACATACTCACTCTCCTGCGAATAATCATGGCCCTGGTATCCGCTATATTTTTCATGCGGGGGGAGCGCCGGGCGCTGGCCGCCTCCATACTCATCGTCGCTTCTCTGCTGGACTACTTTGATGGATGGTACGCGAGGAAATTTCATCAGACCACCCGGCTGGGATCCCATCTGGATCCTTTCGCCGACAAGGTCCTGATCTCCGTGATTTTCATCGCTCTGAGCTTTACCTTCAGATGGAACTGGTTTTCCTTTTTCGTGGCGGTGATGCTCTTTCGAGAGGTATTGATCACCGTTTTCCGCATGCGGGTGCGCAGAAAATCAGGAGATTTTATTCCGGCCAGCAGGCTGGGCAAATTGAAAACCACCGTTCAGTGCGTGGTGGGGGATTCCCTGCTTTTCTATATCTTTATCCATCCCGGGAGGCAGCCCTCGCATAATTATTTTATTTTCGCCCTAATGATGTTGACCATGTTCATCACGGTCGATTCCGGATTGAGATACCTGCTGCCCTGCTGTTCCGACGGGAAAAAGCGGTCCGCGCTGGAAAGGCTTATCCAGTGGATATTCGGAGTAAGAGCCAGAGAGGTGTAAGCGATGGATATATATGAAGCGATCAAGCAGAGGACCAGTGTCCGGGCCTATAAACCGGATCCGGTGGAAGATGACAAATTGAACCGGGTGCTGGAAGCCGCGCGGCTGGCGCCCTCGGGCAAGAACGGACAACCCTGGACCTTTATTATCGTCAAGAACGAGGATACCCGGAAAAAACTGGTACCGGCCTGCAAAAATCAGCGTTTTATCTCCCAGGCGCCTGTCGTGATCGCCGTTTGCGGGCGGGAGGAGATGGCCTATCAGAAGATGGGAGGATACTGGAACAGCCTTCCGGTCGACATCGGGATTTGTCTCGAGCATCTGATGTTGGCCGCGGAGGCCGAAGGACTGGGAACCTGTTGGATAGGAGCCTTCCTGGAGGAGGAGGTCAGGGAGATCCTGCAGGTCCCCCCGGAGGTGAAGATCTTGGCCCTCACCCCACTGGGCTATCCCGACGCGGAAAAGGTCTTCCGACCCCGGAAGGAACTGAGAGAGATCGTGATGTACGAAAAATGGGGGGAATAGTGATGAAATCGATGGGACGTTCTGTTTTGATACTGTTTATGATCGGAACTCTGGTGTCCGCGCAGCAGGTGTCGGCCCATACGGTTTTCGACCGGCAGTACGCTTCGCCGGAGTTGGATAGGCTGGTTATCACGCCGCCCGATCTCGCCCCGGCGGAGGGTCCCGGATTCGCGGCCCTGGCCGCAGATACCCTGGAAACCTATGAAATAGCGCTGGAACCGGAAAAGAAAAGAAATATTTACAAGGAAATAGCCGCTTATTCTATAACCGTCCTGTTCGTGGGCTACATGATAGTCCAGTTGATCGGTACCGGTGAGGAGGAGGAGGAAGAGCAAAAGACCGGAAAGAATGTGCCCACCAGCGCCACCTATGGTGCGTACACGGTATTCAGCTGGTAGACGCTGTAAATACCGTCCGTCTGTTTTTTCCCGCTTCGCCCCGATGAGATCCGTACCTATTACTGCTGGCGTCGATAAACCAGGACGAACTCGTTCTGCCAGTACTGGGGAACGCGCCGGACCAGTTCGTAACTCTCCCGGAATCCGGGAAAGGCGTTTATCCCGGCATCCGGCGGCCTCCTGAAGAATCGACCGGTGCCCAGATCGCCGGACGATACCAGCACGATATAATCGGGTTGCTGGGAAAGGATATACCGGGGATCCGTCTTGTAATGGGTTCGTCCCGGGACCCGGGCTATGTGACTATCGATCAATCCGAACATATCGATGATACGGCGCTCGGAATAGTAACCTACGGCCCCCACGTCACTGATGGCTATCGTGGCCCGCGGGGCTGAATGCTCTTTGAACCACAGGCCCAGTTCCCGGTAATTCTGGGACAGATAGTGGTTTGTCTGGAGAGCGGGAAGAACCGCGCGCGCTAGCTGAAGCTCGGTATTGGTAATCCCCGCCGCCGCGGTTACCAGCAGAATGATCGCTAGAACCTTGAGGCATGTCCCCCGGATGGCGCCGGGACCGGTTCGGGTAAAAAGAGCGGCCAGGCCGGCGGCCATCAAGGCGCAGATCAGCGGTAAAAGATGCGAGAAGAATCGGTAATGGTACATCCAATCCCCCCCGCAGAGGACGATAAAGGCCTGATAAGCGGCCAACACCGCCAGGCACATCCAGTAGAGGGAGTGGCGGGTAATAAATGCGGGAACCAGCGCTAGGCCGATAAACAATACGCCGCCATTATCCCGCATAAAGTTCAGGGTATACTGCGCCCCGTCGATGATCCCCTTTAGACCGATGTTGACCTTGCAATAATAGGTATTGGCGAAAGGGCAGCCGAAATAACCCCAGCGGCAGAGATAGTATCCACAGAAAAAGAGGCAGAAAAGGATCGGCTCCCCGATCCTTCCCCTTAGCGCCCTCTTACCGTGCGCCGTCCCGGTAAAAATCAGCCGGGTGATCAAAATCACCAGAGCTATCGCCGGTCCTTCGCAGCGGGTGAGGGAGAGCGCCAGCAGGAGAAGCAGGAAAGCAATCGTCCGCGCCGGAGCGAGTCTCCTTTTCGCCGAAGGTGGAGGGGGAAGATCGGCGGCGACCAGGATCGAGGAGATGATCAGCAAGGCGAAAAGGCTGCTTTCCAGGCCCGATACCGAGTGGCGGGCCACCAGCGGTGACAGGGAGAAATAGATGGGGGCGAGCCAGATTTGCCAAGCGCCGCCGGGAATCAAGCGCCGGGCCAGGACCCAGGATAGTATCAGGGAAATCACTCCCGCCGTCAAACCGATAACCTTGCTGAAAAGGATCGGTTCCAGCCCGGCCTTTAAACCGGCAGCCATCAGCATCACCCAGAGAAAGTTGGAATATCCCTCCACCCGTTCCCCGGGATTGAACACCAGACCCCGACCGGCCGCGAAATTTTGCGAGTAGCGGTAGGAGATGAAGGCGTCATCTTCGGTCCATTCCCAGTAAATATAGGAGTGATAAACGAATAACACCGACACCATCAGCAGCAGGAGGGGATACAGAATTATTTTCCGGGAGGGCCGATTTTTGAGGGGACAGAACCGTTTCCCGCCCGGAATCCCCGCCTGTCGTCCGGCGGGGTAAAGGAGATCGGTCTCCACCCCCCGTAGCGACGGAATTCTGGTCTTTTGCTTGCCGGTCGCGCATGGCCGCATCCAAATTCTTCTTATTCGTTTAGCGCCGCTTAAATACCATAAGGATCAGTTTCATTCTAGAGTATTTACGCCGGTAATACAAGGCTTTTAATCCGGCAAGCCCGAGCGAAAATAACACTGGGGGACACTCCCGCGGCAGGTGAAATCTTTCAGGAAATTAACTCCTAGATTCAAAGTCCGGCAGCGGGATTCAGGTGGACCGGACCGGATATAAATTAATATTGACAGGGCAGATAACGCGCTGGTAGGTTGAGATTGATAATACCCGGCGGAACGGGTTTCGGCCCGATCGGCCTGGAAGCGGCTCAATAACTGAGAAATCTTAAATCCTTTAAGGAATGAATTCCCGCTTGCGGGTGTTCCCGCCGGATAACGAGCGGAGAGCAAGGAGGTGCAGGATGAAAGATCCTCTATGGGGTGACAAGAAGGTGCTGAAGGAAGTCCGCAACGCTTTCGCGGAGCAGGGTGGCGGCCGGGTAGGAGTGATAATCGGCGTGCACAGAGACTATTCGATAGAGGCGCTGGTGAAGAAACTTCAAGGAATGAGGGTAAAGAATATAAGGCACACCGATTATTACGTTTCCGCCAAACTAACCTCGCAACAGGTGGAGAAGCTCTCCCGGGATAAGATGGTCTTCAAGATCTGGCATGACCGGGAAATAAAGCCCCTGTTGGATGAATCGTGCCGCACCATAAAGTCCGACGCGGCCGTCAAACTTTTCGGAGGGCAAGGGAAAAATGTCAGTTGGGCCGTGCTGGATACCGGCATCTACGAGAAACACGACTATTTCAAAGGGAATCCGGTGCTGAAGAGCATCGACGGCAAGAGCCTGAACTTTACCGAGGAGGGCCACACCGATTCGGTCGGGCACGGCACCCACGTCGCCGGCATAATCCGCAAGCTGGCCCCCCAGACGAAACTCTACGATTTCAAGGTGCTGGGAAAGGGGGGAAGCACCTCCTTTACCGTCATCGAGGCCATGTACCGCATACGGGAAATAAATCTACAGGCCCGGCAGATGATAATCCACGGCGCCAACCTGAGTATCGGCGGTCCCGTTCAGGTGGGAAGCTATGGATGCGGTTTTTCACCCGAGTGCCAGGAGGCGAACCGGCTGGTGAATTCCGGGGTGGTGGTCTGCGTGGCCGCCAGCAACGACGGACACAAGACGCTGGCCACCATTACCAGCGGAAATGAACTGGAGTATTTTCCCACCTTCATGGACATGGGAATATCCGACCCGGGAAACGCGGAGGATGTTATCACCGTGGGCTCGACCCACAAGATACATCCCCACCAATATGGCATATCCTGGTTCTCCTCCAAGGGTCCGACCGGGGACGGAAGATTCAAACCGGACGTGGTGGCTCCGGGCGAGAGGATACTTTCCGCCGGTATCGGGGATAACAGTGAAGAGGTCTTTCTGAGCGGCACCAGTATGGCCACCCCGCATGTTTCGGCGGCGGTGGCGTTGTTCCTATCGGTCAAGCCGGAGTTCAAGGAACAACCGGCCCGGGTGAAAAAGATTTTAATGGATACCTGCACCGACCTGGGCCGGGACCGGTGTTTCCAGGGCGCCGGTTTGATCGATGTTCTGCGCATGATACAATCGGTATAAGCGGCGACCCTGTGACATTACAGTACGGATTCCGGGAGAAGCCGGACGCCTAATCATTTCCGGAGGTGAGTTTAATGATCCTGAAGGTGGCGTTTCTCGATGTTTTTCACGGCGATTGCGCGGTGGTGACTTTCGACGAGGGAGAGGGCAAGGGCTGTATCGTTGTCGATGGGGGAGAGAAAAAAGAAGCCGCCCGGCGGCTGTCCGCCTATCTCCAGCACGAACAGGTGGAGGTTATCGATCTGCTGGTGGCGACGCACATAGATCAAGATCACGTGCTGGGATTGAAATATCTGCTCCAGGATGAGAGCGATAAAGCCCAGAGCTGGAACCGGGGGGAAAAACGGTGCATCCGTCATTACTGGGGTCCCAAACCGGATCCGGATTGGTCCCCCTCCTCGCTGGAGGTCAGGGGAAGCAGCCTGGGCCGCGGAGCGCCGCCGAGGTTGAGAATGGATTATGTGATAGAAAGCGTGCAACAAAACCAGGATCTGAATAAACTGGTCGAGGAGCATATTATCAACCGGGAGAATCTGCGTTACCCCTCCCGGGAAGACATGCCCCCCCTGGACATCTTCCACCACGTGGATTTGGATCTCCTGGCCCCCGACACCCAGATACTGGATAGTGAAATCAAGAAGAAAGCGCTTTCTGTCAGCAACGCTCCCTATCGGAAAAGCCTGTCCGCGGGAGAGCTCTTAACCTCCGGCAGGCGGATGCGGATGAATGATCTGCTTATGATCCTCTCCCGGAACGCCGAGGAAATTGCCGAAATGGCCAACCGCAACGCCAACAACCAGAGCATCGTCTTCAAGCTTTCGGTGAAAGAAGGAGCATCGGCCCAGGTCCGCAGATGGAGCTTTCTTTTCACCGGAGACGCCGAACAGGAGAGCTGGGAAATGATGCGGACCACCGCGGGGGTGAAGAAAAAACTCCCCTCCCGGGTTTTGAAGGTCCCCCACCACGGCAGTTACCTCAACGGAATCGATAAAAAATCTTTTAGCGCGGTCAATCCTGAATATAACGTCGTTTCGGTGGGGCAAAAGCACGGATTACCGGACGGGGAAAGCCTCAACCTGATCAGGAGTAACAAGAAAAGAAAGCTGTTCTGTACCGAGCAAAACAGTCACCGGAACAAACCCGGTCCCTGCGGAAGCAAAAAACGGTGCATCCGGGCCAAGAAAGAAGACTACCGGAGCATCCGTTTCAGCATCGATACCGACAGCGGAGAGGAAAAAATCGAAGTCTTCCAATTCGACGGCCGTAACCGCCGGGTAATCAATTTTCAGGATAAAAAGATATGGTGCGGGGAGAGGAAATGGAAACCAGAGGACAAGGCTTCCGCTTGAATATACTCCTACCTCCCTTGACCAAGATCGATGGTGGCCTCTCCGTTATGATCCGCCCCGGTGAGGCCTGGGTATGATCCAGCCCCGGAGCGGCCTGGATATGCTCACTCCCCGGAGCTGCCTTTTTGCGGATTGAAAAGGGCCTTTACCTCCTGTATATTACCTTTCGTGCGACATGGTGCGGTTGAGCTTTATGCCGCCGTTTTATAGCAGGGAGGATAGCGTGAAAAAAAGGCGGTTCGCGATATGGTTGGTGGTCCTGCTTTCCCTCACTCTTTCAGGCTGGGGACCGGGAGGGTGCGGGAAGGAAGAACACCCCCGCAATATAATACTGTTCATCGGCGATGGAATGGGCGCTTCGCACTTGACGGCGGGGATGATCGTCAAGGGAAGCCTCGAACTGGAGCGGTTCCCCCAGGGGGGATTGATCACCACCCATTCCGCCGATAAATTGGTTACCGATTCGGCAGCCAGCGGTACCGCTCTGGCCACCGGATACAAGACCTACAATGGCGCCATCTCGGTGGACCGGGACCGGAAACGCCTGAAAACCGCCCTGGAATACGCGGAAGAGGCGGGCAAATCCACCGGACTGGTGGTCACCTGCGGGGTAACTCACGCCACTCCGGCGGTATTCGCGGCGCACGTGGAAAACCGGAATATGCATTCGGCCATTGCCGAACAACTGGTATCCAGCGGAATGGAGGTGCTTTTCGGAGGCGGGTGGAGTTACTTTTCTCCCGCCGGGGAGGAGCCGGCCCCGGGCCGGGGCGAAAAGGATCTGTTGAGTCTGCTGCGCGAACGAATGCCGGTCGCTCTTTCCGCCGCTGAATTCTCCGGGCTGGGAGATAGCGACCGGGCCGCCGCCCTGCTGGCCCCGGAGGAGTTGCCCCCGGCCGGACGGAGGGATATCACCCTGCGGGAAATGACCGGGAAAGCCATCCAGATACTCTCCCGTAATCCCAAAGGTTTCTTCCTGATGGTGGAAGGTTCCCAGATCGACTGGGCCGCCCACGATGGGGACCAGGACGGAATCATCAGGGAATTGATCGATTTCGACGACGCGGTGGGGGCGGGGCTGGATTTTGCCGTAGGCGAGGGCGGAACCCTGGTGATCGTTACTGCCGATCACGAAACGGGCGGATTCGCCGTGCATGACGGATCGATCGCGGAACGAATTGTCAGCGCCAGCGCTTTCACCACCAACGAGCATACGGCGGGCATGGTGCCGTTATTCGCCTATGGACCCGGATCGCAACGCCTGGGAGGGATCCACGACAACACCTTCGTCGGGAGGGTGATGATCGAATATATCACCGGCGGCGGCACCCCGCCGAGGCCGAGATAGGGAAGCGGAGAGGGGGAGGGTTCCATTTAAAAAGCGATCCCCACCATGCAGGATATTCCGGCGTTTTTACTGTAGGTCTCCTGGTCGTCGATTATCAGGTCGTAGCTGGCCACCATTCCCTGGGTGTACCTGATATCGAAGGTCACGTAACCGCCGTCGCTCCAGTAATCGAGGCCTATTCCGCCCAGCACCCCGGCGTCGTAGTCCTTGGTATATTTGTCCAGATTTCTTTTTTCACCTTCGTTTATGCCCGACAGGTAGATCATCTTGGCGCCGAGATTGACGCTGAAATAGGCGCCGGCCGCTAAATAGGGCTTGAATTTCTTCCCCAGCGGGAGGACGAACTTGGCCATCAGAGGGACCTGTAAATATGGAAGTTTGTAGCTGGCAATATCTATTTCCCGGTTCCGGGTCTTGCCATCCGCGTCCACGTAAGATTCGATCGTGTAAAGATCACAGCCCTGCGCCACGTATAGCAGCTCGGCTTGAAGGCCGACATTCTTTATAAGGGGATAGTCCCAGAGAACCCCGCAGCTTAAATCGAACCGGGATCTGATGAAATCGGAGTCCTCGCCGGTAAAACGCGACATGATGACGCCGACCTTGGGTCCGAAGGTGAAACTGTCCGCCCAGACCAAGGAACTTGTCAGTATCAAAACCATTATGGTCATCAAAGCCAACCCGAACCGCTTCATTAGATATCCCCTTTCCGAGAAATGCACCCCAGAGCAATTTCTATAACGAAGAATATACTCGCTTGCTACTGGTTCACCGATAGTATTGATCGCTCGGTATCTCCAATTTCATCTCTACTTTATATACAGGAATTTGTCGTCGATGTCAAGATTCTCCGAGCGGTGGAACGGCCGGTATTTTCAGGTGGCGTTAAGTATCGCGCGCAAATTTGAGTAGGGATTTTCCCGCCGATTGACAGGGGGGACCTCTTCGGTTAAAATCGCCCCCATACGGAATAGAGCGTGCTCCAGGGAGCGGAATATGGAAAATCAAATGCAACTTATGATCGTCATGATCAGCTATCTGTTTCTGTTGATCTTGTGGGGGTTATATCAGGGATGCAAGGTGAAGACGGACTCCGATTATGTCATCGCCGGAAGAAACCTTCCCGGATGGGCGGCCGCCCTCTCCGAACGGGCCACGGGGGAATCGTCCTGGGCCCTTCTCGGTTTGCCGGGATTCGCCTACGCTTCGGGATTGACCGGAATCTGGACCGCCGTCGGCTGCGTGGTGGGGATAATTACCGCCTGGATAGCGATAGCCTGGAGATTGAGGGCGGAGGCGGAAAAATACCAGGTCACGACCTTCACCGATTATATCGCCAGGAAACACGGGGATTTGAGCACGCCCATCCGGGTGGTGGGCAGTTTTATCATGGTGTTTTTCTTTTTCTTCTATGTCGGGGCCCAGTTCCTGGGCGGCGGAAAGACGCTCTACGCCATGTTCCATGTCGATCCCCAGATCGGCATGTTGATCACCGCCGTGATTATAGTTCCCTACACGGTTTACGGCGGATTTCGCAGCGTGGTTTACACCGACGTCATACAGGCCCTGATAATGATCACCGCGCTGGTTCTCGGTCCGGTAGTGGGGATCTTCGCCCTCGCCAGGATTCCTGCCGCCTTCGCCTCCTCCATTCCCCAGGCCCTCTCCCGGGCCGGCGTGGAATACGCTTCCCTGACCGGCGCCGCCACCGGATTCGCCGCCGGGGTGGTGATAATGGGAGGTTTTTCCTGGTTTTTCGGTTATCTGGGCGGACAGCCGCAGCTCAGCATGCGCTTCATGGCCATAAAGAACAAGCGGGAGACCGACAAGGCCAGGAATATAGGAATCGCCTGGACCGTGCTGGCCTATATCGGGGCACTCTCCCTGGGTTGGATCGGATTGGCCCTTTTCGGACCCGGGACGCTGGAAGATCCGGAGTTGGTCATGCCCAAGGTGCTGCTCGCCATCTTCCCCCCGGTGATAGCGTCCATACTGATCACCGGGGCCATCGCGGCCATGATTTCAACGGCGGATTCTCTTCTAATTCTTTCTTCCACAGAGCTATCAGAGAATATAATAAAGCCGGTTCTTAAGTCCGGGAGGAGAAATTTCGACGCCAATCTGGTCTGCTCCCGGGTGGTCACCGCCCTGCTGGCCGCCATCGCCCTGCTCCTGGCCAGTATCTTTCCGTCCCGTCTGATACATCAGATAGTCGGTTTCGTCTGGGCCGGAATCGGAGGGACCTTTTCCATCGTAATCCTCCTGACTTTGTTCTGGAAGCGATACCACGGGCGGGCGGTCCTGCTTACCATGATCGCCGGACTTTTATTCACCATAATCTGGATGGTCACGGGTATGGAGGAAAGGATCAGCGCCCGGGTGATGACATTCGTGGTTTCCGGGGTGGTGGCGGTGCTGGCCACTTTCATCTGGAAGCGGGGCCCAGGGGATTAACCGGCAAGGGAGATAACAACCGACGATGCAAACGGCATTCAAATTGGCCCTTAGCCTGGCGGTGATTCTACTCTGCACCCAGATAGGGAAAAGGTTTCCTTCCCTGGCGGGACTGATCGCCACCATGCCCCTGACCAGCCTGTTGGTGCTGGTCTGGCTCTACAGCGATAATCCTGACAACAGCCGGCTGCTGGAGAATTACGCCAGAGGGGCCATGTGGGGCATCCTGCCCACCATCCTCTTTTTCCTGGTGGCATACTGGTGTTTCCGGAAGCAGTTTTCATTCACCCTGGTGCTGTCGGCCAGTTTCGGAGTGTGGTTGATAGGAGCCTTGGTGCACCAGTGGTTTTTACGGTAGGGAGCCAAAGGAAAATGGAGGGATTTAAACGGGTATATGCCCTGGACATCTTCCGGGGCTTCACCATCAGCGCCATGATTCTGGTCAACACGCCGGGCGGCTGGTCTCACGTTTACGCCCCCCTGAGGCACGCGCGGTGGCAGGGATGCACTTTTGCCGATCTGGTGTTTCCCTTCTTCCTCTTTATCATGGGAGGGGCGATGTACTTTTCCTTCGCCCGGTACGCCCGCCGACTGGGCGGGGAAGCGTTCCGGAAGGTCCTGCGGAGGGTGGCGGTTATTTTCCTGATCGGCCTGGCCCTCAACGCCTTTCCCTACTACCGGGATTATTCGACCTTTAGGTTCATGGGAGTCTTGCAGCGCATAGCCCTGACCTACGGGATCGCCGCTTTCCTGTGCCTGTGGCTGGATAGGTTGGAGATAGCGGCGGTTTCGGTTTTAATCCTTACCGGGTATTACCTGGTATTGAGGGATTTCGGAGGGGCCGAGCCTTTTTCCCTGGAAACCAACCTGGTGCGCCGTATCGACCTGCGGATACTGGGCGCGCCTCACCTGTGGACGGGGACGGGTGTTCCCTTTGATCCCGAAGGATTGCTTTCCACCCTGCCCGCCGCCGTAACTGTAATGTTCGGCTATCTGAGCGGATCCCTGATCGAAGCCTGCCGGGAGCGGAAAGGGGCCTGGCTGATCATGATCCTTCTCGGAGCAGGAGCGGTGGCGGCGGGGAAAGGCTGGGGCCTATCCTTTCCGGTGAATAAATCGCTCTGGACCAGTTCCTACGTCCTCTATACCGCGGGGATCGCTCTCTTGATACTGGCCCCGCTGCTCTGGTTGACCGAGATGCGAGGGTACCGCAAATGGGCTAAACCCCTGGAGGTATTGGGAAGAAACCCTCTCTTTCTCTATATCCTGGCCGGGTTCTGGGTGAAAATATTGGTAACCCTGGTAAGGATTCCCCGGGCCGGGGGAAATTATACCTCGGGCTACTCCTGGCTCTATCAATCGATCTTCGTTCCCCTGGCCGGACCGCTGAACGGATCGCTGCTCTTCGCGCTCTCCCATATCGCCCTTTACGGCGCGGTGCTGACGCTCCTCTATCGTAAAAATATCTTTATAAAGATTTAACCAACGAGCCGGCCGGCGCCTTCATTTCCCCCCGCCACCTTCTTGCCCGGGGAACCGGGCGGCGGCGTTAAATAGTCTTGATTGATATTTCCCATAGGAGTATATTTCCGGACATGCAATATGTGGCCCACCAAAGCCATAAATCAATTTAGTCGTTCGGATCTATACGGGAGTTATTCATGAAACGCCGCTCGGCCAGGAAGATCTGTTCCGCTATCCGCAAATCGTCGGTAGCCGTGGTGGGCGATCTGATGCTGGACCGTTATTTCTGGGGACAGGTGGACAGGATAAGCCCCGAGGCCCCGGTACCGGTGGTTAACGTGGAGAAAACCAACATCCGGCCGGGAGGAGCCGCCAACGTGGCCTGGAACTTGATTTCCCTGGAATGCCGCCCCCGTCTGGTCTGTGTTCTGGGCCGCGACCACCAGGCCCGGGAGATTAAGGATTTTTTCAGCGCTCAGGGGATATCGGGCGAGTATATGGTCACCGACGGTAAGCGGTTGACCACCGAGAAGATCCGGATCGTGGCGCACAACCAGCAGGTGGTGCGGGCCGATTTCGAATCGGTGGAGGAGATCCAGGGACGGACCCTGACCAGATTACGGGCGGCCATCGAAATGGCCCTGGAAGGAGCCGGAGCGGTGGTGGTCTCCGATTACGGCAAGGGAGTGGTTTCGGCTCCGGTCATGGATACCCTGCGGGAGCTGTGCCGGCGGCGGAGCATTCCCCTGCTGGTCGATCCCAAGGAAGGGCATTTTTCCCTCTACCGGGGCGCCCGCATACTTACTCCCAACCTGGCCGAGGCGGGGGGATTTTATCACCGCAAGATCCGTTCCCCGGAAGATCTCGAGCGTACCGGGCGCTCGCTGCTACAGGATCTCGAAGCCGAAGCGGTCTTGATAACCCGCGGGGAAGAGGGGATGACCCTTTTCGAAAAAGGAAAAAAGTCACACCATTTTCCCACCCGGGCCAGTGAGGTCTACGACGTCACCGGAGCCGGTGACACGGTAATTAGCGTTCTGGCTGCCGGACTGGCGTCCGGCGCCCCCCTGTACGAGTCCATCGAACTGGCCAACGCGGCGGCCGGACTGGTAGTGAGAGAATTGGGGACCGCCGCGGTGAGTCTGAAGAACCTGGTCGACTCTTTTCCCCTTTGATTGAGCATGAAGAACCTGGAAAGCAGAATATTATCCAGAGAAGAGCTGGCCGCCTTCCGGGAAAGAAACCGGGGAGCGAAGATCGTCTTCACCAACGGCTGCTTCGATATCCTGCACCGGGGCCATGTGACCCTGTTGAAGCAGGCCCGGGAGTTCGGGGATTGCCTGGTGGTGGGATTGAACGCAGATGCTTCCGTGCGACGGCTCAAGGGCCCGGGACGGCCCCTGAACCGGGAAACCGACCGGATCTTCGTCCTGCTGCAGCTGCGCTCGGTCGACTATGTTACGGTTTTCGGGGAGGATACACCGCTGGAAACCCTCCGGGCCCTGCGCCCCGACGTGTTGGTCAAGGGAGACGAGTACGACCGGGAAGAGATAGTGGGAGCGGAGCTTGTCGAGGAAGGGGGAGGCCGGGTGGAGAGGATCAAAATGCTGGGCGGCTATTCCACCAGCGGTCTCATCCAGCGAATAAGGGAGGGGTCATAAGCAATACTTGTAAATAGATTCGGAAAGAGTTAAAGTAATCTTTTTTTCGAAAGCAACAGCCACCGGGGGAGGTCTGGTAAGTAATGAGTAGGAGAAGAATTTTGATCATGGGAGCCGCGGGACGGGATTTTCATAATTTCAACACCCTTTACCGGGATAATGAATCGGTGGAGGTGGTGGCCTTCACCGCCACCCAGATACCGGAAATCGAAGACCGCAAGTACCCGGCCGCACTGGCGGGAAATCTCTATCCCGAGGGGATTCCGATCTACGCGGAGGAAAAACTGCGGGAGCTGATGGAAAAGGAGAAGATCGAAGAGGTGATTTTTTCCTATAGTGACGTAACCAATCAATACGTCATGGAAAAGGCCCAACTGGTCAATTCCCTGGGAGCTCATTTCACCCTGGCCGGCGCCCGGCCCACCATGGTCAAAAGCAACAAGCCTCTGATCTCGGTCTGCGCCACCCGTACCGGTTGCGGTAAGAGCCAGACTACCCGCAAGGTGGCCAAGATCCTCACGGAGGCGGGCAAGCGGGTGGCGGCGATCAGGCATCCCATGCCCTACGGCGATCTGGTGAAGCAGAAGGTGCAGCGGTTCGCTTCCATCGAGGATTTGAAAAAGCACCGGTGCACCATCGAGGAGATGGAAGAATACGAGCCCCACATCGTCAACGGCGTTATCATCTATGCCGGAGTCGATTACGAAGCCATTCTGCGGGAAGCCGAGAAGGAAGCAGACATTATTCTCTGGGATGGGGGCAACAACGATATGTCGTTCTACCAAAGCGACCTCGGTATCGTGGTGGTCGATCCCCACCGTCCCGGGCACGAGCTGGAATACTATCCGGGATTCACTAACCTGCTTATGGCCGATGTGATAGTCATCAACAAGATAGATACGGCTGACCTGGAGGGCATCGAGGAGGTAAGGGAGAATATCGCCGCATTCAATCCCCGGGCGGTGGTGGTGGACGCGGCCTCGCCGCTGACCGTTAATAACCCGGAATTGATCAGGGGCAAGAAGGTGCTCTGCGTGGAGGACGGACCCACCCTGACCCACGGAGGAATGAAATATGGCGCCGGGATCATGGCCGCCCTGAAGTTCGGAGCCTCCGAGCTGGTCGATCCGCGTCCCTGGGCCACCGGAAAGATCGCCCGCACCTTCAGCAGATACCCCGAGGTGGGTATTCTGCTCCCCGCCATGGGTTACGGAGCGGAGCAGATAAAGGATCTGGAATCGACCATCGCCAAGGTCGAATGCGACACGGTGATTATCGGCACCCCCATCGATCTGGGCCGGGTGGTAAAGATTTCAAAGCCCTCGGTGCGGGTCACCTACGATCTCTGTGAAATCGGCCATCCGGACCTAAAGGATGTTTTAAAAGATTTCCTGAAATAATACGGTAAAGTATCAAGTGAACCGTCTAACTTGCTGTAATAATAGATGATGACGGAGGTTGAAATTGAAAATTCATGAGGTTGACGCGAGGGGGATCTTCAGCAGATTCTCTCTCCCCGTGCCTCCCAGCCGACTGATTACCGAAGCGGAGCAGGCCCGGGCCGCCGCCGGGGAACTGGGCTGTCCGGTGGTGGTGAAGGCCCAGGTTCTGGTGGGCGGCCGGGGAAAGGCGGGAGGGGTAAAGCTGGCCTCCACGCCCGCAGAGGCGGTGGAGAAGGCCCGCTCCATTCTGGGTATGGACATCAAGGGATTGACGGTGGAAAAGGTCTTGATCGCCAAGGCGGTCGATATAGCCGAGGAGTTCTACGCCGGCATGGTGATCGACCGCATCAGCCGGAAACCGCTAATGATGATTTCCCCGGCCGGGGGAATAGATATCGAGGAGGTGGCCCGGTCCACCCCGGAAAAGATACTGAAGGTCAAAATCGATCCCGCCACCGGGCTGCTTCCTTTCCAGGTAAGACGGATGGCCTCTTTCCTTACCGGGGACAAGGAGATCGCGCGGCAGCTGGGACCGGTTTTTACGGCCCTTTACCAGGCCTTCATGGAGGTGGATGCCTCCCTGGCCGAGATCAATCCCCTGGTGGTGGACCCCCAAGGCCGGGTGTGGGCCATTGACGCCAAGATCAATATCGACGATAACAGTCTCTTCCGGCACCGGGACCTGGCCGGAATGCGGGACGAGTCGGCCGAGGACCCGGGCGAGGTGGAGGCCAGAAACTCCGATCTCTCCTTCGTCAAGCTGGACGGAAATATCGGCTGCATCGTAAACGGGGCCGGCCTGGCCATGGCCACCATGGATATGATCAAGCATTACGGGGCCGAACCGGCCAATTTCCTCGATATCGGAGGAAGTTCCAATCCGGAAAAGGTCCTGGCGGCCATGAAGATCATCCTGCGCGATAAAAACGTCAAAGCCATTCTGATCAATATATTCGGCGGCATTACCAGGTGCGACGATGTTGCCAAAGGGCTGATCGAAGCGCGGAAGAATCTGAAAATGGATGTTCCCCTGATCGTCAGGCTCACCGGAACCAATGAGGAAGAGGCGAAAAAGATCATCCGGGGCACCGACCTGGTTTCCGCCGAGAGCATGGATGACGGAGTAAAGAAAGCCATAGAGATGGCGGGGAGATGAATCCCGGCGGTCCCGGAAGGCCGGAAGATCGAACCGGAGGGGAAGGACGCTTATCCAAGTTAAAGTAAGCTTTTTCAGAATAGTGGAAGGCCTCAAGTTAAGTAGAAAGGAAGCGGATCTTGAGTATTCTTGTGGATAAAGATACCCGGCTCATCGTGCAGGGGATCACCGGCCGGGACGGTGGTTTTCACGCCAGCCAGATGCTGACCTACGGAACGAAGGTGGTAGGAGGGGTTACACCCGGCAAGGGGGGCATGAAAACGGAGGACGGAGTGCCGGTATTCAATTCGATGGAAGAGGCGGTAAGGGCCACCGGAGCCAATACCAGCGTGATTTACGTTCCGGCCGCCTTCGCGGCCGACGCGGTATATGAAGCCTCCGATGCCGGCATAAAGCTGGTGGTCTGTATCTCCGAGGGGATACCGGTCAAGGAGATGATACGTATCCTACCCTACACCCGGGAACGAGGAACCAGGGTGATCGGACCGAACAGTCCAGGTGTGATCTCGCCCGGAAAAGCCAAGGTCGGAATCATGCCCGGCGATATTCATAAGGAAGGTAATATCGGGGTGGTATCCCGTAGTGGAACCCTGACCTATGAGGTGGTGTATCATCTTTCCCGTAACGGATTGGGACAGTCGACCTGCATGGGGATCGGGGGAGACCCGGTCATCGGAACGAACCTTCTCGATTCGATGGCCCTCTTCGCTGCCGACGATGAAACGGACCTGGTGGTACTTATCGGCGAGATCGGTGGAAACGACGAGGAACTGGCCGCGGGGATTATCCGGGACGGCTACCCCAAGAAAGTGGCCGCATTTATCGCCGGTAGAACCGCACCCCCGGGGAAGCGCATGGGACACGCCGGCGCCATAGTAACCGGCGGAACCGGAACGGCGGCGGAAAAGATCGCGGCCTTCGAAGAGGCGGGAGTGGAGGTAGCGACCACTCCGTCCCAGATCGTGGATATCGTGAAGGGCCTGATGGCCTGACCGGACCGGGGAAAGAAGCCGGAGGGGGGATAGGAACCTAATCCGTAACCGGCAGCCGGCCATGAAGTTAAAGGAGATAAGAGCTTGGAAAAGACGTTTCTGATGATAAAACCGGAGGCGGTGAGGGAGCGCAAGCAGGGCGAGATCATCGACCTGCTGTTGAAAAACCGGTTCGATATCGTACGCATGAAGCAGTTCAGTTTCAACCGGACCCAGGCCTCCGATTTTTACTCCATACATAAAGAAAAACCTTTTTTCGAGGGCCTGATTGTCTATATTACCTCGGGTCCGGTGATAGGGTTGGAGTTGGAGAAAGAGGGAGCCATTAAACTCCTCCGCCAACTGGTGGGGGCGACCGACCCGGCGGAGGCCAGGCCGGGAACGGTGCGTTACATGTACGGAACCAGTCTTCAGATGAATGCGGTGCACGCGTCCGATTCCGCCCCTTCGGCTGAAAAAGAGCTTGCGATCGTATTTTCCGAAGATTAATATAAACGCTTTATGGAAAAGGATTTTCCAACAATGGAAATCGATCTCGGTCATGTCAGCGACCGGGAGACATTTTCATTCCAAGAGAAGTTACTAGTGACCGGCCGGGAACACGACGATCTGCCCGGAGAGCTGACGGTCAACGTGGAGGTATCCCGGAACGGGAACCGCTATCTGCTGGAAGCAGGTTTGATTTGCCGGCTGAAGGTTGAATGCGACCGGTGCCTGGAACCTTTCGATTATGTGATCGATACCGGTTTCAAGCTCCTCTTCCAGCGCGGGGAAAAGGTGCAGCTACCCGCCGGTATAACGGAGGATGATTTCATTCTCCTCAACGATACCAGCGAGTTTGGTTACGATATTTTCCCGCGGGTCAAGGAAGCGGTGTTGATCGAGTTGCCGATCAGGTTTCTGTGCCGGGAAGATTGCGCCGGATTATGTTCCGGCTGCGGGGCGAATCTGAACCGGGGGGCGTGCGCATGCACCCGGAAGGAGAGCGATCCCCGCTGGGGACCGTTGAAGGAGCTGTGGGAAAAGAAGAAAGATGACTGAGAATTCCCGATCGGGGAAGGAGCACTTATGGCAGTACCAAAAAAGAGAACATCGAAATCAAAGAAAAACAAGCGAAGGACACACTGGAAGGCCGCCCAGCCGGCGCTGTCCTCCTGTCCACATTGCCATCAACCGAAGCAGCCCCACCGGGTCTGCCCCCACTGCGGTCACTATGCCGGCCGTGAGGTGATATCCCCCGAAACCGAGGAAGGTTAAGGAATACCCGGGGATAGCGCGGGGTCCGTAAGGAGGGGCGGTTCTATAGTCCTTTCCGGTTTTATTCAGGAGTGGTCATGAAGATTGCCTTGGACACCATGGGTGGCGACAGGGCGCCCGGGGAAATAATCAATGGAGCCTTGGAAGCGATCCGGGAAGGTTCCCCGCACCTCCGGATGGTGCTGGTCGGCCAACGGGATAAGATAGAGCAGTGCCTCACGGGGAAGGATTTCCCCCGGGAGCGGTGTGAGATAGTGCACGCCTCGGAAGTGGTGGGAATGTCCGAAAGTCCGGCGGCGGCCATCAGGCGCAAAAAGGATTCCTCCATCGCCATCGCCACCCAGCTGCATAAAGAGGATAAGGTGGAGGCCGTGGTGAGCGCCGGCAACACCGGCGCGGTGGTGGCCAGTTCCCTTTTCTCCCTGGGACGCATAGCGGGAATAGACAGACCGGCCATCGCCATCGTTTTCCCTACCCGGAACGGGGGAACGGTACTCCTGGACGGGGGGGCTAATTCCGATTGCACTCCCCAGCACCTGGAGCAATTCGCGATGATGGGGGAGGTGTACGCCCGCCTGTTCTTCGAACGGGAAAATCCCCGCATCGGTCTTTTAAGCATCGGAGAAGAGCAGTCCAAGGGCAACGAGCTGACCCGGGAAGCGCACCAGCTCCTGAAAAGCAGCGGCATGAATTTCGTGGGCAACGTGGAAGGCCGGGATATCATCGCCGAAACGGTGGACGTGGTCATAACCGACGGCTTCGTGGGGAACGTGATTTTAAAGTTTACGGAAAGTATTATTTATTATATAAACAGTCTCATAAAAGAAGGGATCAAGGATAGCGTACTGGCCAAGGCGGGCGCGGTATTGATGAAACCGGTCTTTGAAAGGATGAAAAAGACGCTCGATTACGAGGAATACGGCGGCATGCCCCTGCTGGGAGTGGACGGAGTAACCATTATCGGACACGGGGGCTCCTCAGCCAAGGCAATAAAGAACGCCATCTTCGCGGCGGAGCGCTTCATCGAGAGTGGAATTAACCAGAAAATCAAATTGAAAATGGAGGCCATCCACTCGTGAAGGGAAAAAACGGTACCAGCGGAGCCAAAATCTCGGGGATCGGTTATTACGTTCCCGAGAAGGTAATTACCAATTTCGACCTGGAGAAAATGGTGGACACCTCGGACGAATGGATCGTGAGCAGAAGCGGTATCCGGGAGCGGCGGGTGGTATCCGCCGAGGAGGCTTCCAGCGATATGGCCCACCACGCATCCCGGGAGGCCCTGCGGGAAGCGGGCCTCAAGCCCCGGGACATAGACCTGATTATCGTGGGGACGGTTACTCCGGACATGCCGCTGCCCTCAACCGGCTGTATCCTGCAGGACCGTCTGGGAGCCAAAAAAGCGGCGGCACTCGACCTGAGCGCCGCCTGTTCGGGATTCGTCTACTCCCTGGCCGTGGCCCAGTCGATGATCGGAATGGGCAAGGTGGAAAAGGTGCTGGTGGTGGGAGTGGAGACCCTGTCGCGCATCATAGACTGGAAAGACCGTAAGACCTGCGTTCTTTTCGGAGACGGGGCGGGAGCCGTTGTTGTCGAAAAAGCCCCGGCCGGATCCGGGATCCTGGGCACCTTCATGCAGAGTGACGGGACGCTGGGAGAACTGCTGTACGTACCGGGGGGCGGTTCCAGGCGGCCCCTGGACGAAAAGGGATTGCGGGAAGGCCTGCAGTACGTGAAGATGAAGGGGGACGGACTGTTTAAATACGCGGTGCGGGCCATGGTGGGAGCGGCCCAGGCTTCCCTGGATCAAGCCGGTTTGGCCGTGGAAGACGTTGATTACCTGATTCCTCATCAGGCCAATATCCGGATTATCGAGGGGGTCAGGCGCAGGCTGAAATTGAAGCACGAGCAGATGGTGATAAACATAGATAGGATAGGCAACACCTCCTCGGCCAGCATACCGATCGCGCTGGGCGAATTAAACGAACAGGGCCGCTTAAAGGACGGCGATTTGGTCCTGCTGGTCGCTTTCGGCGGGGGATTGACCTGGGGATCGGTACTGTTTAGAAGATGATTCCGCACCGAGCAGGGTAAGGAACTGGACCGGATCCCGGTAAGGGGGATCCGGGGTAAGAATTTGATTTCAAGGAGAAACCATAAATGAAAGCAGCGATGATCTTTCCCGGGCAGGGTTCGCAATTCGTGGGGATGGGCAAGGATCTGGCGGGGGAGTTTCCGGCCGCTTCGGAGCTCTACCGGGAGGCGGACGAGACCCTGGGATTCAAGATTTCCACCCTCTCTTTCGAGGGCGATCCCCAGGTGCTGACCGAGACCCGGAACGCCCAGCCCGCCATCCTGTTGCACAGTGTCGCCGTGGCCAGGATCCTGCGGGAAGAGGGCGGGCTGGAACCGGCTATAACGGCCGGCCACAGCCTGGGTGAATATTCGGCCCTGGTGGCCGCCGGGGTATTAAGCGAAATGGACGCCCTGAAGATCGTCAGGAAAAGGGGCGAACTGATGTTCCAGGCGGGTCTGAGCCAGCCCGGCACCATGGCGGCCATAATCGGCCTAGACCGGGAGGACGTGGAGGAGGTTTGCCGGGAAGCCAGCGCCGGAGACGAGCTGGCGGTGATAGCCAACGTAA
>JAFGPI010000154.1 GCA_016926065.1 Candidatus Krumholzibacteriota bacterium
CCAGTCCGGTGCCTCCCTGCTTCCGGCTTCTGGCCTTGTCTATGCGGTAGAACCTCTCGAACAGCCGGGATTGGTACTCCGGTTCTATGCCGCATCCCCGGTCGATCACGTCCAACGCCAGCCGGCCGTTTTCCCGGTAGGCCTTGACGGTGACCTTGCTGTTATCCGGGCTGTAGTTGATGGCGTTGTCGACCAGGTTGATTATGGCCTGCTCCAGGAGGGCGGGGTTGGCCCGGGCCTCCAGCTCCTCCGCGCAGGAGATTTCGATTATTATGCTCTTGTCGGCCGCTTTGGAGGCGCATACCTGGCGCGCGTCGTCCAGGATTTCCCGGATGTTAGTTTTCTCGAACCGGATGCCGCCGGTCTCTTCCTCCCGCTCGACCTGGGCCAGCAGGAGAAGGTCCCCGATGATCCTGTTCATGCGGTCGGCCTGTCGGTCAATTATCTGCAGGAATTTCTCCGCCTCGGCCGGGTGCTGGATCGCGCCCTCCAGCAGGGTTTCGACGAATCCCTTCACCGCCGTCACGGGGGTTCTCAATTCGTGAGAGACGTTGGCCACGAATTCCCGCCGCACGTTTTCCAGCTTCTTGATCCGGGTGACATTGTTGAGGACGATGACCGCGCCGGCCCCATTGCCGTTGAAACTTTTGAGGGTGACTCCCTTGGCCTGCACGAAGATGTCCGCGGTACCGGTCCAGAGGGCGAAATCGGTCTCCACCGGAGACCGGCTGGAAAGGGTCTCCGCTACGAACCTCTGCAACTGGGGATTCCTGGCCACTTCCTGTATCGATTTACCGCGCGCTTCCGCGGGCGAAGTTCCCAGGAGCTCGGCCGCCCCCGGATTCATGCGGACTATCTTCTCCTCCTCGTCCAATACCAGGATCCCTTCCGGGATGGCTGAGAAAACCGCCTCCTGCTCGTTTTTCTGCAGTTCCACCGTATCGATCCGGTCTTTGAGCTTGGAGGCCATACTGTTGATGACCCGGGCAAGCTCGCCCAGTTCGGAGAGTCCCTGGGTGGGAATGCGGTATTCGAGGTCTTCCTCCTCGAAATGCTCTATACCCTTTTTCATCTCCTCGATGGGGATGCTTATCCTCCTGGAGACGAGCAGGCTGAGCAGGCCGGCCAGCAGGGTAGCGACCACCCCCGCCAGAAACAGGCGCCGGTACATGTCCGAGAGGCTTCCCTCGACCTCGGTGAGGGGTATGGAGGCCCTCACCACGCCCCTTATCTCACCCTCGGCCACCAGGGGCACGGCGACATATATGAAATTCTGGTTGAGGGTGCCGCTGTGCCTCTCCGAGACGCCCACCGAGCCGGACAGCGCCTTTATGATCTCCGGCCGGTCCGCGTGGTTCTCCATCCTCGCCGGATCTTCCTCCGAGTCGCCCCTTACCACCCCGCCGGGATCAATCACGGTGATCCGCATCTCCGATCGGTCTCCGTATTGGTCACAGAGGGAATCGATTTCCGCCGCCTCCATCCCGGGAAATATTCCCGACAGGTGCATCTCCACAATGCGGGCACGCTCTTCCAGGCTGCGGGCGATATCCCTCTTGTGAAAATCCTTCACGGTCTTCGACGAGTACCAGGAGATCGATAGGAGAGAGAGAAAAATGATGAGAAGGTAGTAAGGCAGGATATTCCAGATGATGCTTTTCCTGGGCATTCTATTTCTCCCTGAAGCGGTAGCCTACTCCCCGGACGGTTTCTATCCTTTTTCCCACCGGCCCCAGCTTTTTCCGCAGGCCCACTATATGGACATCCACCGAGCGGTCGGTGACGGGATAGTTCTCTCCCCGGGCGACGTCGATGAGCTGCTGCCGGGTGAAAACCCAGCCCGGCCGGCGGGCCAGCTGGTGCAGGATGAGGAATTCGGTGGAGGTGAGCGGTACCGGGTTACCCTTGACGGAGACCTGGTGCTTGCCGGGGTGGATCACCAGCTCCTTCATCGATATCACCGCATCCTTCCTCGGCGCGGGGCTTTCCCTGCGCCGCAGCACCGCCTTTACCCGCGCGAGCAGCACCTTGGGGCTGAAGGGCTTGGTTATATAGTCGTCGGCGCCGAGCTCCAGGCCGACCACCACATCTGCCTCATCGCCCCGGGCGGTGAGCATCACCACCGGCAGGGATGCCGTCCTGGCGTCCTGCTTGATTATCCGGCAGACCTCCAACCCGTCTATACCGGGAAGCATGAGATCGAGGAGCACCAGGTCGGGCGACTTGTCTCGCGCCAACCTGAGGGCGTCCTCCCCGGTGTCCACCCGCGTCACCTTGAAGCCCTCTCGTTCGAGGTTATAGCCGACCAGTTCCAGTATATCCTCTTCGTCGTCCACCACCAGGATGTGCTCATGAGCCATGATAGACCTTTCGTAATAACTTTCAGAAAGTGCTGCGATATAAAATTATAACGCTTCCGTCAGGTTATTATTAAGAAAACGCAAGGTTTCCGTTAATTCTAGCAATCCCGCTGGCAATAGTGAAGATAAAAAGAGTGCCGGCGTTTATACCGCTTCGATGGTGGAGGGCGGTTTGGGCGCGATATTGTAAGTAACGCTCACTATACCCGGAACGCCTTGAATGATCTCCCGGGCGAGAGTTTCGAGGGTATCAAAGGGAAGCCTGGTGGGGGTGGCGGTCCGCGCGTCGACGCTTTCCCAGCACCGGATCTCTATTTGCTGGCCGAAGTCGCGCTTCCCCTCGCGCATGCCGGTTACGCGGTCCTCGTGCAAAATGGCCATATACTGAAAGGCCCTCGAGCCTTGCAGCATACGCTCCACTATGGCGGTTGCCCGGCGGACCGTCTCGATACGTTCCGGCGTCACCGCGCCGATAACGCGCGCGCAGAGAGCCGGACCGGGGAAGGGGATACGCGCAAACAGCTCTTCCGGAAGTCCGAGCCCTTTACCGACCCGGCGCACGCCGTCCTTGCGAAGCTGGATAAGCGGTTCGATGATCTTGTAACCGAAGGCCTTCTGCGGGTCGATACCCAGCTGCTCGAAGACATTATGCTGGCGTTTGATGCCGGCCACGGTCTCGTCCACATCGGTCAGGATCGTTCCCTGCAGGAGGTGCTTGGCCCCGCTCTCCCGGACCAGGCGCCCGAACACATTCTTATAGAATGTCTGGGTAATGGCCTCGCGTTTCTCTTCCGGATCGGTTAGGCCCTCGAGGGCCGAGAGGAACTCTTTCCGGGCATCGACCAGCTCGACCTTGACTCCCAGGGTATGGAACAGCTTGACCACCCATTCCGGTTCGCCCTCGCGCATCAGCCCGTTTTCGATGAAGACGGTGCGGAGTTTTTCGCCCAGCGCCCTATGCCCGAGCAGGGTGACCGTGGATGAATCCACTCCTCCGGAGAGCGCGTTGATGGCCCGGCCATTCCCGACGATCGATTTGATCTCCTCGGTTTGTTCCTCGATGAATTGCCCGGTATTCAAATCTTGAGCCGTTATTTCGGTGATCATGCGGTTTCCTCCTCGGGTACGGATTGTGTAAAAGATGTGCTCCATGATAGACAAATCCGGCTGAAATTCAAGGAATCAATTCGTTATCCCCCGTTCCACGTTCGTGGTTGACAGGATTTTCTATTTCTTATAATTATACTTGCATAATATGTCTTTAGGTTACGATGACAGTGCCTTTATCTTCCGGGGCCCTTTCGCGGAGGAGCGTTTTTGGAGCATAGATCAAAGAAGAGAACGATTCAGGCCGAAGTGGCCGTGGCCGGTTCGCTGATCATTCTGGGCCTGCTGTCCCTGCTGATGCTAATTTTCGCCAACGCCGCTTTTCTGCGGCTATTCACCAGCGATGGCTGGCTGGCCTCCCATACCCTGGAGCGAATCAGGGAAGCCCAGATTTCCCTGAGCATCATGGGTCTGGCCCTGATCGTTTTGGGCATAATTACCGGCAGGTATCATCTTTTCCGGGGCTTAAACGCACATAAGAAATGGGCCGGCTTTTGTATCCTGATTCTGGCTTTGTTATATTTATTGGTTACCGGAAATATCCTCTTTCATATCTATCCGCTCCCTTCCACCAGGGAATTCCTGGAGCAATCCGTAGCCTACGTGCCGTCGCCTTACTCGATACACCGGATGCGGGAGCTCGATTACGACGTCATGGCCGGAGATTCGGGCGTGGTCAGGATGATGTTGAGGAACGGCTACCGGGGGCGGTCTTTCCCCGTACATAAACCGGAGGGCGAAATCCGCATAGTTTTCATCGGCGGTTCGTTCGTATTCGATCCCGACGTCTTCGGGGAGAACGATTGGCCGCATGCCGTGGAAAACCGGCTGCACCAGGCGGGATATACCCGGGTCCGGATTATTAATGCCGGGGTGCCGGGGCATACCACCTTTGACTCTATTACCCGCATCCTGGCCGAAATCTATCTCTACGAGCCGGATTACGTCATGTTATGCCAGGCCTGGAACGATATAAAATATTTTAACCTGATCAGCGCCCAGGCCCCGCCCCTGCGGGTGGTCCAGTCTCTGCTCAAGCCCACCCACACCGGATACCCGCCCTCGGCCCTGGAAGATTTCCTGGACAAGATATACCTCTACCGCCTGGTCAAGGCCATACCCCGGATGAAGTATAACCGGGCGGACCGGGAAGGAGTACCGCCGGAGGGGGAATATTCCGACCGGGTGTTCGAAGCGGGACCGCGGCAGTACCGGTTGAACCTGCTGACCTTTATCGACCTCTGCCGCAATATCGGCGCCGAACCGGTGCTGCTGATCCAGCCTCATCTGGTGACCGCAGGGAACGAAGACCTGGTCAGGGAGACGGTCAGCTACCATTGGGTGCTTATGAGCCACCAGGCCCTTTGCGACGCCTTTGACAACTGCGCGCGGAGCATGTTGGAAGCGGCCCGCTGGAAGGGCTGCCGGGTGTGGGATTTTTCGGAAGATTTCGATGGACGGCTGGAATATTTTGGCGACCAGATCCATTTCACCCCGGAGGGGAGCCGGCGCTTCGCCGTGGCGGTGGCGGATTCGGTTATCCGGGACGTGTTAGCCCCCACGGCCAATTCAAAATCGTCCACTTATGAGGACGGTTTTTAGTCTGGGGAATCCACTTCAGAACCTATCTCAATTTAGCGGAATTCATGTAACAAACTGTAGTATATTAAATTAGGGTCTTAGATCCCTATGGGTACAGGGTATGCAATATTAACGGGTAGAGCCGTCAATAGGGGCGGCCGATAAAGGAGGTGTCTGATGAAAAGGACGCTAATAAGTTTGATCAGCTTTATCATCCTGGCCCTTCTCGTTGTCTCCGGGATTGCCCGGGAGGCCGAAGCGGAGACCCGTATCAGCGCTACCCTGCGGGTGCCCAACCTGAGCGTCCGCATAGGCAACACTTCCTTGGAAAGATACCAGTTCCGCGCTCGCGCGCAGCTCCCCGCCCGCCGGTACCGGGAAGTGAGGATCATTAAACAGGACCGGGATATCGCCCTGCGGCTGGCCCGGTACGCCGGGGTGCCCTATAGAACATTGATACAGATAAGGCGCCGCGGGTATAGCTGGTTCGAGATCGGAAGTTATCTGCGTTTGCCCCGGACGGTAGTGAGCGCCGCGATGCATCAGCAAACCTGGAAACATTTCCTGCTCGAAGAACGCAGGATCGCCGAGAGGCGCGGCCTCGGGGCCGGACGTGACTGGATGGCTTTTCGTGGCGGCAGGTAACGTTTATTGACCGGCACGGACCGGTAATTTAATAAAGCGACGGGTCCCGGCGCTGGTGCGCCGGGACCCGTTCTATCGGACTGCCGGATTGATTCGAATCACGGTCACCAGGCGGCGGCGCCGCTGGTGTTGCTTTTGATCACCCCACGCTCCACGGAGAAGAGGGTATTGGCGGCGGCGATCCTTCCCATGATCTCCAGCGACAGGTTCATATAATCTTCCATCCCGTAACTTTTCGGGCGGTAACTAAAGATGTCCTTTCCCCAACGCGGCGATTCGGCCAAGACTATGTTTTCTCGAATCACGGTATCCAGGAGCAAGGGTCCGTAACTGTCCTTCAGGGTCTTCAACACCGTGCGGTTGAGCACCTTGCGTCCATCGAAGCGGGTGGCGATCAGGCCTCCGATGGTCAGTTCCTCGTTCAATCCCGCCATTATGGACTCTATGATCTTTATCAGGTTCTCCAGGCTCTTCAGGGCCAGATGCTCCGTTTGCACCGGGATGAACACCTTACGGGAGGCGGCCAGGGCGTTGATAGAAATCAGGCCCAGGCTGGGAGGACAATCAAACAGTATATAATCGAAGTCACCGCTAACCCTGGCGATAGCTTCTCTGAGCAAAAACTCCCTATCGATCCTCTGAGTGAATGTCATTTCGGCGTCGGCCAGATCCAGCTTAGAGGGGATCAAGGCCATCGACAACCGGGATTCGCAGCCGTCGATACAGAGACGGGCCCTCAGGGGCCTCTCGATGATGGCTTCGCCCGGAGCGGCATCTCCGCGCATTACGTCATATATCGTTTTGCTGATTTCCCCCGGTTCTATGCCCAGGAATCCGGTTAGATGGCCTTGCGGATCAAGATCGACCAGGAGAACCTTTTTCCCCAGTATGGACAGCCCCGCGCCGACGTTGGCGACAGAGGTAGTTTTCCCCACTCCACCTTTGTGATTAAGGAATGCTGCCGCTTCGGATTTATGCATTATTCCTCCTTAATGCCATATATGGCCTTGAAATCCCCGGAACCAAGCCGCTTTACCACGATAAGTTGTGTATGGTTACGCAAAATGCTCCAAATTACAATCATTTTTTGAATATGGGTCGTGAAAAAATCTCCAGGGAGATTCGGTTTCCCGCCCCCGTTCCTGGGTGATTTGCTCCCGGTATCGCAAAGGCCCGGCGCGGGGGGGCCTTTTCTCCCGCGCGCCCCGGGTGGCCCGTGAGTGGCCCCTGAATTCTATTTCGGACTAAGGGAAGCGTGGTATAATAAGAGGGCGAGATTCCATTAATTTCCAAGCGGGGAGGAGGTGAGCGGGATGCGCCTCGGAAGGATAATAGTCCGTGGGGCTTTGCGCCGCGCCCTGGCCGTGCTTGCCGGTTTGAGCTTGATCCTGGCGGCCCTTTATGGAACCGGGGAATGGTTCCGCCGCCGCGACTATCGCGAGAAGTTCGCTCGAGCGAGGGGGAAGCTGAGCGCGGTGGAGGAAAAGGTCGATGCGCGCCGGGGTGGATTCATCTTCCAGACGGTCGAGTTGGCTTCCGACAGCGGGATTAAGGTGTCGGCGCGCCTCAAGGCGCCCGGAGGCGGTGGCGGGAGCTTCCCCGCCCTGGTGATACTGGGGGGATTGCGCACCGGCAGCCGCACGATAGAATATCTGGAGGGTTCGGACGGCCTGGTCCTGCTGGCGCTGGACTATCCCTACGGGGGGAAGAAGGAGCGGCTCGGCTTCCTGGAGTTCTTGGGAGCGTTGCCGCGCATTCACCGGGCGGTGCTGGAGACCGTACCGGCCGTCATGCTGGGGGTCGATTACCTGCTGACCAGGGATGACGTCGCCTCCGACCGGATCTTGCTCGCCGGGGGAAGCCTGGGCGCCCTCTTCGCCCCGGCCGCCCTGGCGGCGGATGAACGCCTTGCCGGAGGCGCGATCCTCTTCGGGGCCGGCGATATAGAGCGCTTGGTCCGGCATAATCTCCGGACGCCTTTCTGGCTGGCGGTCCCGGCCGGTTGGGCGTGCGGCGTGCTCACTTCTCCCATCGAGCCGCTCAAGTACGCGGCCGATATTTCTCCCCGTCCCTTGTTCATACTCAACGGAAGGGGAGATCCGCGTATCCCGGCCCGCTGCGCCCAACTGCTGCAAGAGGCGGCGGGTGAGCCGAAAACGGTCAAATGGATAGATGCCGGCCATCTCGGCGTTCAAGCGGACGAATTCCACGAGCTGGTAGGTGATGAGTTGATCGGATGGCTCTCCGGGCAAGGATTCATCGTCCCCTGAGGTCCCGGGCGCGGGTAGAATCAAGGATCTTGAGCTTTTTAAAAAAAGAACCATTCGAAAAGGAATAATATTATCTTGACGCGATGAATTCGTTCGTCTAAAGTCCGAGTCGAAATACGGCTTCAGGAACTCCGTTGGGAGTACAAGGGAAGAGGGTGAAAATCCCTCACGGACCCGCCACTGTGATTGGCGAGCCTCCCGCCCGTATCCACTGGCGATTGAGCCGGGAAGGGGGCGGCGGCATTCGAGCCATAAGTCAGGAAACCTGCCTGGAGAAGCAAGTGTCCCTGGACCTCTTCGAGGAATGAGAGGATAGGGAGCGGTGATAATACCCTCCACCCTTTCCGAAGAAGGACCGGAGGGTTTTTCCTTCCGCCTGGCGTTCCTCCATGATCCCGGGAGAGTTGACAGTTCACTATGGCCGGCGATAAGGCCGAAATGGTGGAGAGGTATGATCCCGGCCCGTCGAAAAACGAAAGCCCGGCCCGGAGGCCGCTTTATCCGGAATATAGAGACAGGGGGAAAGGCGCGCATCCTTTTGGCTCCTTACGCTTTGATACTTTTACTATCCGTATCCATTTTCGCCGCCGAAGGGAAGGAGAAGGGCAAATCTCCCCGCGGCGATTTCACCGACACCCTGTTCTGGGCCCCCGAGATCGTGGTGGAGGCCAAGAGGATCGACCGGGAGGAGGAGATATTCAACCGCTCCGGATTCGTAGGGTTGATCGATCTGAGGAAGGAAGAGCTCGCGGTGCCCGACGCGGCCGCCCTCCTTTCGCGTTCGGTCGGGGTGCGGGTGAAACAGTACGGCGGGCTGGGAAGCTTCGCCACCCTTTCGATCAGGGGGTCGTCCTCCACCCAGGTTCAGTTCTACCTGGACGGCGTTCCCCTCAACGACGCCTATTCCGGAATGACCAATCTGGCCGACATCGCCCTGGACGATCTGCAATCGATCGAGATCTACCGCGGATTCAGCCCCTCCGGTTTCGGGGCCTCGGCGATAGGCGGGACCGTGAACCTGGTTTCCCGGGGGAAGGAGGAGGGGAAAGGCGCCGGGGCGGTTCCCCGGGTATGGGCCGGCGCGGCGGGAGGATCCTTCGGCACCAGGCGCTACCATCTCCGCGCCAAGGCCGGGATAGGGAGGGTGCTCCTGCGGGCCGGCGCCGGATATGTAGGCAGCGACGGGGATTTCACCTTCCGGGACGACAACGGCACGCCCCGGAATCCGCTGGATGACGACAATGTCACCCGCCTGAACAACGAGTTCTCCCGCCTTAACCTAAACGGCAGGATCCGCCTGGATCTTCTGGCCTTTAACGATCTCTCGCTCAATCACAACAGTTTCAGCCGGGAAGCCGGAGTGCCGGGGCTGGGGGCGAACCAGTCCACGGAGGCCAGGTTCGAGCGCCTGCGCCGCCTGTCCTATCTGAAGGCGGAACCGCGTCCCGTTCTTTCCGGTCGAATCCATACCGAAGGGATCCTATTTTACTCCTGGAGCGCGGAACGGTTTCTAGATCCGGGCGGGGATATCAACCTTGCCATGCAGGAAACCGACAACCGGATAGTTACCCAGGGAGGGAATATCCGGGCGAAGTTGTTCGTCTTCGCGCTCCCCGCCCGGGCGGAGTTGTTCTGCGAAAGCAAGAAAGAGCGTTTTCACCCGGTGGAAAAGCTGCCCCGTTTGCGGACCGGGCCGGACCGGCTCAGGAAAACTGTCACCCTGGTCCTCTCCGGTGAATACGGCGCCTTCGATGAAAGGGCGATTCTCACCCTCGGGCGCAGGTATCAATGGCTGGAGAATGAATTCTATGACGAACCTTTCTTCCCCTGGCTGCCGCCTTCCCCGCAGGGTAGGATTTCACACCGGCAATCGGCGCCTTATTTCGGATTCCGGGCGCAGCCCTTTCCCTTCCTTACCCTCAAGGGCAACTGGGGGAGGTATTACCGGCTGCCCACCTTCTTCGAGATGTTCGGCAACCTGGGTAGCGTGACCGGGGATTCCGGCCTGCTGCCCGAAGAAGGATTGAACCGGGACCTCGGTGTGATTATCAGCGGCGGCGGATTTTGGTTTATCGGCCGTCCCTTCCTGGAGGCCGTCTATCTGTACAACGAGATCGACAACCTCATTCTCTTCTTTCCCAACTCCCAGGCTACCGTAAAACCGGCCAATATCGGATCGGCCCTGATCCGGGGATGCGAGATTTCCCTGGCCGGAAACTTGCCGCATAATCTCCGGGTCTCGGGTAATTACTCTTACCTGAACAGCCGGGATACCGGCCCCATTCCCTACTACCGGGGGAATGAACTCTCCGGCCGGCCGGCACATGAAGGCGGACTGCGGGTCGAATACCGGGGGAAAAAAACGAGAATCGTCTGGGAGACGCATTATATCGGCGCGAACTATATCGACCAGGCCAATATGAACCGGGTCCCCGCCCGGGGAATTCATAACCTTACGCTCAACCTCGACGCTCCGCTCAAGGGATTATCGTTTTCGTTCGAGGGAAACAACCTGGGTGGCGACCAGACCAGCGACGTTGGTGGTTATCCCTTGCCCGGCCGGATCTTCTACACCGCCGTCAAGTACACTCACTAAGGAGGATAAGATGCATCGTCCACGGATTACCCTATCCCTCGTGATTCCGGGAATCGTTCTGCTTGCCCTCTCCTGCCCGGTGGAAAGCAGGGGAGAGGAATTCGCCTTTATCACCACCACCGATTATTCCACCGGCTCGGCCGCGGTCATCACCCTGGATGAAACCTATTCCACCCAGATCAACGTGGCGGGGATTAACAGCGATGCCGTTGCCCGCTACTACGGCGGGTTGATCTACGTGGTCAACCGCCTGGGAGGGGACAACATCCAGGTCCTCGATCCGCAGGATAATTTCGCCACCCTCAGGCAGTTTTCCGTGGGCAACGGATCCAATCCCCAGGACATAGCCTTTTTCCATGATACCAAGGCCTACGTGTCCCGCTACGAGTCCAACCATCTTTTGATAGTCGATCCCTCCACCGGCGCGCACCGGGGCACGGTCGATCTCTCCTCCCTGGCCGATGGCGACGGTCTCTGCGAGATGAATCGGTTGTGCCTGCGGGGGGAAAAACTGTTCGTATCCATCCAGCGGTTGGACCGGAGCAACTGGTGGCTGCCGGTGGGAGACAGCTATCTGGCCGTAATCGACTGTGCCACGGATACCCTGCTCGATACCGATCAATCTACGCCCGGAGTGCAATCGTTACGGTTGGCGGGAACCAATCCCTTCTCCGAGATCTGTTACCACGCGGAGCTGGGGAAACTTTATCTTTCCACCGTGGGAACCTGGGGTATCCGGGATGCCGGAGTGGAGATAATCGATCCTTTCTCCCTGGAAGTCGAGCCGGCGATACTGACCGAGGCGGCGGCGGGAGGAGATATCAATGACGTCACGGTTCTCCACGCCACCAGGGGTTACGCGGTGATCACGAACGCCAGTTTCCATACCCAGCTGATCAGCTTCGATCCTTCCACCGGTTTAAAGCTGGGCACACTTTACTCCCCCGGTGCTTACGTGCTCTACGATATCGAGATTTCCCCCGCCGGAGAGCTCTTCCTCTGTGATCAGACTCCCACCGATCCGGGAGTGAGGATATACGATACCGGAACCGATCTGGAAATAACCACGGATCCGATTTATACCGGGCTTCCTCCCTTTGACATTTGCTTCAGCCTGCCGGCTCCCTCCGCCTCGG
>JAFGPI010000155.1 GCA_016926065.1 Candidatus Krumholzibacteriota bacterium
GGCGCTTACCAGGTCCTGCACCGGGGGGTGGGGACCCAGAGGGTGGAAATGGAACTGGGCAACCTGCTGCCCCGGGCCAGGGTATTGAGAATGGACCTGGATACCACCGGGGGGAAGAGGGGACACCTGGAAATTTTGGAAAGATTCGGTAAAGGGGAAGCGGATATTTTGTTGGGAACCCAGATGGTCGCCAAGGGGCATCATTATCCCAACGTCACCGTGGTGGGCGTGCTGAACGCCGACGGCGGGATTAACTTTCCCGATTTCAGGGCCGCCGAAAGGACCTTTCACCTGCTCTTCCAGGCCGCCGGGCGCACCGGGCGGGGAGAGAAACCGGGCCGGGTGCTGGTCCAGGCCTACTCGCCGACGCACTATATCTTTCCCTATCTGGTGGAGCACGATTTTACGGGATTCGCCGACACCGAACTGGCGGTAAGACGGGAACTGGATTATCCCCCGGCCAGCAAGCTCATCCTCTTTACCCTCTCCTCGACTTCCGCCGAGCGGGCCATGAGCGGCGGTACGGAGGTAAAGAAGGCTCTGGATGCCACCGGCCTGGTGCCGGCGGAAAAGGTGCTGGGACCAACCCCCGCCCTGATCGAGAAGCTGCGGGGCAGGTTCCGGGTGCAGGTCCTGGTCAAGGGAGAGCTTTCCCCGGCGGAGAAGAAGAAGCTGATCGGGTCCGCCTCCCGGGCGGTGGCCGCTTATTCTCCCCTGGATCTGCGCTGGAATGTAGATCCGCTGAACATGTTTTAACCCGGCGCTTTGCTGCCTCCCCGGAAAGCTCGATATTCCTTGACACACTAGAACCTGATTGCTAGCTTTCTGAAGGAAGAAGACGAGATCGCCGCGCCCCTCCGCCCTCTGGAAGACCCGGGGGGAGAAAGGTTTGGCGGCGAGGGGATGAAGGTGGCCGGGTACGACCGCACCCCGCGGGAACCCGCCGGAAAATTGAAAAAAGGGAATTTCTACCGGCTTCAGGAGGATATTTACCGATGAGGAGAGACAGGTTAGTACTTTCGTTTCTGATTATTTTTTTGCTGGGCTCTTTTGCGTGCAAGAGCGTGGAAACCACCAGCGCCATGCTGCATAACCAGAACAAAAACTACGAGAAGGCCATTGAGATGGCGAAACTGGGCATAGAAAAGAATCCCAACGACGCCGAGGCATATTTCCAGCTGGGGGTTTCCTACAGCTATACCAAGAAGATGAGGCTGGCCTACGAAAACTTCAGAAAAGCGGCCGAACTGGATCCCAAGGGCAAACAAAAAGACTGCGAAGACAATATCATGTCCAACTGGGCCAGGCATTTTAATAGCGGGATAGAAGAATTCGGAGCGGAAAATCCCGAAGGGGCGGCCAATGAGTTTTTTGAGGCGACCGAGGCCGATCCCCGGCGCATGAAAGGCTGGCTGAACCTGGCCATGGCCTATAACGAGATGGCCCGCCAGGACAGCACCTACCGGGAAAAATCCTACGCGGCGGCGGATTCCCTGATGGCCAAGGTGACCGAGGAAGACGAGGAATACGGAAAAGCGCTGGCGCTTTCCGGCCAGGTAATGATCAACCGGGGCAGGGAAGATGAGGCTCTGGTCATGTTTGAAAAATTGATGCTGGACGATCCCACCAACTCCGAGGTCCTGGAGGAAATCGCGGCGGAGTTCATGTACAACGAAAAATACGAATTGGCCGAGAAGTTCTACGATATGGCGATTCAGGGAAGAAGGAAAACGGACACCGAGAACTTCGACGTTTATTATAACCTGGGCCGGGCCAGCATGAAGACCGAGAATTATATTAAGGCCATCGACGCCTACCAGAACGCTTTGCTGATGGATCCGGAAAATCCTTCGGTCAATTACGCCCTGCTTTTCGCCTACTACCAGGCGGAGTATTGGGATGAGGCCATCATGCAGGGAGATAAATGCAAGGAGTTATCGCCGGATAATATCAATGTCTGGCATATCCTGAGCATCGCCTGCAACAAGAAGGGCATGAAGAAAAAGGCCGAGGAGTATATGGAGAAATTCATGGAGCTAAAGGGCAACATGTAATAAAACGGGTGTTCCGGGCAAGCCTTCGCTCCGGCTTGCCCGGTAGCATATTTATTTTTCCCCCGGGTATTCAGTATAATAAAATTAACCGTATCTTATTTCCCTTGACAGAAGAGAGCGTTTAGGATAAATTCGAAGGTGAAGAAAGGACATCGTTTCTTTTCCAAATCAGTCTTCCAGAAAATATTCAATGGAGGTAAGAGACGCGCAGATAGTTGTCAAAACCCTTAAGATTTGAACGCCGCATTCCGAATATAAGAACGGATTTCCACGGAAAAACTGGATTTGATGTTTTGAGCCGAATCGTTCGATTTCAATTGGAGATTTTCAAAAAATTATCAATAAATGATTGAACACCGTTCCCGGAGTATGTATTTTGCCCGGGGGACTCATCCTTAACCGGAAAACTACGAGAAAAAGGTTGGATTTTATGGACATTGTAGAGCTAAAGAGCAAGAAGATCGAAGAACTCATGAAACTCGCCGACACGCTGGAAATCGAGGAAGCGAGCAGTTTGCGAAAGCAGGATCTGATATTCAAGATCCTGGAAACTCAAGCGACCCAGAACGGTCTGATTTTCAATGAAGGCGTGTTGCAGGTGCTGCCGGAAGGTTACGGCTTCCTTCGATCGGGCGCCTACAATTATCTCCCCGGGCCGGATGACATTTACGTATCTCCCTCGCAAATCAAAAAGTTTTCACTGCGCACCGGCGACACGGTGACCGGACAGGTCCGCTCTCCCAAGGATTCGGAAAGATATTTCGCGTTGCTGAAAGTGGAAGCGGTGAACGGTGAGAATCCCGAAGAGGCCAGGAAGAAAACGCTTTTCGACAACCTCACCCCCCTCTACCCCGAAGAGATTATTAATCTGGAGAATGATCCCAAGGATCTATCCACCCGGCTGATGAACCTGCTCACCCCCATCGGGAAAGGGCAGCGGGCCTTGATCGTGGCGCCGCCACGTACCGGAAAGACCATTCTATTGCAGAAAATCGCCAATTCCATAACCAGCAATCATCCGGAAATCGTTCTGATAGTGCTGCTGATAGATGAACGGCCGGAGGAGGTAACGGATATGGACCGTTCGGTCCAGGGGGAAGTGGTAAGCTCCACCTTCGACGAGCCGGCGGACCGGCACGTCCACGTCTCCAACATGGTCATCCAGAAAGCCAAGCGGCTGGTGGAGCACGGGAAGGACGTGGTCATTCTGCTGGATAGTATCACCCGCCTGGCCCGGGCCCATAACGCCGTTGTTCCCCATTCCGGAAAGATCCTTTCCGGGGGCGTGGATTCCAACGCCCTGCAGAAGCCCAAAAGGTTTTTCGGTGCCGCCCGGAACACGGAGGAGCAGGGGAGCCTGACCATTATCGCCACCGCCTTGATTGAGACCGGCAGCCGCATGGACGAGGTTATTTTCGAGGAGTTCAAGGGCACCGGCAACCTGGAAATAGTGCTGGACCGCCGCCTGGCGGACAAGCGGGTATGGCCGGCCATCGATATATTCCGTTCGGGCACCCGCAAGGAAGAGCTTTTGCTGGAAGAGAAGGTCATCAGCAAGGTCTATATCTTACGCAAGTTCCTCAGCGACAAGACCTGCGTGGAAGCGATGGAATTCCTGCTGGATAAGATGAGCCGGACCAAGACCAACAACAAGTTCCTCCAGTCGATGAACGCCTAGGCGGGCCGGAGGGTGAAAAATATTGGCGGGGGAGCGGGAAAATATACAGATAGGGTTTGATTTTGGAGGATAATGGTATTAAATTGAAAAATCCGCGGAGCAAGCAGCCGCGGGGGAGATTTGGCACATTCAGCGGAGAAAAAAATGAGAAAAGACATTCATCCGAAATACGGAAAAGCCAAGATTACCTGTCTCTGCGGTAACGTGATAGAGACCAGCTCCACCCAGAAAGAAATCAACGTGGAGATTTGCTCGGCCTGCCATCCTTTCTTCACCGGTAAGCAAAAACTGATCGATACGGCGGGACGGGTGGAGAGATTCCAGCGCAAGTACGGCGATTACCGCCGGAAGGCCGCGGAAAAAGACAAGCAGCAGTAAGCTTCCATCCCGCTCTGAATTTCCGTTTAACAATAGAGGAACCGATGACGGACGAGGATGAGAGAAGGTGTCTTCAGGTCGGAGGGCAGGCCGTCATCGAAGGAGTGATGATGCGCTCGCCATCGGCTATTGCCACGGCGGTCAGGTGCCCGGACGGACAGATCGCCATCAAGACCGAATCTTTTCTCAGTCTGACCAAGCGGCATAAACTGTGGAACCTGCCCGTAATCCGGGGGGCGATAGTCCTGGTGGAAACATTCATCATTGCCCTCAAGGCGCTAACCTTCTCGGTGGAAAAGGCCGAGCCGGACGAGGATAAAAAGGAAAAGAAAGGGATTTCCGCGGCATCCATGGTCTTTACCATGGGGGCGGCCCTGGGGCTGGGATTCCTGGTCTTCTTTTACCTTCCCCTCAAGCTCACGGAGCTGTTAAAATTCGAGAACGGTTTTTACTTCAACCTGGTGGATGGTTTCATCCGCCTGCTTTTCATCTTTCTCTACGTTTTTATCATCACCCGGTGGAAAGAGATGCGGAGGGTGTTTCAGTATCACGGAGCCGAGCATAAAACGATATTCGCCTATGAGGATGGAGGGCAGGTCACGCCTCAAAAGGCCCGGGCCTATTCCCGGCTTCATCCCCGCTGCAGCACCAGTTTTCTGTTGATCGTGGTAATGGTCAGCGTTTTCGTTTTTATATTACTGGGTAAACCGGAATCGATCCCCGACCGGCTGTTGAGGTTTTCATTCATCTTACCGATCGCCGGAATTTCCTACGAAGTGCTCAAGCTTTCAGCGAGGCCGGCGGTGAACCGGCGGCTGGGATTTATGTTCTGGCCCGGCCTGCTGATGCAGCGCCTCACCACCGGGGAACCCGAGGATGACCAGCTAGAGGTGGCGATCGCCGCCCTCCACGCCTGCCTGGACGACAAATTACTGGAAACCGAGCGCGTAATTCATTAGAGTCTTCACGCCGGGCTGTTTCCCCCGCCAAGGGGAGGGGAAAGGACCGGGCATACCCGGATTACAGAGGGAGGGGTCTCTGTGGGCAGCAAGGAAAGATACCAGACGGTTCTGAAACGGTACGATCAACTGGGCGAGGAACTGTCCCAACCGGAAAATATCCGCAACCGCCAGCTCTACCGTAAATTGGCCAAGGAAAGAAGCGATCTCGACCCCGCGGTGGAGGCCATTAAGAGATACCTGGACATCACCCGGAGGCTGGAGGAGGACCGGGAGGTGGTGGACGCTTCCGCCGACGCGGAATTGATGGAGCTGGCCCGCTCGGAGATCGAGGAGTTGCAGGATCAGCAGGAAGAGCTGGAGGAAGAGATCAAGCTGATGCTCATTCCCAGCGATCCGGATGATTCCCGCAACACCGTTTTCGAGATCAGGGCCGGAACCGGAGGAGAGGAAGCGGCCCTGTTCGCGGGAGATCTGGCGCGCATGTACCGGTTATTCGCGGAAAAAGAGAAGTGGAAGGTGGAGATCCTGAGCAGCAGTCCCACGGAGATGGGCGGTTACAAGGAAATAATATTCCTGGTCAGGGGGGAAAACGCCTATGGCAAGCTCAAGTTCGAAAGCGGCGTGCACCGGGTGCAGAGGGTTCCGGTGACCGAATCGGGCGGGCGCATACATACCTCGGCCGTCTCGGTGGCGGTGCTGCCCGAGGCCGAGGAGATCGAGGTGCAGCTGGATCCCAAGGAATTGAAGGTGGACGTGTACCGTTCCAGCGGTCCGGGGGGACAGAGCGTGAATACCACCGATTCGGCCGTGCGTATCACCCATCTGCCCACCGGCATGGTGGTCACCTGCCAGGATGAAAAGTCCCAGCACAAGAACAAGGCCAAGGCCTTGAAGGTGCTGCGCTCCCGCTTGCTGGAAAAGGCCAAAAGGGAACAGGCGGACGAGATAGCCAAGGCCCGCCGTTCCATGGTGGGCTCCGGGGATCGCAGCGCCAAGATAAGAACCTATAACTTCCCCCAGGGCCGGGTAAGCGATCACCGCGTCAATCTGACCCTGCACGACCTGGATAACATCCTGGATGGAGACCTGGAAGAGATTATAAACGAGCTGGCGGTGGCGCACCGGGAGGAACTGCTGGCCCTGGAAATGGAAAAAAAATCCGGAGCGGGTGGGAAATAGATGCGGGCCGGACCGAATATTATCGATATCGTACGCATGTCCGCGGAATATCTTCAAAAACATGGGATCGCCTCGTCCCGGCTCGATGCCGAGCACCTCCTGGCCAAGGCGCTGAATTGCCGCCGCCTCGATCTTTACCTGCGGTTCGAGGAGGTGCCGGACGAGGGCATCCTGCGGGAATACCGAGCGAACCTGAAGAGAAGGGCCCGCCGCTACCCCCTGCAGTATATCCTGGGCGAGGTGGAATTCTTTTCCCAACGCTTCCGAATGGGGGAGGAGGTGTTCATCCCCCGGCCGGAGACCGAATTGCTGGTAGAGTGGATAGAGGAGATACTCGCCGGAAAAGAAGAATTGAATTTTCTGGAGCTGGGAGTGGGAAGCGGGGTCATATCCGGCACCCTGGCCGGCAGGCATCCGAGCTGGAAGGGGATAGCCTTCGATATCTCCCGGAGCGCCGTCGAGCTGGCCCGGGAGAATTTTAAGCTGCTGGGGGTCTCCGGGCGCGTCGCCACCTTCGTGGGGAGCGGCTTTGATGCCCTGGAAAGAAAGCCGAGATTCGATCTGCTGGTATCCAATCCGCCCTATATACCCAGCCGGGAGATCGAGAATTTGCAGGCGGAGGTCTCCCGCTACGAAACCCGCACCGTGCTGGACGGAGGGGAGGAGGGCGTCGATTTCTATCCCCGCCTGGCGGAGGCGGGAAAGGAGCTTCTTCATCCGGGCGGACTGCTGGCGGTGGAGATCGGGGACGGTCAAATGGAGCGGGTGAGGGAGATTCTGGCGGGGGATGGTTACGGGGAGATCCGGGGACGGAAAGATTATAATGATTTGGAGCGCATGGTGACGGCCTTCCGGCCCGAGCCGGAGGAGGGGTGACCCGAATGGACAGTTTTCTGATCAAAGGACCCTGCCGCCTGCAAGGCACGGTCGAAATCAGCGGGGCGAAGAACGCCATGCTGCCCCTGATGGCGGCGAGCATCCTTACCGGCGGGGAATGCGTGCTGGAAAACGTGCCGGAGCTCAGGGACACCCTAACCATGAAGCACCTGCTGGAGGTTCTGGGCGTCCCGGTCGAATTGGGAGGGGGCAGGATGGTAATGGACGCCTCCCGCGTCGATCACCACGAGGCTCCCTACGATCTGGTCAGGACGATGAGGGCTTCCATCTACGTGCTGGGACCGCTGGTGGCGAAATTCGGAAGGGCCCGGGTATCCCTGCCCGGAGGATGTGCCTGGGGCCCCCGCCCCATCAACCTGCACCTGCTGGGATTAAAGGCGTTGGGGGCCGAAATAAAAATCGATCACGGGTATATCGATGCCGCGGCGGATCGGTTGCGCGGGAATGAGATCATCCTCTCCCTCCCCAGCGTGGGGGCGACCATCAACCTGATAATGGCGGCGGTGCTGGCCGAGGGAAAAACCGTGATCGAGAACGCCGCCCGGGAGCCGGAGGTGTCTGCCCTGGCCGCGGCCCTGAAAAAATCCGGGGCCATAATCGAGGGAGAGGGGACCTCGCGCTTGGAGATAGAGGGGGTATCCTCCATCCGGCCTTTCCGGCACCGGGTTATTCCCGACCGGGTGGAAGCGGGGACCTACGCCGCCGCCGCGGTATTGACCGGAGGCGAAGTGGAGATTAGCGGATGCCGTCCCGATCATATGACGGCGGTAATCAACAAACTTACCTCCTGCGGCGCCGAGATAGATATGAGGGATAACGGCCTGCTGGTCCGGGGTCCGGAGGTGATTTCCCCGGTCGACATAGAAACCGGTTTTTACCCTTCCTTCCCCACCGACATGCAGGCCCAGATGATGGCCGTCCTCTGCCGGGCCCGGGGCTCCAGCTCCGTAATGGAACATGTCTACACCGAAAGGTTCACGCACGTTCCGGAACTGCGGAGGTTCGGCGCGCAAATTATTCTGGACGGCAGCGTGGCGGTGGTCACGGGAGTCGACTCGTTGCAGGGAGCGCCGGTCATGGCCACCGATATCCGGGCCAGCTCGGCCCTGATCCTGGCCGGATTGGTCTCCGAGGGGGAGACCAAGGTGCTGAGGATATACCACATAGACCGGGGATATGAAAGGATAGAGGAGAAGCTCCGCGCCCTGGGAGCCGATATTCAACGGATCAAGTCGTAACCGGCTGGAAAGGAAACCGCTGCTTTGACGAATCTGATCATTGGCACGGCGGGGCATGTCGATCACGGTAAAACGGAGCTCGTGAAAGCCCTTACCGGAGTGGACACCGACCGGTTGTCGGAAGAGAAGAGGAGAGGCATATCGATCGTGCTGGGATTCGCCCCCCTTGATCTGGGGGAAGGAATCCGGGCCGGCCTGGTCGACGTGCCGGGGCACGAGAGATTCGTGAAGAATATGGTTTCGGGGGCGGTGGGGGTCGATCTGGCCCTGATGGTGGTGGCGGCCGACGAGGGTATCATGCCGCAGACCGAGGAGCATTTCGAGGTGCTGAGGCTGCTGGGGGTGGAAAAGTGCGTCATCGCCCTGACCAAGATCGATCTGGTGGACGAGGAGATCGCCGCGGTGGTGGAAAGCGAGATCCACGATCTGGTCCAGGGCACCGCCTTGGAGGATTCCCCCCTGGTGAGGACCTCGGTGGTCAGCGGAGCGGGGATCGAGGCGCTGAGAGAGAGCCTCCGGGAGCGGGCGTTGACGGTAAGGGGCAGGAGCGGGGGAGATTTTTTCCGGCTGCCGGTGGATAGGGTTTTTACCAAAACCGGTATCGGCACGGTGGTGACCGGAACGGCCTGGAGCGGAAAGGTGAGCGCGGGCGACGAACTGGTGGTGGAGCCGGGGAGGAGGAAGGTGCGGGTGCGGGAGGTTCACAGCTTTTACCATGACCGTGAAGAGGCGGGCGCGGGAATGAGAACCGCCCTGGCCCTGCACGGGATCAAGGTGGATGATATCTCCATCGGCCACCAGGTCTTGACGCCGGGAATGCTGGAGCCTTCCAGCATGATGGATGTCCGCCTGGAGGTGAGCGGTCTGGCGGGATCCCCGGTTAAAAACAGGCAGCGGGTGCGGTTTCATCACGCGGCGGGTGAAATACTGGCCCGGATAATACTCCTGGACGCGGAGGAGTTGCGGCCGGGGGAGAGCGGATTCGTTCAGCTGAGGCTGGAGAAACCGGCGACCGCCCGGGGAGGCGACCGTTTCGTGTTACGGACCTACTCGCCCCTGCGGGTACTGGCCGGAGGAAAAATTCTCGATCCCCATGCCCCCCGGGCGAAGAGATCCAAGGGTGCGGCCACCCATATCCTGTCGGTCCTGAACGGGGATTCGGCGCCGGACAAGATCCTGGCCCTGGCCGAAAGGGCGGGAGCCGGGGGAATATCGCTGGAGGAGATAAGGCGTTTCGGACTGGACATCTCCCCCGCCCGGGAGGTGTCCGGGAGGCTGCTGCAGGCCCAAGAGCTGGTCTCCATGGGGGACAAGCTGATCGGCGCGGGAGTCCTTAAGCGGTACGAAAAAAAACTATTCGGAATATTGGGCGATTATTTAAAGGCCCGGAAGCTGATCTGGGGCCTGGACCGGGAGGAATTGAGGGCCAAAAGCGATCTGGAAGGGCGGCCGCTCTACGACTATATCCTGGAGAAAGGGAAGAGGGAGGGTACCCTGTTTTTCAAGGGGGGCAGGGTGCGCGCGGGAGGTCCGGAATTGGAGATATCGACCCGGGACCGCAAGGGGATAAGCCTGATCGAGCAAAAGATAGAAAAAGCGGGAGTGAAATTTTGCACCCTGGCCGATCTGCGGCCGGAGGTGGAGGATGAGCAGTTGCTTATCCGCTATCTACACATACTGCAGGATGGGGGGAAGGTGAGGAAGGTGGGGGCGGATGCCTATATCGACGAGCAGGCGTTGAGCGGGTTGATAGAGAGGACCACCGCCCTGTTGCGGGAAAAAGGATCCCTGAACGTCACCGATTTCAAGGAGGCTTTCGATATTTCCCGTAAATACGCAGTCCCCCTCCTGGAATATCTCGATAGCGAAGGTCTCACCAAGCGCCGGGGCGACGCCCGGGTGGCCGGGCCCCGGCTGCCGGAAGGGATGGCATGAAGAAAGACGCGGAGAACCGCCGGCGGGATCGGGAGCCCGCTGTCGCCAGAAGGGTCACCCGCCGGGTGTTTTACGGGACGGTGGGGGTGGGGGGCGATTCCCCGGTGAGCATTCAGTCGATGAGCACCTTTCCGGCGGCGGCGGTGGAAGAAGCCGGCGCGGAGATCAGGGCCCTCAGCCAGGCGGGGTGCGAGATCGTCCGGGTGGCGGTCCGGGACGACCAAGACGTGATGGCCCTGGAGAGAATCTGCTCCGCCAGTCCGATTCCGGTGATAGCCGATATTCATTTTGATCACCGCCTGGCGGTGAGCGCCGCCGGCCGGGGAGTGGCCGGCCTACGCATCAATCCGGGAAATATCGGGGGAGAGAAAAAAGTCATGGAGGTGGTGGAGGCGGCCGCCCGGGCGGGGATCACCTTGAGGGTGGGGGTCAATGCCGGCAGCCTGGAGAAGGAGCTGCGCTCCCTGTATGAGAAGGATCAGCCCCGGGCCCTGTGCGAGAGCGCGAACCGGCAGTTGGGGATCATAGAGAGGTCCGGTTTCCGGGACCTCGTATTCAGCCTAAAGTCTTCCTCCGCGGCGGTGACCGTGGAGGCCAACCGCCTCTTCGCCGCGGGGAACGATTATCCCCTGCATCTGGGAGTGACCGAGGCCGGACCGCCTTTGAGCGGGACCGCCCGCTCGGTGGTGGCGCTGACCCAGCTCCTGGGCGCCGGGATCGGGGATACGATCAGGGTGTCGCTGTCCGGGGATCCGGTGCGGGAGATCATCGTCGCCGCCGCCGTTCTCTCCTCGCTCGGACTGCGCGATGATTTCCCCCGCGTCATTTCCTGCCCCACCTGCGGCCGGTGCCACCTGGAGGTGGCGGGAATGGCGGAGAAGCTGGAAAGGATACTGCCGGGCAGAGCCGGGAAGATGACCGTGGCGGTGATGGGATGCGAGGTGAACGGACCGGGGGAGGCCCGGGAAGCCGATATCGGGATCGCGGGGGCCAAGCAGGGAGCGGTCATCTTCAGAAATGGCCGGATCGTAAAAAAAATTGAAAAGGATTTTTTTGAGAATCTAATTTCAGAAATTGATAAATTTTCCCTTGAAGAGGATCCGGAGTAATGGAACAATCGGATTTGAAGTTAAAATCTTATAGCAAAAAATCGCTAAATATGTTATATTGCTTTTCGTGAAGCTAGGAGGCGGTGATTCGGAAAAAGTTTTTAGGGGATAGGGCAGTTTTCTCCCGGAACGGAGAGAGGAGGTAGTTGATGAAGGGTTCAAAAATAGTTTTTTCGATAGCCATGCTGGCGCTGATTCTCGCCGCGACCAACCTATCGGCACAGATCCCTAATGGCATACCGCTAGACAAACAGCTCAGTCCGGGCTACAGCATCGTAAAATTCGACGGTATAATATACCGGATTTACACCGAGGGAAGTGTCCGCATAACTTTCCGCAAGATAGATAACCAGCACCATAGCGTAAAACTTATACCGATAGGGGATAATGTATTTCCTTTCTGCGACGTAGTGGTGCAATGGGGATGCTTTTTCCCGGTCTGCCTGGGCATAGACTCCGCCAGCGGTGAAACCTATATCCTGGGTACAGAAACAGGGTACGCCGAAAAGTAAGCGGTAAAGTTTTTTAACGGATTATTAAATATTTTAACTGCTTGTAATCGGGTGGTTCGGTGAAGGGATTTCAGCGCTTAAGCCAGACCTTCCTAATTGATTTAATCACAAATAGTTAATGGAAAGAGATCTTTTTCCGCTATTTATACTTATCGGAATAGCTCTTGCAATTATAATAGTAGCCCGCGGTAACAGGAAGATGTGTGGCTGAGTGGTAACCGAAACCCTGGGAGCAGAAACGGCGAAAGCTGGAGGAGTTTAGCAGGGTTACAAGGTTATCTGAAAAGGGAGGTTTAACGGCCTCCCTTTTCATTTGGGGTCCCTATCCACGGGTAGGGAGGGAGTGACGAAAATCGTTTTTTCCCTCATGCAGGCGGCGGTGCCGGGACGGGATCCCCGCGGTTTACGAACGTATCTTTTTTCCGTATAGATCACCGGTACGGTGGAGGCCTTCCTGGCCTTGCTGAACCAGGCGGCCAGGGAAGCGGTCATTTCTATTATCTTCTTGGGGGTGGAGCGGTTGGCGCCCCTCAGTATCACGTGCGAACCGGCGCTCCCCTGGGCGTGAAACCATAAATCGCCGGCGGCGGCGAAACGGTGGGTCAGCTGGTCGTTTTCCCTGTCGCTGCGGCCCACGTAGGCGGTATGCCGGTCGTCCAGCCGGTAAGACCGGAAGACCGGGATCTGGCCGTTATCCTTGCGGCGCCCGCCGCCTTCCTCCCTCCGGGGAAAGATGCCGAGGATTTCCTCCACGGCGGTAAGGCCCGATATCTTCTCCAACAGCTCTTTTTTATCCTGCAACTCTTTCTCTATCTTAAGCCGCCGGTTCTTTATCACCAGCAGGCCCTTTTCCCCCTTTTTCGCCTTTCGAAAATAGAGCTGGATATTCCGGTCCGGGGTCAGTTTCGGGTTCAGGGGAATGGCCACCTTTCTCCCGCCGGAGTAGTCGCTGACCTCGATCTCCTTCATTCCCCTGGCCAGCAGGTGCCTGTAGGTAACCAGCAGGTTTCCCAGTTGCCGGAATTCCCGCGCTTTTTCGGCTTCCTCCAGATCCCCGGTCAGGTTGTCCAGGAGTCGCCGGCAGCGGGAGAGATCCTTGTTGGCCCTCGATACCGCCGCCCTCTTCAGGCCTTCCAGGTAGGCGGGAATCACCCGGCCGGCCCCCCAGCTTTCCAGGGCCCGGTGAAAGGTCAAGGGCTTGCCGGTTCCCAGCCCGGGAGGAAGCTCCAGCGGATAGATGACCTGCCGGCCGGAGATCCCGGCCTCCGGAATATCATAGAGGAACCAGGAGTACTTCCCTCCCCGCAGCCTCTCGCCTATAAGGCGCAGCAGCGACCAGAGCTTGTCCCCGTCAGAGCCCGCCTCCCGGAGCAGGCCCCGGGACAGCACGGGATCCAAGCCCTGGATCGAACGGAGCAGTATGTCGGCCGGGAGGAGCGTTTTCCCGTCCTCTGCCGACCGGGGGAGTAGCCCGCCCGGATCCCGGCCGGGGAAGTAGCTTTTTTCCAGCTGCGCCGATAGCGGCAGCGGTATTTCCGGGGGCAGTTCGAGTAGGGAATAGGCCTTGCGGGGGGGATGGTGCCCGGGAGAGGAGGGATTGCGGGAGCGCGCCGGGCCGAAGGATCCCAAAAGCTTTTCATTCGCCGCCTGGAAAAGTGCCACCGATCTATGGGCGGGACTAAGATCGAGCCGCAGGATATATTTCTCGATTTCTCCCCAGGAGGTGGTGGAATCGAGTTTTAGCAGTATTATCCGGTCCAGGTCCAGGGGAGAGGCTCCGCTTATGACGGCCCCCGCTATCTGCTCCAGGACGGGGGTGGAGAAGGAAGGCGGGGCCAGCGCCCGGGAGGAAAGGGCGATATCGGCCTGCCGTCCCGGAAAAAGGATGTGCAGGAAGGGGATGGAGTCGTTACCCAGCGAGAGGGAGAGGCCTCCCTCGAACCTGGATATCCCCGTGATCGTTGATCCGGTCAGGGAGGCGTCAAGCTCCGTCGCCAGGGCGTATGCGCTAAGACTGTTCATGGCCGGTATCTTAAGCGGTATGGGACACGCTGTCAAACGCTTAGCGCGGGGGCGTATTGGAACGGGACCGGGCTTCGCCCTGCTTTCCCGGTTCCCGACATTGGTCCGTTCCTCCATTATTGCGGTGGCCGCGCGAGGTGGAGTGCATCTCGCCGGCCACTTAAGATGTAATTACCTTCCGAGAAAATGTTTGAATAGGGATCCCTTTATACCCTAATTTCTTTCTTGATTTTAATTTCCAGGTATTGGTATGATCCTCCCCGGTAAGGTTATTCCACAACACAGGCAAGGAGGGATAAATGAGGAATCTGCTGTTTATCGCTGTATTGGCCGCCCTGGCGATCTCCATGTTCGGGTGCGGTTCCCCGGCCACCAAGGGGATGGGCAGCGTGGTGGAGGAGGAGCTGGAGGGTGCTCCGGAGTGGGTTATAACGGGACATGGTGGAGATAATGAAGAGATATATGGATTAGGCTCGGCGGTAGGCACCAATAACGTATCCCTGGCCCGCAGCGCGGCCCAGGGACGCGGGCGCACCGAGATCGCGCGCTCGCTGCAGCTCAAGGTGGCGGCGATGTTGAAGGATTACCAGGCCACCACCACCGGGGGAGAGGAATTCGGTGAGGCCGCTGCCGACGAACAGCATATCGTCGATGTCGCCAAGCAGATAACCGATATGACCCTGTCCGGTACCTATCAGAAAGAGTCCTGGATCAGCAAGACCGGCGCCCTGTATGTTCTGATGGCCCTCGACGTGGAGCACTTCAAGGACGCCGTCAAGAAGATGGATAACCTTTCGGAGGAGATAAGGTCCGCCGTGATAGAACGGGCCGACAAGGCTTTCGAAGAGCTTGATGCCGAGACCGAATAGAACTTTCAGAATGCCGGACTAGAGCTTCAGGTAGTTACCACCGGATCACTTTGCTCTAATCAGAGGGGATGGATGGCCAGGCGGGCGCTAATTTTAATGGCCGCGATCTTTATGGCTTGGCTTGCCCGGGCCCAAGCGCTTAGCTACAAGGTGGCGGTGCTGGAACTTAATAACCGGGCGAAACTTACCGAGGCGGAAAACATCTACCTCACCGACCGGGTGCGGGACGCCATGATCCGGTCCCTTCCTTCCGAGAGTTTCATGATCATGACCCGGGAGTCGATCCAGGAGCTCCTCCCTCCCGAGATGAGGGTATCCGATTGCGCCGACGCCGAATGCGAGATCGAGATCGGGAGGATGCTGGGCGCCGCCTATATAGTGACCGGGGACGTGCTGCTGTTCGCCGGTAAATATCGCTTAAATCTTAAGGTGCACCACTGCGAAAGCGCGGCCTTTCTCGGTTCCGAGGTGGCCCGGGGCGATGATCTGGTCGGATTGGAAGGAGCGGTGCGCGAGACGGCGGCGCTGCTGGGAGAACGGATGCGGGAGCACTCGGGGGTGAAAATTGGCGGTTCCCTGCCCGGCGTATTTCGCGAGGGTGGAGGAAGCGAGGCGCCTGAGGATGAATGGCGGATTGGAGATATTCATAAGGCGGTGGTGCGTTTCGAATCGAATCCTCCCGGGGCGGTGGTTTTGGTGGACGGCAGAATAATCTGCGTCGAAACGCCCTGCAGCAAGGAGTTGGGAGAGGGGCCGGTCAGGGTGTCTATGCAGAAGGAGCGCTACCTGCCGCGCGAGGAAACGGTGGAAATAAGGAAAAGCGGAAGCGATATAAAACTGTCGTGGACTCTAGATCCTGATTTTGGATGGTTGACGGTGAGAACTAAACCTTCTGGGTTGAGCGTGGAGATTGATGGCAAGGAATATGGCGACAGTCCCATCAACGACCTGGAGCTATCTCCGGGGGGCCATCGGGTGAAAGTCACAGACCGTTCTTATTACAGCGCCTGGAAAGATATCATGATCGAGCGCGGAGCGCGCCGCGAGGTTCAGCTGGAGTTGAAGCCGCGGGAAGGAGGATTGTTGATATCCGCGGTCGACAAGGTAGGAGACGCAGTGGCGGCAGAGGTCAGGGTGGACGGAAAGCTTTTCGGGACTACGCCCTGCGGAGGAGAATTGATAGTAGGTGATCATCAGATAGATGTGAGATCGACTAGAGGTTCCTGGCAGGGAGTAGTAGCAATAGAGGAACGGGTGGTGGATACCCTAAGGGTAAAATTGGACGGATCGCTTTCCTCTGGAGCGTTAAGCAGCATTGGTATAAAAATGGTTCCCATCAATCCGGGAACATTTCAGATGGGCAGTTCCGATAGGGAAAAAGGCAGGGGGAAGGATGAATCCCAGCATAAAGTATGGATAAGCAAGGCTTACTTAATCTCCACCACCGAGGTGACGCAAGCACAGTGGATAATGGTCATGGGTGAGAATCCTTCGCATTTCAAGGGCGACGACCAGCCGGTGGAACGGGTGACCTGGTTCGAGGCGATAGATTTCTGTAACCGGTTGTCCGAGCGGGAAGGACTGGATCCCGTTTACAAGGTTCACGAACAGTACGTGTCCTGGGATAGGGGCAAGAGGGGGTACCGTCTTCCAACCGAGGCGGAGTGGGAGTACGCCTGCCGGGCCGGCACTAAAACCAGGATTTATACCGGTGACAACAAGCATGATCTTCTGCGGGCCGGTTGGTACAAAGAGAACAGCGATAAAAAGACCCATCCGGTAGGTCAATTGGACCCTAACGACTGGGATTTATATGACATGCATGGGAATGTATGGGAGTGGTGCTGGGATTGGTACGATAGTTATCCGATAGGTAATACTGTGGATCCCGCCGGTCCCGGTTCCGGAAACTTCCGCGTGTTGCGCGGCGGCTCCTGGCGTGACGATTCGCGGTACTGCCGGTCCGCCAGCCGCAACTGGCTGCGGCCGGTGAACCGGCTCAGCTATAACGGATTAAGGCTGGTCCTGGATCTGTAGCCGGCGTTTATATTTACTTGATCCGGTATCCAAAATATGCGAAGAGAGATGATTAAAAAGGCCTTTATCGCATTCACTATGCTCCTAGTCTTAGCTACGGGCGGAGCGTGGGCTGAAGGGTTCAAGGTGGCGGTGCTGGAGCTCAACAACAAGGCGAAGCTGACCGAGGCGGAGACAGGCTATCTTACCGATAAGGTACGGGACGCCATGATACGCTCCCTTCCTTCCGAGCAGTTCATGATCATGACCCGGGAATCGATCCAGGAGCTTCTTCCCCCCGGCGTGCGGGTGTCCGACTGCACAGACGCCGAATGCGAGATCGAGATCGGGAGGATGCTGGGCGCCGACTATATAGTTACCGGTGATATCCTGCGTTTCGTGGAGGAGTTCCGCTTGAACCTCAAGGTGCATCATTGCCAGAGCGCGGCCTTTCTCGGTTCGGAGACCGCGGGGGGAGGCGACCTGTACGGCCTGGAGGGCACGGTGCGGGAAACGGCGGGGCTGCTGGGCGCGCGGATACGGAAACACTCGGGAGTTGATCCGGGCGGCGCGGTGCCAGGCCGGTTCCGCGAGGGTGGGGGTAGCGAAGAGCCGGAGGAGGAATGGCGCCTGGGCGATATCGGCAAGGCGGTGGTGCGGTTCGAGTCGGATCCTCCCGGAGCGGTGGTTCTGGTCGACGGCCGTATAGTATGCATGGAAACGCCCTGCGGCAAGGAGGTGGAAGAGGGGCCGGTAAAGGTGTCGATGCAGAAGGAGCGCTACCTCCCGCGAGAGGAGACGGTCGATATCCGCAAGGGTAAAGAAGGGATGAAGCTGACCTGGACCCTGGAGCCCGATTTTGGATGGCTGACGGTAAAAACCGAGCCGCCGGGGCTCAAGGTGGAGATAGACGATAGGGAATACGGCACCAGCCCCATCAGTGATTTGGAGCTGTCCCCCGGGGGCCACCGGGTGGAGGCGAAGGATCCTCGTTATTACAGTGCCTGGGAAGATGTTTTAATGCGGCGGGCCGCGCGCCGCGAGGTCACCCTGGCGCTGAAGCCGCGGGAGGGGGGATTGGTGGTATCGGCCGCCGACCGGGAGGGAGACGCGGTGATAGGCGAGGTCAGGGTGGACGGAAAGGCTTTCGGGACCACTCCCTGCTCCGGGGAATTGATCATCGGCGAGCACCAGGTGGAGGTCAGATCGGGTAGTGATTTGTGGAAGGGGGAGGTGACGATCGAGGAGCGCGCGGTTGACACCCTGAGGGTGAAGCTGGGCGGTACGCGGAGTTCCCGGACCGGAGGCCTCTCCCCCGGTACGGGCATAAAGATGGTCCGCATTGAGCCGGGGATATTTCAGATGGGGAGTCCCGAAAACGAAGATGGCCGTGATAATGACGAGCGTTTGCATACGGTGGAGATAAGCCGTCCTTTTTATATGTCGGCCACCGAGGTGACGCAGGCGCAGTGGAAGAAGGTTATGGGGGATAATCCCTCGCGTTTTAAGGGCGACGATCTTCCGGTGGAGAGCGTTAGCTGGTTCGATGCAATTAGATTTTGCAACCGTTTGTCTGAGAAGGAGGGGCTGGAGCCCGTTTACCAGATCGAAGGGGAAAAAGTCAGCTGGCGCCGTGATAGGAGGGGATACCGCCTCCCCACCGAGGCCGAGTGGGAATATGCCTGCCGGGCGGGGACCACAACGAGGTTCTATACTGGAAATGAAGAGGGCGATCTTTCCCGCGCCGGATGGTATGCAGGCAATAGCAAAAATAAGACTCACCCCGTCGGCCTGAAGGAGCCTAACGCCTGGGGGATCTATGACATGCACGGAAATGTATGGGAATGGTGCTGGGACTGGTATGGCAATTATTCAACGAGCAGGAGTAAAGATCCCTCTGGACCTGATTCTGGTTCATACCGTCTGTTGCGTGGCGGTTCGAGGCTCAATCCCGACCTCTTCTGCCGTTCTGCGGCTCGCAACTGGGTCAGGCCGGGCAGCGGGAGCCACCGCGGCAGGGGGTTTCGGTTGTCGCTGGACCTGTGACACTTTTGTTTTTATTTTTGTTACACTTTGTGATAGGGGAGGGGAGGATTTATGAAAAAAATAATAAGTGAAGAGTCATTGCACGTATGCCGTACTGCAAATCGCAACAGGAACAGGCCGGTTCAAGGGGAGATGTAGTTGCTGATAGTATAATCTGCCGAATTAACGGTTGGTTGGGGCATTCACGTCAGGCGGACAGTTATAATCTGATTAAAAGATTAAGCAAGGATTGGTTTTTCATTAGGGGTATGGGATAGCGCTTGCTGTCTGTTGCGTGGCGGTTCGAGGAACAATTGTTCCTGTAAAATGTGGTGTGAAATTCGTGGGATTCAGGATTTGGCCAAGCCATAGGATTGTTTCTAAAAATAATATTAGAAATTTCCGTCGCAGGGTGAAATGGATGCAGAGTTCATAACAACAGGAACAACAACAAAGGGTTTCGGTTGTCGCTGCACCCGGAAACAGTTATAATACTGTTGGTTCGGAACCCGTGGATTCACGGATCTCCGGGGTGAAAACATTCGGGTCCTTCCCATATTCCAGAGTCATATGGGGGAACAAATATGATCTGACTATCATTAGATCAGTTTCTATATTTATATCCCCCTATGGCCAAATTGGAAAGAAAGGATGCGGGTTTGGTAATCAGCTAACCTAATTGCTGTTGAAGAAACCGTATCTATAATTTGAATCTGTTGACGGTTTGAATGTCTGGGGATTAGAGATGCTCACCAGCCTTCGCTTCTTGTGCGTCATATTTGTTCTTGTGCTATTGCCGGCTGGCATTTCTGCTGATTCATCGAAAAACACCGAATCACTGATTGCCTGCGGCCAGGCGAATGTCGGCGAAAAGGCCCCCTGGCTCTCCGGCTGGACCTTGAACGAGAAGGTTTTTAATATCCAAAAGCCCTTCCGCGATGACAAGGTGGAGAGGCTGGCCCTGGTATTCTGGGCTTCCTGGTGCGTCCCCTGCCGCCAGGGGATGAGCATTCTATCTGATGCCAGGGATCGCCTGGAGAAGCAGGGCGTGGCGGTGATCCTGGTCAACTACGGGGAAGATGAGAAAAAAGTGAAAGACTATATCTCCCAAACCGCCTATCCTTTCCCGGTGGTCCTGGACCCTTCGGGAAGAAACGCGAAGTATTACCTGGTAAACCGGGAGGGAAAGGTGCTGCTGCCCAAGACGGTCCTGATCGGACGGGATGGCTCCGTGGAGGCGATACTCGGAAAGGAAGGCGATGATTATCTGGAGCGGATCCTGGCGGGAAAATAATCGACCTCTCCTGCGCCCCCTGGTGATTGCCTTGCTGATACTGATGGCGGGGGGTTGCGCCCCCGTCGATCAGGCTTCGCGGGGAAGGGCTATAAAGGAAAAGGGTAAAAGCCCTAAATCGGTGGAGGCACGTTATCCGCGTTCCGCCTACGTCACCGCCTGGGGGATGGGAACGGAAAGCGAGCGGGAGGCGGAGCTGGATGCGCGGGCCAGGGTGGCCGAGCAGATCCGCTCGCAAATAAGCTCGGAGGTGGTTTCCTTCGCCGAAGCCTTAATGCGGGACGAGGAAATCCACGATTACCAGAGGCTCTTTTCCGAGGTCCGCACGGTGGCCCAATTTTCCCACAAC
>JAFGPI010000156.1 GCA_016926065.1 Candidatus Krumholzibacteriota bacterium
CGCAACCCGTCACCCAGCAGGTTATACCCGATTACTGTTATCACAATTCCCAGTCCCGGAAAAGTCGAAATCCACCAGGCATCCAGCAATACCTCTCTTCCCTCGTAAACCATCTGCCCCCAGCTGGGAGTGGGCGGAGGAATCCCCAATCCCAGAAAGCTCAAGGCCGCCTCCACCAGGATGATAAAACCGATGCGCAGGGTGGCGGCCACTATGACCACGGTGAGGGCGTTGGGCAGCAGGTGCCTGAAGATAATCCGCCTGCCGCCGGCGCCCAGCGCCGCGGTGGCCTGGATGAAATCCTTTTCCCGGATCGACAGTATCTGCCCCCGCACCAGCCTGGCCGTGTCCATCCACCCGGTGGCTCCCAGAATGAACACCACCAGCCACCAGGAGCTCGAAAAGAGGGCCACGCAGGTCAAGAGCAGAAAAATCCGGGGAATGGCCAAGAGCGCGTCCACGAAGCGCATCAAGACCGCGTCGATTATCCCCCCCGCATAACCGGCCACCGCTCCCACCAGGGAACCGAGCAGGACCGATATGGCCACCGCCAGGAAACTTACGGCGAGGGAAATCCGGGATCCATAAATAATCCGGGTCAGCACATCCCGGCCGAATTTGTCGGTGCCCAGCGGATGGTTTCGATCCGGTTGCAGATATCTCATGCGCGGCAGCTCGCCCTGTTCCACCGGATCGTAGGGAGTGAATAGAGGACCCAGCAGGGCCACCAGGTAAAGGATCAGGACAATCACCATACCGGTCATTCCCAGCCGGTTCTGGCGGAACCGCGACCAGCCCGCGGACCATAGGCTTCTTCCGCCTTTCTCCGCGCTCCTCTTAGTTCTTTGGGTCAAAACACTCCGCCTTCCGGTTCCGCGGGTCCCCGCCTTCCTTCCGCCTAGGAAGACCGGCCTCCACCCGGCCCCACCTTGATCCGGGGATCGAGCAGGGCGTATCCGATATCAGCGAGCAGGTTCCCCAGAATTACCATCAACGCCACCACGAAATTCACGGCCAGCACCACGGGGTAATCCCGCGCGTAGATGGAGTCCACGGTCAGCTGGCCCATTCCCGGCCAGGAGAAAATCTTTTCGGTTATCACCGCACCCCCCAGTAAAAAGGGAATGCTTAAACCGATAATGGTGACCACCGGCAGGGCGGCGTTTCGCAGCGCGTGCTTCAGCAGCACCTGGCCCTCGGACAATCCCTTGGCCCGGGCCGTTCTTATGTAATCCTCCCTCAGAACATCCAGCATGCTGCCCCGGGTATAACGGGCCATACCGGCCGCCGATGCCACCCCCAAGACAAAGGCGGGCAGGATGAGGTGCGAGAGCCGGTCCATGAATAGCGGGAAAGCCCCCCGGGCGGACACCCCCAGGGACTGCATATGCGAGGAGGGTAAGATGCCCAGCTTGAGCGAAAAGAGCAGGATCAGCATCAGGGCCAGCCAGAAGGAGGGTATAGAATAAACGAAGAGGGCCCCCACCGTGCTCAACCGGTCAAGCAAGGAATACCGTCTGGCCGCCGACATGATTCCCAGCAGTACTCCCACTATAATATAGAGGGCCAGGGCGGCCACGGTAAGGCGCAGGGTGTTGGGTATGGCCTGGGCGAGCAAGGCCCGGACCGGCCGGTTATAGCGTAGGCTCACTCCAAAATCTCCCCGCAGGAAACTGCCCATCCAGTAAAAGTACTGTTGAATTAGAGGCTTATCCAATCCAAATTGCTCTCTCATCAGTTCCACCGTATCCGGAGATATATCGGGATGATAATAACGGGCCATAGGATCACCCGGGGCCAGGTGCAGCATGAAAAAGGTAATGGTTAAAACGATCAATACCAGCAGCAATGACTGCCCGGCTCTTTTAAGCAGAAATATCGTCATGGCTCCGTCCCCCGGTGGGCGCCGGGGAGGAAAATTCCTCCGCCTTTTCCCACGCCCTGGTTCTTATCCGGGCCCGTTCCTCCGGGGAAAACCGCAGCTCCTTGAAATCCACCCCGAAGGTGTCCGCGAACCCATCCCGGATGATCCTTTTAACTTCCCGCGTCTCCATCTTAGCGCCGGTCTCTTCGGAGAGACTGGTTATAAATTCGCCCCACGAATCGAAACTTTTCGCCAGGTAGCTGGTTATTCCCGCAGAGGTCCGGTCCAGGAGGATCGAACCGTGCTGCAGGAAGCTTGTTTTTTTTCTCCGCTGCGCGCTACCGGCTATCTTCTTCCCCCGGACCGTCAGTTCGTACCGGCTGGCGGAGGCCAGGCAGGGACCGGATTTTTCCACTTTCCGGGTATGGTTCGGTCCCGGCGCCACTTGAGCCTCCACGCCCAGGATGGCCAGGGACCGCACCAGGGCCCGGGAGATGCTCAGAAAGGTCTCCCGCAGCCCACTCCCGAAAACCTTCGCGTCCAGCGGCGCGGCAAGGCTGTAGGTTATCTCACCGTCATGCAGGAGGGCCCTTCCCCCGGTGATCCTTCTTACCAGGTCTATACCGTCCCGGCGCAGCGCCTCCACGTCGACGGCCCGGTGGGCGGCCTGGTGAAATCCGATGGTCACCGCCGGCGGCTGGAAAGAATAAAGCCTGAGCACCGGCGCTCCGCCCCCTCTCTCCACCCGCTCCAGAAGGAATTCATCGGTCGCCATATTAAGGTATCCGCTGCATGGTTCGTCATCTAGATATAGCCACTTATTCATCGAATCCATTTCCTGAATGGTGGCGAACGCGCTTTTCTCCGCTTCCCCCCCCGCCGCGGTCCCCCCCGGCACCGGAAGGGCGGAAGATCACTTCCGCTCTTCCCCGGACCAGCAGAGCTCGGGACTGCGGGCCGCCGCGGCCTCGTCCAGGCGCCTGACCGGAGTGGTGAGGGGCGCCTCCAGCAGCAGGGAGGGGTTTTCCCGGGCCTCCTCCGCTATCCTCTCCATCACCGCGGCGAAACGATCCAAGGTCTCTTTCTTTTCGGTCTCTACCGGCTCGATCATCAGGGCCTCCTCCACGATCAGGGGAAAATACACGGTAGGCGCGTGCAGTCCATAATCGAGCAGCCGTTTGGCCACGTCGGTGGTGCGTACGCCGTAGTCCTTGAGGTTCTTTCCGGAAACCACGAACTCATGCATGCAGGGACCCGGATATTTAAGATAGTACCACTGGCTGATCTTTTTCATCAGATAGTTGGCGTTGAGGATGGCGTTCTCCGCCACCTCCCGGAGCCCGGCGGCGCCCAGGGTGCGGATATAGGCATAGGCCTTGACGAAAACATTGAAGTTGCCGTACCAGGGATGGACCCGGCCGATCGATTTATCCGCGCGCTGCCGCAGCGAAAAACGCTCCTTCTCCTTTACCACCCGGGGCACGGGCAGATAATCCTCCAGGGGCGCGCGGACTCCCACCGGGCCGGCCCCCGGCCCTCCCCCCCCATGGGGAGTGGAAAAGGTCTTGTGGAGATTTAAATGCATTATATCCATGCCGATTTCACCCGGCTTGACTATGCCCAGGAGGGCGTTCATGTTGGCTCCATCCATGTAGACCAGGGCTCCCGCCCGGTGAACGATCTCCACTACTCTGGCGATATCCCTTTCAAAGAGTCCCAGGGTGTTGGGAAGGGTCAGCATCAGCACGGCGGTGTCCGGACCGGTTTCCCTTTCCAGAACCGCCGGATCGATCAGGCCCTGTTCGTTGGAAGGCACGGTCCGGGGAGTGAAACCGCAGGTGACCACGCTGGCGGGATTGGTGCCGTGGGCGGAATCGGGCACCAGCACCGTCTTCCGGTTCTCCCGGCGGTCGCGGAAATAGTCGCGCGCGATCATCATTCCGGCCAGCTCTCCGTGGGCCCCCGCCGCCGGTTGCAGGGTAAAGGCGCTCATCCCGCAGATCTCGCACAGCGCCTCCTGGAGGTTGTACATCAACTCCAGAGCCCCCTGCACGTCCTCCTCGTCCTGAAGGGGATGCAGCCCGTTAAATCCCTCCAGCCGGGCCAGTTCCTCGTTGACCACCGGATTGTACTTCATGGTGCAACTGCCGAGCGGGTACATTCCCTTGTCTATGTGGTAATTCTTGGAGGCCAGTTCGACGTAATGCCGGATCAGATCCTGCTCGCCGATGACCGGCAGGTCCAGGGCGGATTTTCTCCTCCCGGGCAGATCGAGTTTTTCCAGCGGGCAGTCGTGGGGAGGGAGGTAGCTATGGCTTTTTCCATTTTTACCTTTTTCAAATATGGTAGCGCTCATTTTCCACCTCCCGCGGCGGCGGCCACATCCCGGTACAGCTCCAGCTCTGCGCGGTCGCGTTTCTCGGTCACCGCCACCAGCAGCGCCCCTTCGCCCAGAGAGGGAAAATCCTGTCCCAGGCTGATTCCGGCCAGGATCCCTTCCCGCTTCGCCCGGTCCAGGAAGCGGCGGGCCGGTACCGAAACCCGCAGCACGAATTCCGAGAAAAAATTCTCGCCGAAAGGCAACGAGCACCCGGGAATCCCCGAGAGCATCCGGTAAAGGGTATGGCTTTTTTCCAGGCTCTGCCGGGCCACTTCCCGGAAACCATCTTCCCCCAAAGTGCAGAGGTAGACGGCCGCCGCCAGGGCGCAGAGGGCTTGATTGGTGCATATGTTGGAGGTCGCCTTTTCCCTTCTGATATGCTGCTCCCTGGTCTGCAGGGTCATAACGTATCCGCGCTTACCCTCGATATCCCGGGTGGCGCTGACCAGCCGTCCCGGGCATTTCCTTATATACTGATTTTTGGTAGCCATGAATCCCAGTAGGGGGCCCCCGAAGCTCTGGGGGATACCCAGAGATTGCCCCTCGCCCACCGCTATATCGGCATCATACTCGCCCGGTGGGGCCAGCACCGCCAGCGATACCGGATCGACCAGGGCGATGAGCAGAGCGCCCTGCGCATGCGCCAGCTCGGAGACCTCCCCGGCCCGTTCGATGAGCCCCAAGTAGTTGGGCTGGGCCAGCACCACCGCGGCCGCGTCCTCCGCAAGTTTCCGCTCCACCGTTTCCAGATCCAAGGTGCCGTCCTCGCCCCAGGGAAGATCCTCCAGTTGGATGCTTTTTCCCGGCACGTAACTATCCAGCACCGCCCGGACCCGCGGGGACAAGGCGGATGGTACCAACACCCGTCCGCGCCTCTTAATGGCGCAGGCCATGATTATTGATTCGGCCAGAGCGGTGGAGGCATCATACATCGATGCGTTGGCGGAATCCATGGCGGTAAGCCTGCTGATCAAGGTTTGATATTCATAAATGGCCTGCAAGGTACCCTGGCTGACTTCGGCCTGGTAGGGCGTGTAGGATGTATAGAACTCGCTGCGGGATAAGACGTACCGTACCGGGGCCGGGATATAGCGGTCGTATATCCCTCCCCCCAGGAAACTTATCCGGGCCGAGGCCGGCCGGTTTTTCCCGGCCAGCGAACCCAGGTGCTCCACCACTTCCGCTTCGCTCATCGGCTCCTCGAGTTTCAAACCGCCCTGTACTCTCAGCTCGGGAGAAACCGGATCGAGAAGCGCTGCAAAGGAAGAGATCCCGATTGTTTCCAGCATCTCTTTCCTGTCCCTCTCCGTATTCTGAACATAGCTCATCTGCCTATCCTCTTTGCTTCTGTGGGCCCGTCCCGGACCGGGGAGGGGCGGTCCAAAATCCGGCCTCCTCCGGTTCCGGTCTCCGCTTAGGGGGCGGACCAGCGTTACCCTGATTTATTCTTCCTGTTCTCCCAGGAACTCGGCGTATTCTTCGTGGCTGAAGAGGACATCGAGCTCTTCGGGATCGGTGAGCTTGACCTTGATGAACCATCCTTCCTCGTAAGGATCCTTGTTGACGATCTCCGGATTGGCGATGATCGCCTCGTTGACCTCCACGATCTCTCCGGTGACGGGGGAAAAAAGCTCGGCCACGGTTTTTACCGCTTCGATCGTTCCGATCGGATCCATCTGATGCACCTGGCTGCCCTCGTCGGGGAGTTCGATATAGACTATATCCCCCAGTTCCCCGGTGGCATAATCGCTGATGCCGATGACGGCCGTGTCGCCCTCGACGAACACCCACTCATGTTCCTTGGTATACTTGCACTCTTCCGGAAACATTCCGCACCATCCTTTCCTGTCCATGGATCGCGTCAATCATTCACGTGACTCTGGTAAAAGGGTATGGGAATCCGTTGGGCAGGGACTCCCTTACCCCTGATATCTACGGCCAATCCCCCGGCTTCCTGGGGCAACGAACGCTTGACCAGGGCTAGGGCCAGCGCTTTCCGCAAGGTGGGAGAGAAAGTGCCGGAAGTGACCCGGCCCACTTCCTTCCCCTCCTGCAGTACCGGAAATCCCTGCCGCGGTATTCCGCGATCCTTCAGTTCCAGCCCGATCAGTTTCCTCTCCGGCCCGTTCTCCTTCTCGACCAGCAGGGCTTCCCGGCCTATAAAATCACCCTTCTTCAGCTTTACCACCCAGGAGAGACCGGCCTCCAGGGGAGAGATGCTTTCATCCAACTCGTGTCCGTAAAGGCAATAAGCCGGCTCGAATCTAAGGGTATCCCGGGCACCCAGCCCGATCGGTGCAGCCCCCCGCTCCCGGCCGCCCTCCAGCAGCTCGTCCCAAACCGCTCCGGCTTTTTCAGCCTGCAGGTAGATCTCGTATCCCAGCTCCCCGGTATATCCGGTGCGGGATAGGATCACCTCCCCCCCCCGGTAATCAAAGGTAAGAAAACGGTAGTATTCCAGATTCCGCAACGCTTCCCTGACCGGAGCGCAGAATTCGCTCTCCAGCAGCAGATCGCGGGAAGCCGGACCCTGAACGGCGATCTGACCTATCTGGCCGCTGCGATTATCCACCCGGACGCCATCCCGCCGCAGAGCGCTGAGGTGCTTAAAGATCTTTTTGGTGTTGACGGCGTTCACCACCATCAGTACCCGTTCCGCCGAATGTTTATAGACCAGGAGGTCGTCCAGCACATGCCCCCCATCATTACAGCAAACCGTATAGCAGATCTGCCCCGGGACCATTTTCTTGACCCGGTTGCTTACCACGTAATCGGCGAACTCCTCGGCGGCCGGTCCGGTGATTTCGATCTCTCCCATATGACTGACATCAAAGAATCCCACCTGGGAGCGGACCCTTTCATGTTCGGCCACGATACCTTCGAAGGATACGGGCATCATGAATCCGGCAAAATCCACCATGCGCCCTCTCCATTCAACGTGCGAATCGTATAGCGGTGTCTTAAGCGCCATCTACATCTCCTTTTATTATTCCGCGCGGCAATGGAACCCAGTATCGCATAACCTTCTTTTCAATTCTCCAACTTTCCTACCGGTGATAATCATTTAATATACCTCCGCAGCATCCGTCCCGTATAGGATTCGGGGCAGCTTACTATGTCCGCCGGCTCCCCGGCGAAAACGCAACTTCCTCCCCGGTCACCTCCCTCCGGGCCCAGATCGATCAGGTGATCGGCATGGCGGATTATATCCGGATTATGCTCTATCACCAGGACCGTGTTTCCCCGGTCCACCAACCTGCCCAGAACCCGGAGGAGCAGCTTCACATCCTCGAAGTGCAGTCCCGTACTCGGTTCATCCAGAATATACAAGGTCTTGCCGGTTCCCACCTTGGATAGCTCCGCGGCCAGCTTCACCCGCTGGGCCTCTCCTCCGGAGAGGGTGGTGGCGGGTTGCCCCAGGCGTATATATCCCAAACCGACGTCACGCAGGACCTTGAGCTTCCTTTTAACCGAGGGTATATTTTCAAAGAAAACCAGCGCCTCGTCAACGGTCATTTCCAGCACCTCGGTGATATTATGGTTGCGGTAGGTCACTTCCAGGGTCTCCCGGTTGTAGCGCTTGCCCTTACATTGCTGGCAGTGAACGTAGACGTCGGGCAGAAAATGCATTTCCACCTTAATCATTCCTCCGCCGCGGCAGGATTCGCAGCGTCCGCCCTTGACGTTGAAACTGAAACGGCCCGGCCGGTAACCGCGCACCTTCGCCTCGGGCAACCTCGCGAAGAGGGACCGTATCGGCCCGAATATCCCGGTATAGGTGGCCGGATTGGATCGGGGGGTGCGGCC
>JAFGPI010000157.1 GCA_016926065.1 Candidatus Krumholzibacteriota bacterium
CACAGAAAGGATTTTAACGTGTGAAGGAAAAAAACAAGAATTATCTGTTGACGGAGGAAGTCATATCAGCGCTGAGGTCGCACCGTGCGCTTGCCCTGGAAAACCTTGCGCTACCTCATCAACTCAATGCCCTTAAGCGAAATGCCAAGAACTGAGAATAAGGACTGCGTTAACCGCAGGGATTCCGATTCCCGCCCCAATAAATTTGGCTCCTCGAATGCAACCCTCTTCGGAATGCTCTAAGTATTTTGGCGAGCTCCAAGAGAGCTGAACGGCCTTAACCGGAGGCGCGCTAGTTCCGATGCCAAAGAAACCAAGACCCGTTCGTCACCCATTTCGAAATATTCTTAGTTCTCCCGGTGCCGCAGAAAAAAGGATGAAGCCTAGCGGAGCCCCGCCGCTGCCAGCAGCGTATCGACCTCCGGACCGCTCAACCGGGACTGCGGAGGCCACATGTTTTCCGTGATGATGAACAGGTCGCGTTCCTCTATCGCGCGCTCCAAATAAGCCAAAGCGGTCGACTTATCCCCCCCCGCTCCGTAAAGGCTCGCGAAAAGCCACGGTGCCACATATTCTCGCTTCGAGCGCTCGGTGAGACGTTCTGTGAGTTTATCCGCCTCTGCCTTCTTTCCCATCACATAGTAGGTCACGCCAAGCATAGCCTGGGCAATCGAAGCCCCCCCCGAGAGAGCTACCGCTTTATCGAGCGCAACCGCAGCGTTCTTTATCTGTAACGCGAAGAGATAGGCGAATCCAAGAAACATTTGCAATTGCCAGTGGTCCTGGTCCAAGGCGAGTGCTTTGAGAATCGTATCGATGGCCTCCTCGATCTCTCCCACACCGGTCAGCGCGGATGCCACCCAGGCAGCAAGCAGTCCGTCGAGCGGTTCGAGTCTCAGGCTGAGCCTCGCTTCAGCAACCGTTTCTTCCTTTCTTCCCCGGCAAGAAAGAAAGAGGGCATAACACATGTGATTCCACCCCGAATTGGGGTCGAGTTCCACGGCCCGGTGGAACTCGCGTTCCGCCCCGTTGAAGTCCCAATCGTAACCCCACAGGACAACGGCCATACTGGCGTGCGCAATCCCAAGTGTATCATCCAGTTCTATCGCCCTTTGAGCGGCCGCCCGAGACTTGGGTAACATTTCATGTGGGCGCGAGTTGCCCCACCACCCCAGACTCTGGTAATAGTCCGACAACCACGCATAGGGAAGAGCAAACGATGGGTCGAGCGCGATGGATTTCTGCAGAAGAACTTGACTCTTCTCCCACCCCTCGGGAGTAAGGCTGCGCAAGTAATATCGTCCCTCGAGGAGGGCCGTATAGGCCTCCAGATTCTCCGTCCCGCACGATACCAGTGTCTTGTCCTTCGGGCCCACGAGTTTGACCTTCAATTGATCGACGATCGCGCGGGCGATTTCGTCCTGGATATCGAAAATGTCCTGCATCTCGCGCTCGAAGCGCTTCGACCAGAGGTGATAACCGTCCGCGATGCTGATGAGCTGGGCGGTGACGCGCAGACGGTTTCCCGCTTTGCGGACGCTACCCTCGAGCACGGTATCGACGTTCAGCTTTTCTCCGACCTCGCGCAGGTCGACTCCTTCTCCGCGGAAGCAAAATGCCGATGTCCTCGCCGCCACACGCAGGCCTTCTATTTGAGCAAGAGCGTTGATGAGCTCCTCGGTGAGACCGTCTCCAAAGTACTGATTCTCCGGATCCGGGCTCATGTTGGTAAACGGAAGAACCGCGACCGAAGGGAACCGTTTCGCGGCTGCAGCGTCCGTACCCACCGCTTTGTTTTCGAGCGCTTCTTTCACCGACTGCAACGCGTGGATCAATTCGGCCGATGTTTGATACCGATTATTTGGATCCTTTGAAAGCGTTTTTTCAATTAGGCTCTCTACCTCGTGGGGCACGTCTTGGCGCGAGTTCCGAATATGTTTCGGTGATTCGTTAATGATCGAATATATCAAAGCCTGATCATAGTCGCCCCGGAACGGCGTCTCGCCGGTGATCATTTCTTGCAACACCACCCCCAAGGACCAGATATCCGACCGCTGATCGATGTTCCCGCCCTGGAGCTGCTCCGGTGACATATAGATGACCGTTCCCGGCCTCGCTCCGGTCATCGTCAGCTTCGTCCGGCCGCTGAGCTTTGCCAGTCCAAAGTCAACGATCTTCACCAGCCCATCGCTCGTGATAAAGATATTCGGCGGTTTGATGTCCCGGTGGACGATCCCTTTCTCGTGTGCTTTGGAGAGACCCGAGGCCACCTGGATCGCCACCGATACCGCCTCCTCGAGCTCCAACGGGCCCTGCTCGATCTTTGCCTGGAGCGTCTCTCCTTCATAGCAGGGCATCACAATGAACACCCGGCCGTCGGGCATTTCATCGATCTCGTGAATCGAACAGATATTCGGGTGTTCGAGGGAAGAAGCCGCTTGCGCCTCCTGGACGAATCGTTTTCTCGCCGTGGTGCTGCTGATAGCGGATGGAAGGAACTTCAGGGCAACAGTACGTTTGAGCTTGGTGTCCTCGGCCTTGTAGACGACCCCCATCCCGCCTTCGCCGAGTTTTTCAAGGATTCTATAATGCGAAATCGTTTGGCCTATCATCCTACTCTCCAGCAACATAGCTGATTGGTAACCAAGGCAAGGGATACGTTTCTCCAGATATTCCCATTATAATCGAGTGCCCAACGGCTGTACAGCCTTGTTTCCTTGAATCCCAGACAAATGCGCTCAGGCGAGTATTCCTTAGCCGCTTGCTCATTTTTACATTTGGTAGCACTAAACAATTCCCGCGTAAGGCACGGTCCGATTATAACCTTTGACATGAAGCCGGTTCTTGGTTTAAACAGGGGTAAATAGTAACAGGTTGCCGTAAGGCATACCTTTCATCAAGGAGGAAAAGAGAATGAAACGCCGGCTGTCTTTGCTTATCGCCCTACTGATTTGCCTATCCGGAATCACGCCCCGCCTGCTCCGGGCGGGTAAGCCTAAATACGACTTCAAGTTCAGCGGTTTTTTCAAGACCGATCTGATATACGATCTTTCCCGGATCTCCCCGGGCAACTACGCCCTCTACGTGGATTCCAAGGGGCGCGATGACAACGCCTTTTATCTGAACACCCGGGAAACCCGGTTGGGGTTTGATTTCGGATGGACCGAGGAGGAGATCAAGACCTCCGCCAAGCTGGAGTTCGATTTTTACGGTATCGGGGCGGAGGGCGAAAACAAGGCCGGCCCGATGCTCCGGCACGCCTATCTGATGATTTCCCGGGGCCCCTGGTCGCTCCTGGCCGGCCAGACCTGGGACGTGATTTCCCCCCTGAATCCCTCCACCGCCAACTACTCGGTGCTCTGGGACCAGGGAAATATCGGGTACCGCCGCCCCCAGGTCCGTTTCTCCCTGCAGGGCGACATAAATGAGGAGTCCCGGGTGCTGCTGGCGGTGGCCCTGAGCCGGACGATCGGAATCGATATCGATTCGGACGGGGTGGACGACGGGGTGGACTCGGGACAGCCCACGGTTCAGGGAAGGGTGGGAATACAATCCAAGCTGGGAGAGGGGAGCGATCTGGCCTGCGGTGTTTCCGGCCATTTCGGGCAGGAAAAATGGAATCCCGACGATTCACGCACTACCGACTCATGGTCGCTCAATACCGATCTGACCCTTAAGGTCAACTCCCGCCTCTGTCTGAAGGGAGAGTTTTTCACCGGGAAAAATCTCGGCTCCTACCTGGGCGGAATAGGCCAGAGTATCACTCCCAGGCACGAAGCCCTGCCCGCCCTGGGTGGCTGGGGAATGGTGGCGGTCAAGCCCCACGATAGGATCACCTGTAACGCCGGTTACTCCTTCGACGATCCGGACGATTCCAAATACAACGTTCCCGATAATAACACTCCCTACACCCTTAAGGATATGAACTCGGAGATTTTCGCCAATATCTTCGTCGATATCACGGGGAACGTTACCGGGATATTCGAGGTGGCCTACCTGCAGACCGATTACCTGACCAAAACCCAAAGCGGATCGACCATCACCCTGAGTCCCCTCGAACGCGACTCCTTCCGCTTTCAGCTCGCCCTCAAGGCGGCAATCAAATAGCGAGCGCCGGTGCCCGGCGGGGCCTGGACCCCCTCGGGGAGGACCTCCGGGGCCAGTCATGACCTGCGGCGATGCGGGAATTCGCCCGGCCCCTAGGGCACACCCTTCCGGCCGGAAATTTCAAGCCTCCCGGATCTCTCCGGGGGGCTTTTGTTATTACTCATCCCGGTTACCGAACGGTTCCCCCGGGCCTCCTACATCCTCTGCAGCCGGTAGTTGTATCCGGACTCCAGACCCTTTTCATCGGAGAGGTAGTTCGTTATGTACTGCCCGCAGTTGCTGCCGATGTGATTCTCCTCCCTTTCGCCGATGCTGAGCAGGACCTCGTAGCCCAATCCTTCCAGCGCGGAGATCAACCTTTCCCCCATCTCCCCCGGCAGAGGGAGGGGCCGCAGCCCGTTTCTCTCCGCCCGGCAGGTCGGATTTACCGGGGTTATCTTGATCAGGAAACGGTCCGGCCGGAAGAAGGCCGCCAGCACTTCCGGCTCCACCGGAAGGTTCTCGGCCAGGGCGAAGTTCAGGGTGATCTTCCTTTCACCCGGCGAGAAAAAACGGTTTCCGTAATCGACTATTTCCGGGAAATCCCACTTGCGCGCCGGCATCAACCAGTCTCTTTTCTCCCGGTCGGTGCTGTGAATGGAGAATTGCAGCTGGAAGCGCCCGGAGTACAACTTCTCTTTTATCTCGAGCAATCGCCGGAAGAAGCCTTCGGTGCCCCGGGGAGCAATGGTGGACAGGGCCGGCAGGAGACCGGGAGCAGCGTAACGGGAGGGGAGTTCTTCCAGCACCTCCAGCACCGCTGGATTGAAGGCCGGGTCACCCATGCGGGCGAACTGAACCTTGAACTTCTCTGCCGGAACGGCACCGTCCGGATAGTGCCGCCGGATCATGTAATCGGCCTGCCCCAGGATCTCCCGGGCGGTCAGCTTTCCCGTGTAGCTCTCCCCGGCATCGCAGAACAGGCAGCCGCCCGGGCAACCGTAGAGGGTGGAAAGTATCAGCACCCATTTCTTGTCCCTGGATAGGGGGGGCTGGACCGATTCGACGAATTCGACCAGCCTTCCCCGCGAGCCTTCCGCGATATAGACCGTGGCTATATCTATGTTCTCCGTCCGGGCGATCACTTTCATGGGATTTCCCCCAGGAAATAGCGGACGTTTACCTTCATGGCCGTTCTCCCCGGAAATAATTGCCGATGGCACTCTATCTCCATCCCGCCGGAATTTGCCGTCGTTCACCCTCATTTATCCTCTTCTGAAAAATAGCGCCCGATCTCCATGGCGGTCCGGATCCCGTCTCCCACGCTGATGGCGGTCTGTCTGAAGATGCCGTTTTTTACATCCCCGGCAAGATATAATATCTTCTTCTCCCTGAGCCCGTCCATACTTTCCCGTATCTGCTTGCTTAAAAAATCGATGGCCGGCTCTCTTCCCACCGCCAGAAACAGGCTATCGGCCTTCGCGCTTACATCTTTTCCCTGGCTGGTGACACCTTCCAGTAATAGTTTTCCCTTTTGGCTGCCGACGGCATCGATTTGCACTCCGCTTACCACTCTTATTTTCTCTTCCCGCCGGCATCTCTCCCAGAGAACAGGGAGGCACCGCCTCTTTTCCCCCCGGCAATACACCGTCACCCGGTTACGCTCGGAGAGATAGAGGGCGTAATCGAAGGCCGCGTCCCCGGCCCCCACCACCGCCACCTCTTCCCCGCTCACCTCCCTGGCGGCCGCCACTTCGTAAAACACCCGCGCGGCCGACGCGGGAGATATCTCCATTCCTTCCGGTTTCAGCGGGCGGGTTCCCGTGGCCACCACCGCCGTTCTAGATCTGAATTTTTCCCCCGCCGTCTCGGCGACAAACAATCCCTCCCGGTAATCGAGCTTAACCACCTCCGCCCGGCTCACGACCACTCCCGCCTCCTCCAGCTGGGAGCGGAAGAGGCCCGCCAGGCGGCGCCCGCTCACACCCCCGGGAAATCCGGGATAGTTTTCGACCCGGTGGGCGTTGCGGAGTAATCCTCCCGTCTCCCCCCGTTCCAGCAGCAGCGGGGTGATTCCCTGGCGAGCCACCTGCAGGGCCGCCGCCATACCGGCCGGTCCGGCGCCGATTATCATCACCCGGGATATCCGTTGCCCCGTCACCGGCCGAACCTCCCCCAGATATCGGAGGCCAGGAGGGGAATTGCCACGCCGTGGGCCAGGTTCAGCAAGGAGGCCCGGTGAAAATTCCGATTGTAGGTGGCGGTGGCGTCGACCGGCAGGAACACGGCGAAGCCACGGGCAAAGGCCGAGCGGGCCGTCGATTCACAGCACAGGTGCGTCATCACTCCAGTTATTACCAGCTGCTTCACCTTTCTCCGGTGGAGTTCCTCCTCCAGGCCGGTGCGGTAAAAGGCGTCGTATTGACTCTTGATGATCACCTCCGCTCCCCGGGTGTCGAGGGCGGCGCTGATGCGGCTGGATGCCTCCTCCCCGGAGATCAGCTCCCGCCACCAGGGATCCATCATCCCGGCATCTTCCCGGGTGTTGAGGTGGCGGGTGAACCATACCGGGCGGCCCCCGGCTTGGAAAGACACGGCCAGCTTATTGACCGCCGGTATGATCGCCGGGGCACTGGGGATAAAGGCGTGGGAATCCTCCCGCAGAAAATAGTCCTGCATATCCAGGACCAGCAGGGCGGC
>JAFGPI010000158.1 GCA_016926065.1 Candidatus Krumholzibacteriota bacterium
CGCTACCCTCCCCCTCTCCGGAATCGGTGAGAGTGCGAAATCTCACCCCCGCACTGACGAATTCGGCTCCGTGAGCATCCCCCGCATCCGCGCGCACGATCCTTCCCGGGAAAAAATTCCTTATGCCCACGAACCTGGCCACGAACTCCGATTTGGGATATTGGAAAATCTTGGGGGGTGAATCTATCTGCACGATAGTGCCCCGCTCCATGATGCCCACCCGGGTGGCCAGGGAGATCGCTTCCTCATAGTCGTGGGTGACATGCAGCATGGTGATCCCGGACCGGTTCAATCTTCTCAACAGCGCTCTCATCTCCGCGCGCACGCTCGTGTCCAGGGAACAGAGGGGCTCATCCAGGAGCAGGCATCGCGGGCGGACGGCCAGCGCCCGGGCCAGGGCCACCCGCTGCGCTTCGCCCCCCGAAAGGGTGCCGGGCTTGCGGTCCAGCAGCGAGGTGACATCCAACTGCTCGCACAGTTCCTCCATCCGTTGATTAATCCGGGAACGGGTGAAATGCAGGGAACGCATACCATATTCTATATTCTGGCGCACCGATAGATGGGGAAATAACGCCTGATTTTGAAAAACCAGCCCGATATCCCGCTTCTGCATCTGCTGGCGGGTGATATCTTTTCCCTCCAGGCAGATGGTTCCGCCGTCCGGCTCACGCATGCCGGTAATCATTTCCAGCAGTACCGTCTTTCCCATCCCGGAAGCTCCCAACAAGACGAAATATTCCCCCCGGGCCACTTCCAAGGAAAGATCGTGAAGCGAAAATCGTCCGATAGATTTCGACAGGCGCTCAACCTTCAGCATGAATTTTCCTTTGGGCTATGACCCTCAGGGCCAGAAAAAATATCAGGCAGATGGCGATGAACAGCACCGATACCGGGCGGGCATACTTCAATCCGAAGGCCCCGAAGCGTTCATATATCAAAACCGGCGTGATCATCGGATGGTAGGCGATCACCAACACCGCCCCAAATTCGCTCATCCCCCGCGCCCACATCAGGATCAATCCGGAAAGGATCGACCTCCAGGCCAAGGGCACCGCAACGGTCAGAAATACCCGTAAGGGGGAAGCCCCCAAATTCAGGGCGGCCTTTTCCAGCTGCGGGGGAACGGCGGCAAAACCATCCCGGGCCAGATTTATGAGGAAAGGCACGCTGACAAAGGCCATTCCCGCCATGATACCGGCTCGTCCCCCCACGAATTCTATGCCCGCCCTACCGGCCATATCGCCGATCAAGGTGCCCCGGGAAATAATTCCCAGCAGGGCGATGCCGGCCGCCGAATGCGGTATCACGATGGGGAGATCTATGATTCCGTTCACCAATTGCTGGAGGGGAAAACGCTTGCGCGCGAGAATATAGGCGAAAGGCACGGCGGCGAGCGCGCAGATCACGGTGGCCGCCATCGAGGTCAGCAAGGTCAACCGGATACTAGCGGTGACCGCGCCGTCGCGGGCGGTTTCGGATAGCTCCTGGGGCGAGCTGTGCAGGAGCATACCCACCAGGGGGGCCACGATAAAGAGGAGAATCAGTCCCCCCAGGAAGGGAAAAATCAACTGCACCGGTTCCATTCTTAGGGGGGCCATCTTTTTCATTATTCCTTTATCCGGGGTAGGGCGTAATGCTTCAATTCGTCGGGGATCTTCTCATAGGTGTCCGAGGGGGCCGGAATGACCGACGGTTGGCCGTGCTTTTCCATGATCGCCATCCCCTTTTTTTCATCCAGTAAAAACCTCACGAAAGCCAGGGCCCCCCGGGGATGAGGGGAATTATGCGGTATGGTGACTCCGTACACCATCGGCGCTCCGCGTTTCACCACCTTGGATCCCGGGGTCTTCCCGGATATCTCCACCGCTGCCGTTCCATAGTAATCGGCCTGTTCCTCTTTTTTGAGGTTTATCTGGTCCGGAAGCAGCAGGTATTTTAAATGATGCTGTTCGGCCACTGAGCGGTAGAGGAAGATATAATCGACGGCGCCGGCCTCCAGCAGGGCGAGGAGATCAGTCTCCTTGGGCCGGATATATCTTCTGTCCTTCTCCAAAAGCAAGCCGACCGTGTCTTCCCGGTCGTAGTAGTCCCCGGCCAGCATTAGGGTCAGGACGGCCCGGTAACCGCAGGGATCCGCATCCGGCTCGGACCGGCCGAAGGTCACCTCCGGCGAGGCCAGGATCCGGTACCAGTTATCCTGATCGATGCGGTCGGACATCCTCGAAAGCTGGTGGTAGGCGATGGTCATCTCGTTGCTGGCGAACCTGATATTCCAACTGGCATGCTCCGGGATAAGCAGGGTGTTTATCACGGAATAATCGGCGGAGGCCAGGACATCGCAGGGCCGGTTTAAATCGGTGATCTTGCGGGCGCAGGTGCGGCTCCCGGCCGCCTCCAGATATACCTTTACCCCCGGATGCTCCGCCTGGAACCGTTCCGCGATTTCCTGGAAGGGCACGGCCAGGCTGCCCGCGTGAAATATATGAAGCTCCCCGGTGGAGGACGGATCGTTTTCCCCGGAACAGGAATAACCGCTCAGAACCAGCCAGGTAAGCCAGATAAAGATCTTGATGCAGCGGCGCGATTTCATGGATATCTCTCCTTGAGTTTTTCCCCTCAGCGCCCCCTTTCCTGGATAAAATTAGCACAAATATAAGGCCTGTCAATCGATATGTTCAATTGTGCATAACGCTTCCGCCCCGTCACGAAAGATAATATTCCGGGGAATTTACCGTCCCTTCCATGGTCCCGGGAGATGGTGTCGCTCATCCCGGCGCCGGAGAATTTAGCCCGGGCCAACCATTCACCGGCGGGCGGTGCTCTTGCTTACAGTTAGAAGATATTCACCGGGATAATCGTTTCCCCCATCAACGACGATATAGTAGGCGCCCGCCTCCAGCGCTTGGATGAGGGAATAATCGCCTTTGGCGATGCAGTCCCGGGCGGTTCTGGATTCGTCCACGGCAAGGGAGCCCAGCAGGTGGATATCGTTGTCTATTCTCTCCCTTTTCAGATCGTTTATGGCGCAGGTCAGCGTTCCCGCGGTGGAAAGTATCAGACGGTATATTACTTCCGGCGCCCTCTGCTTGTGGGTGGGGGCCAGGGAGTAATAATCTATCTCCATGCTGGACACGTTCCGCGTGTTGCCGGAGATTTCCACCGGAAGATCCTCTTCCCGGATCACGATCGGTCGCTCCTTGGTTCCCTCCGGGGGAGGATCGTCGACTATATTGTTATACCTGATCGGTACGTATCCCTCCACATCCAGCAGCACCCAGCTGGTCTGCCGGAAACGCACTCCTTCCACGGAGGAATCTATGACCATCGGCAACCTTCCGCGGGTCTCGTAAACGAAGAGAATTATGTGGTAATCATTGATGAAAGCGTCGCCCTTCTTCAATCCCTCCGTTTGAAAGGCTCCCAAATCGACACCTTCTATCTCGGTGGTGATTTCACAAAATTTCCGCTCGATATCTGGATTGTCGTAGCAGAGAGTGTATTTTTCATTTAAATTCCAGGCCCGGGAAACCAGGCCGGTACAGGAGACCCCCACCACGCAGTCGAAGGGATAAGATTCATAATCAACGCCTCCTCCGGTGCCGGTCCCGTAACCCGATTCAATCTTCTCCAGAAATTCCTCTATATCGGTCCATCCCCCCCACTTGTATCCCATGCCTATGCGCTCCC
>JAFGPI010000015.1 GCA_016926065.1 Candidatus Krumholzibacteriota bacterium
TGACAGTCTGGAAATATGGAGACGATATAAATACCGACATGCTTTTTCCCGGCAAGTACACCTACTCCTGCTCCACCGCCGAGGAGATCAAACCCCATTTGCTGGAAGATCTCGACGCCGCCTTCGCCACCCAGGTGCAGGCCGGTGATATCCTGCTGGCCGGTAAGAACTTTGGGTGCGGCTCCTCCCGGGAGCAGCCGGTGGTGGGATTGAAGGCGGTGGGGATCCAAGGGATAGTGGCTCATAGTTTCGCCCGGATATTCTATCGCTCCGCCATCAATCAGGGCTTACTGCTGATAGAATGTCCGGCGGCGGTGGAGACTTACTCTTCCGGCGACCAGGTCGATCTGGAAGTGGAAAAAGGAGAGATCCGGGTGGCCGGAAAATCCTTTTCCTTCCCCAAATTGCCTCCGGAAATCCTGGAAATCAGGGAGTCCGGAGGATTGCTGGCCTACACCAGAAAAAAACTGAAAAAATCCTAGCTCGGGGCCGGCGGGGGAGGCAGGGGAAGACGGTCGGGATACCGTCCCGGCGCAGGGCCGGGCAGGCCCGGGGTGACGGATCGAGGAAAAGGCCGGGCGGGGGTGGAAGGGAACCACGGAACACCGCCAGTATCAGGAGCGCGGAACGTTAGGCTTGGAGGGATGCCCTCTCCCGCGACCGGGACGCGTACCATTGCGATTTCCTACCGCTCAGCAGAAAATTCACCGTGAAGATGCCCAGTATGGTCCCGAAAGGTATGTTGAGCAGGTTGATGAATCCCACGATAATCAGCAATATTCTTCCCCACTGGGTGTAGCGGAGTAAGCCGATCCCCCCCAGTATTCCGGGAATGGAGAGAATAAAGAGAGGGAAAGCGATGCAGGAAGCCACTAATTCGGTGGTGCGCATGGCGTGATAATCTCCCGAGATAACTCCCGCTCCGGCAATGGTTATAAAAAGTATGATCGACCCGATCATTCCCAGGGCCCCCCAGGCGATATGAATGGTGCCCAGTATGGTAATATCCCTTTCCATCTATTTGTCTCCTTTCCCGGATAGATCAAAGTCCCCAATTAATCCTGCCCGGGATCCTGGTCCACTCCGCGGCCCGATCCACGGATCAAGCCCGACCGGAAATCAGATTCCCATCCTTATCAAATAATAGATTTCAATAAGCAAAGCCAACATGATCTAGTATTCACCTCCCTACCCCGAAACAAGCAACCTCTTCGTCTCTTCACTTAAACATACCCAGATAGTGTAAATTCCCAAAATCGTCCCGAAGGGAACGGAGGTGAGATTCAAGAATCCAACCACCAAGGCCAGTATCCTGGCCCAGGACCGGCGTTTGATTAATCCCACCCCGGCGATCAATCCGGGAAGGCTGATGATCAGCAGTAACAACCCTACGGCCGATCCTATGGTGGTGGTAATGGCCATCACTTCGATATCACCGGAGAGAAACCCACCCCCCGCCACGGCGGTAAATATAATCAGGGCGGTTACTATACCCATGGCGCTCCAGGCGATATGAATGGCTCCCAGGATCGTTACGTGCTGGTCCATCTTGCTCCTACTCCTTTCCGGAACAATCTCGGTCTCGCTCCCTCTTGCCGGGCCGTACTAAAACCACTCCAGCTCTTTCAGCTCGGGAATGGCCTTTCTCAGTTTCCGATGGGTCTTCTTGAAATCGTCGGCCCTATCCTCTATTTTCTCCGCCTTTTTTTCCAGTTTTTTCGCCCGGCGTTCCAGTTTCTCGGCTTCTTTCTCCAGTTCCTTTTCCAGATCTTCGCTATCGTAATCTTCCAGAATCAACATGGCCGCGTTGATGACCGCTTTCAGGCCGATCTTGGCTCCTCCCATGCCCAGCATGGCTCCTTCCACGCCGATTTCCTTGGCCAGCTCGATGATCTCTTCCAGATCCTCGTAATAACGGCAGAGTAACCTCTCCTGATCCCGATCGGTCTCGATCTTCCGGCCGTCAATATACAGATCGCATTCATCGTTTATTTCCACCGTCTGATCATAATCGTCCGATTGGATGACCAGGGTGCCGTCATCGAAATCGAGGGAAACATCGTCCGGCAACAGGCCAAAACCGTTGTCGCTCCCGCAATACTTATGACGCCCGCCCGCTTCCACCGATCCGCCTATAACCAGTATAACGGCGATGGATAAAATTAGGATTACCCGCGACTTCTTCATAACGCAACCTCCGGATTAATGCAGCCACTCTTCTACATGAAATACGCAGGGGAAGGGAAGATGTTTCAAAAATATCCGGGGATGCTGGGGGAATTTGCCCCTCCCGGCAAACCGGAATCCCCCGGGGAGTGGAGAGGTAAAGTCCCCGATGGTTGTTTAAGCGCGACCGCCGGGTTCCCCCTCAGGTTAAGGGCGCCCATTCCCGGCGCCGACGGGGAAATAGAGGAGAGGGACTATCCGAATACCCGGGCGGGTACTCCCACCACGGTCACCCCCGGTTCGACATTGCGGGTGACCACGGCCCCGGCGCCCACGGTGGCACCCTCCCCGATATTCAAATATTGGAGGATGGTGGATCCGGTACCGATCAAAACGGCATCGCTCAGCTTCACGCCCCCCGACAAGCAGCAACCGGGATTTATGACGCAAAAATTTTCCACCACCACGTCGTGACCATAGGTGCAGGAGAGATTAAATATATTGAACGAGCCGATCTTTATATCGGTGGTAAAAATATTTCCCGCCGTTATGATATTACCTTCCGCCAATTCCACCCGTTCCTTATCCAGGATGGTGCCGGGATGAATAAGATTGGGAAATTCCACCCCGGACGAGGATCTTAGGCGGGAACGCAATTCTTGAATTATGCGCGGATTGCCGACGGCAAAAACGCAACAAACCTTGCGCTTCCGCTTCGCGAACCAGCTCCGGTCTCCCAGGACCTCGGCGCCTCCCACCCTTTTTCCCATCTGCTCCCGATCATCCGATATGTATCCCAGAAAACGATAGCGGGGACGGGCGGCACCGGCATTAATCTCTTTAATCAAAAAGGCTACTTCCCGGGCGAAACCGCCCGCCCCGTAGATCACTATATCTTTCATCGACGTGCCTTCCCTTTGAAGCCTCACTTCCCTTTGAAACCCCAATAGTACTTTCGTCCCCCGGAGGACAAAGATGAAGGACTTTTTTACCAGGTTGTACCGTATTGAACACAGACCGACGCCATATGTACCGTGCGGTACATTCCAGGTCCGGCAGGAGCCGGGAAGGAGTTCACTCCTTGAAAGTAACTCCATATTTTATTGGGAGTTAACAAATAGTTCTCGCGGCGGGGCCATCCGGCACCATAGATGCTAAAAAGATAGTATCGAGTAAATCTATGGCAAATAGCAGGGAAGGTTCACCATGACCAGGATAATCCGTATATCTTTAATCTTGTTGATTGCCGGCGGGTGGGGCCTGTTACCGGCCTGCGGGGAGAGGGCCGTTCAACCTTCCGCTTATACCCCCCCGCGCGTACTGACCGGCTCCGAGAATGAATTGGTTCATTCGGCCAATGGCTTCGGCTTCGACCTGTTCCGGGCCGTCTCTCAAGAATACCCGGAAGAAAACATCTTCATCTCCCCCCTCTCGGTTTCCATGGCCTTGGGGATGACCTACAACGGAGCCGACGGATCGACCCGGGAGGCCATGGAATCCGTCCTGGGCCTGCAGGGCCTTTCCCTGGAGGAAATCAACCGCTCCTACCAGAGCCTGATAGAATTACTCGGCGGACTGGACGAAACGGTGGAATTTTCCCTGGCCAATTCGATCTGGTATCGTAGGGGATTTCCGGTAAGCGCCGAGTTCATCGATCTCAACCGGACCTATTTCAACGCCCTGGTCAGGGGGATCGATTTCTCCGACCCACAGGCCGTTCCCACCATAAACGGCTGGGTCAGCGATAACACCAGGGGCAAGATAGATAAAATAATTAGCCCCCCGATAAAACCATCCACCATGATGTATCTGATAAATGCCATATATTTCAAGGGGGACTGGTCCCGGAAATTCGATCCGGAGGATACCCGGCTGGCCTATTTCCTCAAGGCTGATAACACCACGGTTGAAGTCCCCATGATGCGTCAGGCGCAAAAGGATTTTTTCAAATATTACGGAAACGACCTCTTCCAGGCGGTGGATTTGCCATACGGGGAAGGGCTCTACAGCATGACCCTCCTCCTTCCCCAGCCCGGTATTACCACCGCTGAATTGATATCCTGGCTGGAGGAGAGGAACTGGGACGATATGATCGGTCAAATGAAAATCCGGGATATTTCTCTATATATGCCCAGATTCAAGCTGCGCTGGGGTTCCTCCCTTAATCAAGCCCTAATCGCGCTGGGGATGGAGGTCGCTTTCCAGCCCTGCGAGGCGGATTTCTCCAAGATAGCCGATCTTTCTCCGAACAATCTTTTTATCAGCAATGTCTTGCATAAAACCTTCATCGACGTCAACGAGGACGGCACCGAAGCGGCGGCGGTAACTTTGGTGGAAATGGAAATCACCAGCATAGATCCGGTCAAGCAAATCAGGATCGACCGGCCCTTCCTGTTCGCCATCCGGGAAGATCATTCACAGACGATCCTCTTTCTGGGAAGGATCGCCGATCCCCTGGGCGAATAATAAATCCGTCCCCTCCACCCACGGCGGAGCTACTACTCCATATCCTAACGACTGGGGCCTCTTTTCTTTCTCCTCCACCGGAGGCGGATCTACCCGATGACGGAATCCTGCCGGCCAAAGGTTGCACCGCCCTGGCCACTACGGGGACCTTTGTGTACCATACGGGACAATCAAATTTAAACCCGATCCTTGCAGCTGCGGGATTCCATTAGCATAACTTCTTTTATTACAACAAGATATCAAATATAATTTATATGGTAATCTTCCGGCACTGCTCCTGCAATAAGGCCGGGTAAAAGGAAAAAACATTACCGGATCGATCGATCCGGCGCAATGGTTCAATGATCGCTCGAAGCATAAATCAACGAGGAATTTATTTCTACTTTAAGGAAGGGGGAGAACGTTGAAGACAAGATTGTTTCCGCTGCTTGCACTGGCGCTCCTGGTCCTGGCGGCGAGCTGCCAGTTAACCGGCGAAAAGGATCCCGTTGCACCCGATCCCACACCCGTGATTCAAGAAGACATCCTGGATCTCGACTCGCCTACCGGAGGATTCACGGAAAACGATGAACTACCCGCCTTCGGCCAGCCCGAGCTGTTTGAATCCCTGGCCGACGAACCGGCCTATAACGACAGAATCGTCGAAGAACAAGAGGTCATCGAGAGGGAGAAATGCCCTCGCACGGTAAAATTCAGATTGAGGGCCGTTTGGGGAAATCTCATCAATACCGTTTCCGACACCCTGATGAATGAATGCTGCCAGATCGATTGGACGGGCGGCATGCATCTCGAGGGCGGCATCATAGTGGTGGAGAAGCTCATCAAGTTCGATGCCCGCGATTATCTTACCCGCATAGACCGTTCCACTATCGAGTGGGTATCACATACCTGCCCGCATATCGACGGTATCCAGGTAAAGTTGATCGTTCCTCCGGCGCCGCGCGACAGCACTTGCGCCGCCGGCAACGCCGATGTCAGACCTCCGCTCCTCACCTTCAAGGCCGGACCGTTCAGCCGGACCTTCACCCTGGACGAGCTGGAAGCCCTGCGCCTGCACCGACCGGTAGACCGGTGCGGTAACGGCATCATGATAGCGAGCCATATTATTCCGCACGGATGTCCTCACGGTTATCTGCTGGGTGAATGGAAGCGCACCCCCGCCGACACGCTCCACCATCCGGAAACCGGCGCACTGCGGGGGATCCGCAGGGGAGTGTTCCGCGGCGTATGGATGAGCGAAAGGGGGATGGCCTCCGGCTACCTGCGGGGTATTTTCGGAATCAACAGCCTGGGAGAGCAGGTGTTCCACGGAAAATACATCGACTTCAAGGGACGTTTCATGGGCCTCCTCTCCGGACATTACGGAGCCTACCCCGCCTTCGCCGAAAGCCCCGGCATGCAGCAGGGCTGGTTCCAGGGAACCTGGTTCGGCAGGAGTCACGTTCCCCAGGGAAAATTGAAAGGGGAATGGGTGACCGATAACGTGGGCCATGGATTCTTCAAGGGTGTATGGGGGAAAAACTGCAGCAAAGTAATGTAGCGCCTATCCGCAGCGGGGGACCGCCGGATTAAACGGCGGTCCCCCTTTTTATACGCGGTATAATTTCCCTAAAACGCTTAGTAATTTTTCCCTGAGGCGGAAAGGCCGGAGGTTATCCCTCCCTCCATATTATCAGATCAGGGAGTTGGCCAGCTCCGCGATATCCTCCCGGCGGAATACACGGGAGGTCGCTTCCACTATATCCCGGTGCACCGACGCCGGACCGGCCACAATATTCCCCGCGGACAGAAAATCCTCTCCCCCGAAAAAATCGCTTACCCTGCCCCCCGCCTCGCGGACGATCAAGGACCCGGCCGCCATATCCCAAGGCTTCAGATAAAGCTCCCAGAAACCGTCCAATCTCCCCGCCGCCACGTAACAAAGGTCCAGAACCGCGGCCCCCGCCCGCCGGATACCGCGGCAGCGTAAAAACAGGTACTTGAAGACCTCCAGATAGGAATCGAGATGCTGGTACACCTTGAACGGAAAACCGGTTCCCAGGAGGGATTCGGAGAGGGACCGGGCCGCGGAAACGCGAATCGGCATGCCGTTGCGGAAGGCCCCCCCGCCGCGCACCGCCTCGAACAACTCCTCCCGCAGCGGATCGTAGACCATTCCCAGCACCACCTCCCTCCTCTGTACCAGGGCGATACTGACACCGATGGAAGGATACCCGTGGATGAAATTGGTGGTACCGTCCAGGGGATCGATTATCCAGAATTCTTCCTCTTCCCGTTTCATCCCGCTTTCCTCCGCCAGCACGCCGATATCCTTGAACGATCGCGTAAGGGTCTCGGTGATCATCTTCTCGCTCAACCTATCGGTGCTGGTCACGAAATCGTTGCGATCCTTCTCCTCCACCTCCCCCCGGATCTCCCTGCCGAAGGTCTCCTTTATCAATGCCCCGGCCGAAAGTATGGCCTCTACCGCCACCTCTCTCTTATTTCTCATCGGTATCTCCCTCTTTGGTACTCCGTCCGTGTGATCCGGCATTTATATATAAATCATCCGGGAAATCGATTCCCAGACCTTCCCGCATTACTCCCAGAAAAGCCTTTACCGTGGTGGAAAGATATCTCCGCGCCGGAACCATCAGGCCCAGGCGCCTTTCGATCTTGAATCCTCTGAGGCTGAGCAGGGCGAGGGTTCCGTTGCTGACGTACTCCTTGACCGTCCAGTAGGGAAGAAAGGACAGTCCCAGACCGGAAGCAACCAGGTTGCGTATGGCTTCCTGACTGTCTATGGCCATGGAGATTTTTATCTCCACCCCCTTTGCCCGCAGGGCGTCCTCTATTAGGCGCCGCGTTACCGATTCCTTCTGGAACGATATAAAGGGGTATCCGGCGAGTTTCCCCACGCTGATCTTTCCCTCCCGCACCAGGGGGTGAGCGGGAGGCGCGATCGGCACCAACTCCTCCCGGTAAAAGGGAAATATCTGCAAGTTTTCCGATTCCTCGACCGGCAGGGTTCCCACCACCAGATCGAGCTTTCCCCGCGCCAGATTAGACAGCAGGGGCATAGTCGATGATATCTCCAGATTGACCTCTATACCGGGATAGCGGTCATGAAAGGCCGAGAACACCTCCGGCAGTACATAAATACTTGCGGTATCGATCGTTCCCAGTGCCAGGTTCCCCTTCTTCAGCCCCTCCAGATCCTTCAATTCACGCCGCAGCTCGGTTTCCAGCGCGGTAATCCTGCGGGCGTAATCGAGCACGATTTTACCGGCCGGTGTCAATCCGATCTTGCGCCCCTCCATCTCCACCAACCGGGCACCGAACTCCTCCCGCAGCTTGCGCAACTGTACGCTGATGGCCGGCTGGGTCACGTAGTGATCGGCGGCGGCCGCGGTAAAGCTTCCCCGTTGCGCCAGGGAAATAAAATATTTCAAGGTTCTAAGTTCCA
>JAFGPI010000159.1 GCA_016926065.1 Candidatus Krumholzibacteriota bacterium
ACGGGGAGCTCGATCGCTATGGCAACACCCCCACGCTCACCCCGGACGGCACCTTCGCCCCCTACGACCTGGCCCTTTCCGCCGGCTACGCCAGGGATGTCATTCCCAACCTCGCCGCCGGAGCCGCGGTCAAACTGATCTACGAAAAAATCGATTTCGAATCGGCCACCGGTTACGCCGTCGATCTGGGAGTCACCCATAAGACTAAAATCGAAGGCTTGACCATCGCCGCCTCCATGCTCAACCTGGGTCCCCAGGCCGGATTCGTGGTGGAGAAGTTCTACCCTCCCCTGCAACTTAGGTTGGGGGCCGTCTATAACTATAACCGCCAATGGATGAAGGGCAATCTGCTTCTGGCCAGTGACGTGGTGGTACCCAACGACAACGAGACCAAGATCCATTTCGGGATGGAATATAATTATCAACGGTATCTGGCGATCCGCTTCGGCTACAAGAACGCTTATTACGTGCAGGGCGCCACCATGGGAATAGGCGTGTACTACCGCAATCTGAGGTTCGATTACGGATATATGCCGATCAGTTACGAATTGGGAGACGTTCACCGGTTCTCGCTGAGCGTGTTTCCTTCCCTCTGATAACTTTCCAGCGAGAAAACGCCGCCCCGGAGCTTTAAAAAGGAATAGTGGGATTCCCAATCGCCCAGGATCACGAAGGTCTTTTCCCCGAAACGCCTGATCACCGGAAAATGAACATGCCCCATTATGAAGGTGTCGTTACCTTGGGTGAATAAGGAATTCTCCGCCCGGGAAAGCATGGCCTGCGCGCTGCGGCTGGTTTTTTTCTGGGTTATTCCCTTGCTGGTGCGGGAGAAGGCCCGGGCGAAAATATAGAGCAGGTCCGGGTGAAACAACCTGGCTAGAGCGATAATCGCCCGGCTGCGGATGATATTGGTCAGCATTTTATAACCGTAATCCCGGGGCATGAGTAGGTCGCCGTGAGTGATAACGATCTTTTTCCCCTGCAGGTCATGGATCGATTCCCGCGGCAGGATGGTGATTCCCAGGGTTTGGTTGAGAAACGATCCGTACCAGTAATCGTGATTCCCGCCGCAGATGAAGATCTTGGTTCCGGATAGGCCCAGCCGCTGGAGGCCGAAAAGAATTTGGTGATAGTAGCGGGGGATCACGCTGCGGTACTCGAACCAGAAGTCGAAAATATCCCCCACCAGATAGAGTCGATCCGCGCCCTCGATCCGGCGCAGGAAATCGAGGAAATATTCTTGTTTTTTGCTTTCTTCCTCTTCGTTACTGTGATATGAAAAGTGAGTGTCGGAGAGGAAGTAAATTGTACCGTTCAATGAAAGGCTCCATCCTGGCGAAAATTTATGGAACGATTTATGTCAAAGAACGGGGGAAAATTCAAGCAAAAAGGAGATTCGGAGTAAGGTATAAACGGAGGAATGATAATGGATACTTTATGGGATAAGGTAAAGAAAAACGTGATAGATTGGTACGGTACCGCCTATGATAAAACCGATGAACTGGCCAAGATCGGTAAAAAGAAGATAGAGATGGCCGGCTTGAATAGGGCCACCGAGAAGCATCTCTCCGCCTTGGGGGGAAGGATATACGATCTCATCACGGCGCAGAACCATAGAGGGAATAAGACGGTCGATGATGAAGAGGTCAAGAAACTGGTATCCGAGATTAGGGATCTGGAAGAGCAATTAAGACTAAAGGAGTTGGAAATCGATTCGATAAAAGGGGAGAAGGATAAGGAAGAAAGATAAGATAAATATGAAACAGCGAGAGATCATTAAAACTGATAAAGTTTCTATTTAAGTTTTTGTTTAAGTGGGAAAGATTTGATAGAAAGGGGGCAAATTTTTCCGGCTGATCGTGCTGCTTTAAGGTAGTTGGAAGTATAATATATAGTAAATCAACGAAAAACAGCGTAATTAAAAGAAATGATGCGATAACACGTAATTTTGGCCGTAAATAGTTGTCTATCGGGCATAATAATTCAATATTTTAGCTTGACATAGTTTAAAAATTGGTGTAAACTTTGCCTAGTTAGTACTCGGTGTCAGGAGTGTTTCGTACAGTAGAAGGTTGTCGTTTGCCAACTATATACCTTCGGTAATTACCCCGCCTGAGAGTATTCATTATTGAAGCGTTGGTTAGGTACAGCTACAAGGAATAGTATATAACCAGCGGCTAAAGGAACAGGGGATAGTGAAGGTAATAGCGAGGATCCGAAAAAGAATTTTAAGCAAAAGCCTTCACATATCGACTTAATTTGTATAAATTAAGTATGGGGGAAAGAAAATGTATCCGGAGAAGAAAGAGAACGATTACCTGGGAGAGAAGAGCTTGGATCTCTATCTAAAGGAGATCAATAATACCGCCCTGCTTTCCCGGGAGGAGGAAAGGAAACTGGCCGGCAAGATAAGGAAAGGCGATGAAAAAGCCCTGCATAGCCTGGTTCAGGCAAACCTCAGGTTCGTGGTATCCATAGCCAAGCAATATGTCAACCAGGGCCTTTCCCTGGCGGATTTAATAAATGAAGGGAACATGGGATTGATAAAAGCCGCGCAGAGGTTCGACGAGAAGCGCGGATTCAAGTTCATTTCCTACGCGGTGTGGTGGATCAGGCAGGCCATGCTTCAGGCCCTGGCCGAGCAGTCCAGAATAGTCAGATTGCCGCTGAACCGGGCCGGTACCCTGTACCGGATCGGAAAGGTATCGCGACAGCTGGATCAGGAGCTGGGACGCACCCCGGAGGTAGAGGAGATAGCCGAGAAGCTGAATCTCTCCCACGAAGAAGTCAGGGACACGATGAAGATAGCCAACAGCCATCTGTCGCTGGATGCGTCCTTCAATAACGATCAGGAAGAAAATTCGCTAGTGGATTATCTGGCCGACGATACCCAGGCCGCTCCAGACGAGATGACCTATGTTAATGCCCTTAGCGATGATATGCAAAGGGCGCTCAGCACCCTTACAGATCGCGAAAGGATGATTCTATCGCTCTATTTCGGGTTGGAAGGTGAGGAGCCTCTCACTCTGGAGGAAATAGGCGGGAAAATGCACCTTACGCGGGAAAGAATCCGCCAGATCAAAGAAAAGGCGATCAGCAGGCTGCGTCACAGCACCCGCAGCAAATATCTTAAGGGATACGTGAAAGACTAAATCTATAAACAACTTAGAGACTCATTTCTAAGGGTGGAGTGGAATCCTCCGCCCTTTTTGTCACCTACCAGTAAATGGAACATACCTTGCACCGTTGATCGGCGGAAATATTGCTTGACAGTTCGGGTGGACAAAAGTAGGGTAATTTTCCGAAAAAGAGATAGTACGGGAGTCGATGACCGGCTGGGAAAAAAATGGACAGATATTTCACATTCTTATATGTCCGCCGCGGGAACGCGGGAGTCAAATCGATCAGGATACATAGAATCCTGACCCTGGGAGTATTGACCGTAATAATCTCCCTGCTGGTGGTCTCGATATCGATGGTGGCGCACTATTGGAAAATAGAAGTGGATTCGCGGGCTTTGACAGAGTTGGAGCGTGAAAATGAAAATCTGACCGACCGCATCAAAGCATTCCAGGTGGAGATCGATGATCTGAGGCAAAAAATGAGCGTTAACTTCGAGCTGCAGAACCGCGCCCGGCTGATGGCCAATCTGGATCCGATCTCCGAGGATGTTTGGCAGGTGGGAGTGGGCGGACCGGAACCGGTCCTGATGGAGAGGGAGTTGAGCGCCACCGATCTGCTATTCTCGGATTTCGAGGGGGATCTGGACCGTATCGTCCGCCAGTCCGCCCTGCAGAAGAAGAGTTACGCCGAGATAATAGATATCCTGGAAAGGGAAAACGACATCCGGAATTCCACGCCCTCCATAAGGCCTCTCAAGGGAGGATTTATCTCCAGCCGTTTTGGTAGAAGAATGGACCCCTTCACCGGCAGGATCGCCCGCCATAATGGAGTGGACTACTTTGCCCGTATCGGTACCCCGGTCATGAGCACGGCCGACGGGATGGTGACCCTGGCCAAGAAAAACGGCAACATGGGTATGACGATCGAGATTAACCACGGCAACGGCTTCAAAACCAAGTACGGACACCTCTTGAAGATCTTGGTCAAACGGGGTCAACGCATCAAACGGGGAGAGATAATCGGTTTGGTCGGGAACTCCGGCAGATCCACCGGTCCGCATCTGCACTATGAGGTGGTTTTTAGAAAAACACCCCGCAATCCGTTGAATTATATCATTCCCGAGGGCGTCTATTACGACTGACCGGGGAACGGTATTCTGGCTTTTAATTATCCGATTTTTCTTGTCAACCATGGCTGGAGCAAATAGACTATCCGGTTAGTGGATGGATATCCGTAAGTTTAATTTCTGCAGGGTGGCGGGATATGCCGGGGTCGCTCATTAATAAGAGAAACGGAATAATATTTCTTTTCTGCTGGGTAAGTATTTTATCCCCTTACCTCCAGGCGGCGGAATCAGCTCCGGCCGAGAGGCGGGTAAAAAGAATCCGTTACTGGACGGCTCCCCAGCATACCCGGGTGGTCCTGGATCTTAGCCGGCAAGTGCCGTATGAAGTCAAGGTGCTGACCAAGCCCCACCGGATAGTGATCAATATCCCTTCCGGCCGGTTTTATTCAGACATAAAGAATCTGGAGGTAAATGACGGGGTGCTCACCCGAATCCGGGTGAACCGGTTGCGCACCCGGGCCCAGGTGGTGTTGGATCTTCCCCGGGATACGGAATTCAACCACTTTACCCTGGAACCCAAACTCAATCATCCCCACCGAATAGTGATCGATCTGCAAAAAGTCATTTCCAGCCGGGAGAGAAAAGAGATCAAAGACCGTACCGAAAAGATAGCCCGTAGCGGCGACCATATAATCATAATCGATCCCGGACACGGGGGCAGTAAACCGGGGGCCTGTTCCAAGGCCTACGGGCTGATGGAGAAAGATATCGTTCTCACCCTTTCCCGGATGATAGCCGCGGAGATTGACAAACACGAGGGTTTCCGGGCCATTCTCACCCGGGATGGAGATTACGACGTGGGTCTGTACAGGAGGGTGCAGATAGCCAGGAGTCATGGGGGAGACTGCTTTGTAAGCGTTCATTTGGATGGGCACAGATCCTCTCACTCCCGAGGTTCGGGGATCTTCTTTCTCTCCCTGAAAGGGGCCACCGACAAGGACGCGGCGGCCGTGGCCGAGCGGGAGAACATGCTGCTGGAGATGCATGATGAGCATGAGAAGATAGAGGATGACGTGCAATCGATCCTTTTCGATTTCGCCCAGAATGATGCCATGCACCAGAGCTCCCTGCTGGCCGAATATATGGGGGAGGAACTGCGCTCCTTCGAGGCCATTCCCTTCCGCGGGATCAAGCAGGGCGGTTTCATGGTGTTGAAAGGAATCAGCATGCCCTCCGTTTTGGTCGAAGCGGCCTTTATTTCAAACCGGAGAGATGTCGCCCTGATCAGAAAGAAGGCGGTCCTTCAAGGTATGGCCCAATCGATCTCCCGCGGGATAATACGGTATTTTACCGATCACCCGGTAGCGGGTAAAAACAGACCGGCCCGCGTCTTAACCATCCACGTGGTGGCCCAGGGGGAGACCTTGTGGGGGATCGCCAAGAGATACAGTATCTCCGTCGAGCAAATCCGGGACCTGAATGGATTGGGACAGAGTTCCAAGATCCGGCAGGGTCAGAAACTTCGCGTTATCAGCCAGCGTAAGTTATAGAAACAGGAAGGGTTTCCAGTTGATTATCGATAAAATACTTAAAGCCATATCCAAGAACCTCGGGGCCAAGATTGTCTCCCTTATCTTCGCCATATTTCTGTGGCTGCACGTTACCGCTCAACAGGGGGAAAGCCAGGCTTTCCGGGTTCCCCTGGTCCTGGTCGGGATCCCGGACAGCCTGACCATTATCCACGAGGTGCCGGAGTTTATAGAAGTCACCATCAGAGGATCGAGAAGTGCCCTGATGAAGCTCAGGCTGCTGGGAAGGATGAAAGCCACCGTCGATCTCTCCCTGGTGAAAAAGGGTAGGCACAACATCACGTTGTCGGCCTCCATGCTCAATCTATCCGAGGATTTTGATTCCCGGGATGTATTGGTGGATAATCCCAAAACCCTGGTTTTGAATTTTGAGTCGATAATAACCAAATCGGTTCCGGTGAAGATCGCCTACAAGGGTGATATTCCGGGGGATATAATCATAACTTCCCAGCCGGTCATCATCCCCTCCCGGGTAAAGATCAAGGGCGCCTCCAGTATCGTCAATGGAATCAGTGTTCTCTCCACGGAAGAGATGGAGATACGCAACCGTAAAGGGAAGATTAAAGAGGAAAAAAAGCTCTTTTTGGGCGAATGGAATGTAACCGTCATCCCCGATAAAGTATTGATCGAAATGGAGGTGCACAAAAAAGCGTTTCGTACCCTGGCCAACATTCCTCCCACCCTACTGCGGGACGATGGCACTCTGCAGGTGGAATACTCTCCCCGGGTCGTGTCCCTGACCATAGAAGGCCCGGAAGACATAGTGAAAAATATCGAGGCGGATGATGTATCCGTTATCCTGAATATCACCGCCCGCACACCGGGAAGCTACCGGCTGGAACCGGAGGTGATCGTTCCCCAAGGAGTCGAATACCTGCTGGATGTGGAAGTGTTCGAAATTACCATCCTCGGTCCTCCCGCCGGAAAGGGATCGGAGAAGGACGGCAATACCGCGAAGAAACAGGGCGGCCCATGAACAAGAAATTGCCCCGGATAGACTGCGATATTTCATCGGCCTATCTGGGCCGTTGGGCCACCGGATTGGTCGCTGCGGCGGTTATCGTTCTGGCCTTGGGTGCCTATTTCCTGGAGCCGGATTACATGGGGCATGTACCGGTGCGGATCGGTGTATGTGCCTTTGATTCAACCGTTTCCACTGTGGCACTGGAAGCCCTGGCCGATCTGGTGCGGGAGAAGGGTGGAGGCGATATTACCTGGGTATACTTTCCCGCCGGCCAGGCTCCCCGGGATTGTGATTTCTATTTAATGACCTCCCTTCAGGTCTATTCTCACCTGCCGGAGGGGCGATTATCCTGTTCGCTTGTGGCCCACTCCAGCCCCGGCCATCCTTATTCTCCGGGAGTGGTAATTATTAAACCGGAAACCGATCGCTCTCTCCTGAACTCGGGCAAGATAATTTTCACTCACCCCGGTTCCGCCGCGGGATACCTTTCCCCCTTACTGGCCCTGCAAAGATCCGGCTACGCCATTGATCCCGGGGGGGAAAGGATAGAATTCACCGGTTCCAGAAACGGGGAGGAGAAGGTTGTTTTCGGAGTTCTTTTCGATGCTTACCGGGCGGGGGGACTGGGACTGAATAAATACCGGAATATACTGGATAGAGGACAGATCAAAAAAGGACAACTGGAAATCCTATGCGTGGGAGACGTATATCCCGAGATACTGATCGCGGCCGATAATTCCTTGGAGTCATGGAAACTGAAGGGATTTACCGACCGGTTGCCCTCGATAACGGAAAACCTGCCCCTGGCCCTGCGAACCGGCTTGGAGGAATTGGGGATTACCGGTTTCTCCGCTATTACCGATAAGGAACTGGAATTTTTCCGGGAACTGCCTCCCTGGATTACCGATCGATTAAATTAACGACGCGCTTGAACCGGGACCGGGAATATCGCTATATTGTCTGCGTGGATATTCCCGGACTGGATCCGGAAACGAATAAAGGAAGCTCGATTGAATGCTAAGATCAAAAGATGGTTGCCCCTTTTCCTGTGGTTCATAGTGATATTCGGGTTATCCTCAATCCCCCGGCTGCCCGGTGACGGGATCAGCCTGCCGCGGGGATTCGATAAGGTAATGCACTGTCTCGAATACGCCGTTTTCGCGATTTTTTTATATCGAGGATCGAGTTACCATAAGAAATCAGTTGACTGGAATGATATACGGAGGGTAATAATCCTGGGCCTGGTGGTCGGTTCGCTGGATGAACTCTATCAAAGTATATTTCCTGAACGTGATTCGAGCGTGTTCGATCTTATCGCCGATATGGCGGGGGTGTTGATGGGGAGCGCCCTGGCTTTTATCTGGCACCTGAGACGGTCAAAAAAGGTAGAACGTATATGAAATACAAGAGACCCAGAGGAACGCAGGATCTTTTCGGAATCCAGATGGAACGGTGGCGGAAAGTGGAGCGATTGCTGTCCGGTTCGGCGCAACGCTACGGATATTCGGAAATAAGGACTCCGATCTTTGAAATGTCCGAGTTGTTCATACGGGCGGTGGGAGAAGGTAGCGACATCGTTTCCAAGGAAATGTATCTCTTCCAGGATAAAAAAGGCCGGAATCTTGCTCTGAGGCCGGAAAATACTGCCCCCGTGATGAGAGCCTTCATCGAGAACGCCCTCACCCGGCGGGGAGGGCTTTCCCGTTTTTACTACCTGGGACCGATGTTCCGTTATGACCGGCCTCAGGCCGGCAGATACCGTCAATTTCATCAATTCGGAGCCGAAGCGATAGGATCCTCCCACCCGGCCGTGGACGCCGAGATAATCGATCTCAGCCTGCATGTCTTCCGGATCCTGGGTTTCCAGGGGATAGAGGTTCGGTTGAACAGCGTGGGTTGCCCCCGCTGCCGGCCGGGATTCACGGAGAGATTGAAGGATACGCTCCAGCACTACAGGGAGGAGTTGTGCGGGAATTGCGAGGGCCGCATCGAGGTCAATCCCTTGCGGATTTTTGACTGTAAGGACTGCCAGGAGATAAAAGGGAAATTGCCCCTTATCACCGACTACCTGTGCGCGGAGTGCCGGGATCATTTCAACGCCCTGCAAGATATACTGAGAGGGATGGAGATCGATTTTACCCTGGATCCTCTGCTGGTCAGGGGCCTGGATTACTATACCAAAACCGCCTACGAGATCGTTCTCCCCGGCAAGGGAGCTCAAAACGCCCTCTGCGGAGGCGGTCGCTACGACGGCCTGGCCCAGGATTGCGGGGCCGGTTTCATCCCGGCGGTCGGTTTTTCCACCGGGATCGAGCGCCTGGTGGAGAATATTCCCCCTTCAGTCCTGGAAGAAATGGGGGGGGAGAAAACCGACGTTTTCTTCATTATTCTGGAGGAGGGAGGGTATCCGGTGGCACTGTCGCGGGCCCGTGCCCTCCGTTCGCTGGGATTGAAGGCCGAGGTCGAATTATCGGGGCGCTCCATGAAGAAGCAGTTGAAAACAGCGGTGGATGCGAAAGCTGATTACGCGATATTTATCGGTTCCGATGAGTTGCGTCGATCCGAGGCGACCGTCAAGAATCTGATCACCAACCAGCAGGATAAGATTCCGTTTTCGAACCTGGAAACATATTTCCAAAATAAAGGGGAACAAGATCTTGGAGAGATCGGTTAAGTATCATTACGACCCTAAATGGAAACGCACACACCGCTGTGGAGAGCTGGGCGGCGCCGATACCGGAAGAAACGTGACCATCGCGGGATGGGTGAAGAAGGTGAGGGAATTCGGGGATTTGACGTTTCTGGATTTATGGGATAGAACGGGATTGATTCAACTGGTGGTGGAGGCGAGCCAACCTTCCCTTCACCGGTTGTTTGTATCTCTGCGGGCGGAGGATGTGATTGCCTGCCGGGGCACGGTCAAAAAGAGACCGCCGGAGATGGTCAACCTTAAAATGGCCACCGGTGAAGTGGAAATCGTGGTGGAAGAGATCGAAATATTCAACCGCAGCGAGGTGCCTCCCTTTAACGTGTCCGACCAGATAAAGGCGAGCGATGATCTCCGGTTACGCTACCGCTATCTCGATTTGAGAAGGGACAAGATGCAGCGCAACCTGGAATTACGTCACCGCCTGGCCCTGGAAACCAGGAATTTCCTGTCCCGGCAAGGCTTCCTCGAGATAGAAACCCCCATGCTGGTAAAGAGAACCCCGGAAGGCGCCCGGGATTACCTGGTCCCCAGCAGGCTTCAACCGGGTAAATTCTACGCCCTGCCCCAGAGCCCCCAACTCTACAAGCAGATTTTAATGGTGGCGGGATTCGACCGTTATTTCCAACTGGCCCGGTGCCTGCGGGACGAAGACCTGCGGGCGGACCGTCAACCGGAACATACCCAGATCGATATCGAGATGAGCTTTGTAACCGAAGAAGAGGTATTCGCGGTTACCGAGAGTCTGATCAAGGAGCTATTTTACGGTGAGGCGGATAAGGGCCGGAGGGACCCCTTCCCCCGCATCGATTACGAGCAGGCGATGTCGCGGTACGGAAGCGATAAACCGGATCTGCGCTTCGAACTGGAAATATCCGATTGCTCGAAGCTCTTCGCGGAGAGCGGATTTGAGGCCTTCGCCTCGGCCGTGCGGCAAGGGGGAGTGGTAAGGGGCATTTCCTTTCCTCCGGGGACGGCCTTTTCCAACAACCAGATAAAAAAACTGGAGAAACAGGTTAAGAGTGCCGGCGCCAAGGGATTGGCCACGGTGAAGGTGGATGAAACCGGGCTCTCCTCCCCCCTGGATAAGTTTCTCGGCGGGGATGAAATGGATCGTATATTATCCTTTTTCGAGGCGGGTACCGGTAATCCGTCCCTGCTGCTGCTGGTTGCCGGTAGCCGGGAATCGGTGGAGAAGTCCTTGGGGGATTTACGTCTATACCTCGGCCGCACCTATCTGCTGAAGGGGAGAAACGATGAATTCAAATTTCTGTGGGTGAACCGATTCCCCCTCTTTCTGCCTGTCGAGGGAGGGGGATGGGAACCGGCTCACCACATCTTCTCCATGCCGTTGGAGGAGGATATTCCCTTTCTGGACCAGGATCCCGGCAGGGTCAGGGGCCATCTGTACGATCTGGTTTGTAACGGGACCGAACTGGGATCGGGATCTATAAGAATTCATCGGCGGGAGCTGCAGGAAAAGCTGTTCAAGATTATTGGCATGGATCAGGCCGCGGCCGAGAGGAAATTTGGATTTCTGCTGCGGGCCTTCGAATTTGGAGGTCCGCCTCACGGGGGAATAGCCCTGGGATTGGATAGATTGGCCATGATCATCGGAGGGGAAAGCTCAATCCGGGATTATATCGCCTTTCCCAAAACGCAGAGCGCCGCTTCCCTCATGGAAGAGGCGCCCTCGGAAGTGGAAGAGGAGATTCTCCGCGAGTTGCATATAAGGATAGAAAAAGAGGAAGGATAGGACCTAACCGCTGATTAATAAGGACTATGAGAAACCATGAGGAACTTTAAGGCACGTTTTTTGCGTAAACTGGTAGCGGAGGCTTTTTGCTTGACATGAAGACGCTGCAATATTAACGTATCTGTTAGTCAAGTGATAGTATTACAAAAGGGAGGAATGGATTTTATGAAATTAGCGGGCAGAGGGCTAATCTTCTTGTTCCTAATGGGTTTACTGGGAGGTTTTAACGGCGGGTGCGGGGAAGCACCGCCTTGTGATACGGGGCTCATTACCCTGGATGAAACCAGGCTGGATGCTGAGACATATGAACAGGAAATGGCGGAAACCGGTGAAAGGGTGGCGGATCTCCAAACCAGATTAGCCAAGAAAAACAAGGAAATAGAGCTGATTAAAGATAAGCCGGCCGAAATCAGGAAGAAAGTGAACGAACTTAAAAAAGGCAGCGGCAGGGAATAACAGAGCAAGGGGAGAAGAGGGCATGCTTAATAAAAAAGCAATAAAATTATTAATTTTCATCCCTGTTATCCTGGTTCTGGTGTCCGGCTGCAGCAGGTACGAACCGCGGTCTATCGACATTACCAAAGGTGAATATTACGAAGAGGAAGAATACCAGAAATTATCCAAAAAAGACAGGGAAGCGTATTGCGCCAAGCTGGCCGGTGAACTGGAAAGCTTAACCCGGAGGTCCGAGGACGCCCAGGCGCAGTTTGAGAAGAATAAGCAGGATATCCGGACCATGACTCAAGAGCTTCGCGACGCGGAACGCGATTATTCCAGGTTAACCACCGAGCTGGATGAATTGAACCAGCAACTCCAGGAACTGGAACAACTTCCCAAGGAATGGGTTTTACAGTACGGGGAATGTTTGTGGAACCTGGCCGGGTACGAGGAAATTTACAGCGATCCGCTGAAATGGACGAGAATCTGGAGGGCGAACTGGGAACTTATCGAGGATCCGGACTGGGTACTGGCCGGTTGGACCCTCAAGATACCGCGGAACTGGCCCCGGCGGCACCAGGTGCAGCAGGATGAATGGCTGGCAAAGATCGCCGGCTATTGGGAAGTCTATGATAATTACCGTAAATGGCCTCTGCTGTATGAGGCCAACAAGGACGGGATCCGGGATCCGGACCTGATTTTCCCCGATCAGGACCTGGTGATTCCCAGGGATGAATCCCTGTCCGAGTGAAAGCGCCGGTAATAAAAGCATTTACACACATAACTCTTGGCTTGTTGAGATTCGGCCAGGAGTTTTGTGTTAAAGGGATTTATCCTTGAAGCGCAAAACAGATAAGAAAACTCTCTCCTTCGCCGGGATTGATCCGGTCAGGCTCCTGGGAGTGAAAGACCGGAACCTCAGGTTGGTCGAGGATCATTTCGGAACCGATATCACCGTCCGCGGTGATGAAATCATTTTGATCGGTTCCGCCCGGAAGATCGCGGAACTCTCCGCGGTGTGGGGGACTCTGATAACCATAGCGGGTAACGGACGGGCCGTGACCGAAGGCGATGTGGTGGCGGTCATGCGGGGTGAGAGTGACCAGCCGGAAAGGATCAGCGCCCTGGACAAAACGGTGGTCTATTACTCCAGCTACCGCAGAAAGAGCGTGGTGCCCAGAAGCCTGAAGCAGAAAGAGTACGTTGACGCCATAGCCGATAACGATGTAATCTTCGCCATAGGTCCGGCCGGTACGGGGAAAACCTTTCTAGCCATTGCCATGGCGCTTGCCGCCCTTAAGAAAGGTGAAATTGATAAGATATTCGTTTCCCGCCCGGTAGTGGAAGCAGGCGAAAATCTGGGATTTTTACCCGGCGATATACAGGAAAAAATCGATCCCTATATCAGGCCGATTTTTGACGCCTTATCTTACCTGGTGGGCAAGGAAAGAGTGCAGCGCATGATCGATTCTGGGGTTTTGGAAATAGCTCCCCTGGCGTATATGCGGGGGAGGACCCTGGATAATTCTTTCGCCGTGCTGGATGAAGCCCAGAACAGCACGGTCATGCAGATGAAGATGTTTCTGACCAGGCTGGGGGTAAATGCCAAGGCCATAGTGACCGGCGACATAACGCAGATAGACCTGGCGGATCCGGGGAAATCCGGGCTGCTGACGGTGAATGAGATATTGCAGGGAGTGGAAGGGATTAAATTTATCCATTTCGGAGAGGAAGATGTGGTGCGGCACCGGTTGGTAAGGCGTATAATAAGAGCTTTCAGCAATTTAAGTTACCGGAATTCAAGACCATCGTCGGCCCCTCCGGGGGAGGCGAATGAAAATAATAATGACGCCGCGGTCCCTGCCGGGACGGAGATAAAAGATGAATGACCCCGCCTCCACGGGAAGGGAAGGTAATGACCCCGCCGGATTTCTGGCCCGGTTGAAATCGCTCATTCTCAACCGGAGCAGGATCGATGGAAGGCGTCTGGCTATAATATACGTGGTGATATTCCTGGTTCTCTCCCTCTTCCTGTTTCCTCCCACCAGAAAAAGCCAGGACATTCTCTTCCAGGAAGGCGATATCGCCGATGTCGATGTAATAGCACCATTTACCTTCAAGGTTCCCTATAGTGATCAAGAGATCGAGATCAACCGGGCCAATGCCACCATCAGCGTCTCTCCCCTGTACAGAAAGAACGAAGAAGCGACCCAGCATCTACCCGACGACCTGAAAGTATTTATGGAGAGGATCGCGGAAATTGCGGATATCGATTCCCTTCCCGAAAGCGAACGGATTTCCTGGATCAAGGAAATAGCTCCCAGCCTGAAAAGGGATCCGGTAGAGATTTTCCTCGATAAAGGGATGAGATCAAGGATCCTGGCCGAAGGTTTGAAGCTCCAGAAACATTTTCTGGATCAGGGCATCATAAACGATTCCTCCCCCCTGCGGCGCAGGGATTACCCGCACGTTAAGGTGATATCGGAAGAGGGGGAAAAGCTGGTTCCCTCCGCCCCCCTGGTGGATCAGAGCGAACTGGAATCGAACATTCTATCCCAGGCGGAGAGGATCTTCGGCCGGGATGAGAACATAAAGAAACTCTTTTACAGCGTGGTCCGTTCCCACCTCATACCCAACCTGATCTACGACAGCGAAGAGACCATGAGGCGGAGGGTCGAGCAAATGGAAAAAGTGCCCCGGGATTTCCAGGTGAGCAAAAATCAGAGAATAGTCGCCAAGCACGATAAAGTGACCGCCAAGCAGATCGTAATCTTGAAGGCTCTGGAAGCTTACCGGACGCAAGTCGAGCTGTCCACCTCCCAGGTGAAGCGGATACTGCTATTTATCGGCAAGGGACTGAGGATATCCCTTCTCCTCTGCATGTTCGGAATCGCCCTCTTTATCTTCGACCGGAAATTAACCCAGGAAGTGGAAAGGCTCACCCTTTCTTTCATAATACTGGTTTTCTACCTGCTGCTCATGGCGCTGGTGGTAAAACTTCCCTACCTTAATGACTTTTTAATTCCGGTGGCTTTTGTTTCCCTGGTGACTACGGCCTTTTTCGGTTCTATGAGTGCGCTGATTTTTACCTTGTTCGCGTCTTTGATGATAATTACGCACACCGAACTACCCGCCAGCACGCTTTTCGTATCCATCCTGGCCGGAACCGCGGCCATAATCAGCATAGCCCAGTTACGGGAGCGAAAGAATTTCTATACCATGTTCCTATACGTTTCGATCGCTTATATCATTGGAATTACCAGTTTCGGAATGACCGAGGGGATGACCCTGAAGGGATTTCTGTTCGGCGGCCTGTGGGGAATCACCAACAGTTTCGTCTGTACGATCCTGGTAATGTTTCTCCTTCCCATATTCGAATCCCTCTTCAACGTTACCACTAATTTTTCGCTGATGGAATTGAGCGATCTCAACCGCCCGCTGCTGAAGAGACTCATTATAGTGGCACCCGGCACCTATCATCATTCCCTGATGGTGGGCAACATGGTGGAAGCCGTGGCCCAGGAAATCAACGCCAATGGTTTGCTGGCCCGGGTTTCGGCTTTTTACCATGATATCGGCAAATTGGCCAAACCGGAATATTTCTTCGAGAACAAGGGCGATAATGTCAACAAACACGAGAAGCTAGCCCCCACCATGAGTGCCCTCATCTTGGCCTCGCACGTCAAGGAGGGGGTGGAACTGGCCAGCCGGGAGAAGCTGCCCCGGGTCGTCATAAATGCAATCAGGGAGCATCATGGCACCACGGTCATGGCTTTTTTCTACAGTAAGGCTTTGGAGTATGATTCTCACGACAGCGTCAATATCAATGATTTCAGGTATCCGGGACCCAGACCCCGCTCCAAGGAGACCGCGCTGATCATGCTGGCCGATTCCAGCGAGGCCGCGGTAAGGTCCTTGAAGGAACCCACCGCTCCCCGGATAAAAGCGATAGTGAACAGAATATTTGAATCCCGGATGAACGACGGGGAACTTGATCACAGCGGGTTGACCCTGAACGACATCGCGGTGGTCCGAGAAAAGTTCATCCAGCTTCTTACCGGAATATTCCATCCGCGGATTTCTTATCCCAAGCAGGAGGAAGAAGCGCAGGATAAGGAACAGGTTCGTGAAGATTCTAACCGGCAGTCATCCCCTGGTAGCAGGAAGAACCGAATTTAACCGGGCCGCTCCCTGGATGCGGAAGTTGGCATCCCGTCTCCCACCGGGAGAAGCCGTGGTGGAGGTGACCTTGGTGGGGCGCGGACGCATGGCTTTTCTCAACCGCGCCTACCGGGGACGAAGGGGGGCGGCGGAAATATTGACTTTTTCTTACGCGGGGGAAGATATTAACTCCGGGGGGCCGGACGATCCGCGGGGTGAGATATTTCTCTGCTGGCCGGCGCTGGTGGACGGCGCCCGCCGCCGGGGGGTGTCGAACCGGGCATACCTGCTGCGTTTACTGGCGCATGGATTGTGTCATATCCGGGGATTCACCCATGGCAGCGCGGAGGAGGAAAGGATCATGGAAAAAGAGGAGGAAAAATTGCTTTCCCCTTTCCTTCCCGGAATGCAGATTGGAAAACTTTTCGCTTGATGCGGCCGGAGTAACCACATGCAATTGGACGCATTTCACGTTTTCGAGTTTTTTTTGATCCTGCTGGGCCAGTTTGTCATCGCCGGAGGGCTGGCCGCCTTCAGCGTGGTTTCCCGGATGCATGAGGATAGGGTTTTTCCCCGCACCCGCTGGGGAGCCGGTTTGTCCAGGCAACTTCACCGGGATCGCCTGCATCTTATCCTCATCCTGGTCGGCCTGGAAGTGGCTTGGATCGTTATAATAACCTATATGCTCCCCGGCCTGCTGCAGAGTATTTTCACGGGGCAGCGCTCAGCATTCCTTTTTCCCGGATTGTTTCCCTTGCTGGCGATGGTATTGATAATCCTGGTCTCCACCGTGGGGGGAATTGGTTGGGCCATCAAGTATGCGGATAGATTCGCCTACCTGGTTTCCTTTCCCCTGTGGCCCTTTTATATCCTGCTCAAGCCCGTAACGGCTATTTTCCTGAAAGCGGTATCCCTGGTCTTCCCCGATCTTCCCCGTGAGATAGCCTCCCCTTTTTTCCTGGTTCCGGGAACCGATGACGGCGGAAACGGTTTCATCGAAGAAAACGGCAGCCGTTTGATGCGCAGTATCGTCGAATTCGGAGAGAAGAAGGTTAGGGAGGTGATGGTTCCCCGGATCGACGTTTTCGCGCTGGACAAGCATCTGCCCCTCGATGAGATACGTGAGAGCGTGGCCGGGGCCGGACACTCCCGGGTGCCGGTGTACGACGGGAACATGGACCGGATAGTGGGTATCCTATATGTAAAGGATTTGGTGCGTATCCCCCGGGAGGGGGACCCCGGCTTGGATATCGATCGTTTTACCCGGGAGGCCTACTTCGTGCCGGAGGCCAAGAAAATCGAGGATTTACTCCGGGAATTCCAGGTGGAAAAGAAGCATATGGCGATCGTGGTGGATGAATACGGAGGAACTTCGGGGATAGTGACTTTGGAGGATATACTGGAGGAGATCGTCGGGGAAATAAGGGATGAATACGATCATGAACCGCCCCCCCTCCGTCAAATCGGAGAAAACCACTACTTGGTGGAAGGAAAAATGAATCTCGATGACCTATGCCAGCGATTAAATATATCCCTGCCTTCCGAAGATGTGGACACCCTGGGCGGTTTCCTTTATAACTTGATTGGTCGCGTGCCCCAGGAGGGGGAGGAGGTGGACTTCGGAGTGGTCCATTTCCAAGTTAACCGCCTGGAGGGGCAGCGGATCGCTGAAGTGAGCATGTTGTTGTCGCCGCAGAACGGCGATGTGGGATACTGAAGACCAGGGGGGTCGGACCGGGAAAAGATCCATTTCCGGGGAATTCCCGGTTCCCCGGTATAATCCATGCCGGGGGAAAGGATCCGTGGCATGAGTTGGTTTAGAAGGAAATTTTTAACCGGATTGGTGATTCTCCTGCCCACCGTATTAACCGGGTGGATCCTGTATAATGTTTTTGTTTCGGTGGATAACATTCTTAAGCCCTTGGTGGCCCGCTATCCCTTTCTCGATATCCCCGGTTTGGGATTTATCGCCATTATTTTATTGATATTGGCGGCGGGGGTTTTCGCCGGAAACCTGATCGGCAGGAAGATAATCAGCTGGTTGGAACAAATCGTCACCCGCATCCCCCTCATTAGCCGGATGTATACCGCCATCAAACAGATCAGCGAGGTATTCCTCCGGCACGAGAGAACGGTATTCCGGAAAGCCATCATGATCGAGTATCCCCGCGTCGGCATTTACGCCATTGGATTCGTCACCTCTACTTGGGAGATGGCCGATATGAACGGTAACAAGAGAATGTTCGTGAACGTTTTTCTCCCCACCACTCCCAATCCCACCTCCGGGATGTTTCTAATGGTCCCGGAGGCGGAAACGATACCCCTCCCCTGTCAGGTGGAAGACGCCCTGAAAATGGTGATTTCGGGAGGAGCGGTGCTGCCCTTCATTCCCCAAATAAAATTACCAAGCAAATGATATCCCCCGGTCAGATCTACAATAATCTCTTGACTTAAGGCGTTTCTCGTTCCATCCTGAGGCTTCCGGTAAACTAATTTTTTAAATTGGGATCGCCTATGGAATACCAGTTGGAAAATAAAGTTGAATACATCATCTCTATCTTTGAAGCGGGTGAAATTTCTTTCCTGGGTAATGCCCTGGAGGGAGTCAAGGCTCCCGATGCGGCCGAAATTCTCTCCCGCCTCCCGCACGATATACGGGCGGCCCTTTTTAACACCTTGGAGCCCGATTATGCCAGCGAGGTTCTCACCCTGACCGACGAGGGCGTGACCAGGGATATCCTGGAAGGCCTGGAAGTGGGTGAGATAGTTCCCCTGATCAACCGGATGGCCAGCGATGATGCCGCCGACGTGCTGAATCTTCTGCCAAATACGCTGTTACATGAAGTCCTCAGGCATATCAGCCGGGAAGATTATAGAGATCTCAGCGAACTGCTTAAGTTCGACGAGGAATCGGCCGGCGGTCTGATGGCCCGGGAGCTTCTCACGGTAAAGGACGGAATCAAGATCGCCGATGTTATCTCCCTGATCAGAAAGGAAGCCGAGAATATCGAGCACATCCAGAATATATTCGTGATCGACGGCCAGGGCGTGCTCCTGGGGAAAATCCCGGTTATAAGCCTGCTGATAGCCGATCCTCAAAGCCGGGTCGACGAAGTCATGACCCGGGATATAGTTACCGTAACCGCCGATACCGATCAAGAGGAAGTGGCCGGCATTTTCGCCAAGTACGATCTCTACAGTCTTCCGGTCCTGGACGAAAAAGGGAAATTGGTGGGACGGATCACGGTGGATGATATCATTGACGTTATTGAAGAAGAGGTCAACGAGGATATCACCATGATGGCGGGTACCGGCGACGAGGAGTTCTGGGAGAGAAGCCCGCTTAGACTTTCCCGGGCCAGGCTACCCTGGCTGCTAACCGGTTTGCTGGGAGGAATCGCCTCCGCCATCGTGATGAATCATTTCCAGGGATCGCTCGAATCGATCCTAGCCCTGGTGTTCTTCGTGCCGGTGATCACGGCCATGGGAGGTAACGTGGGTATTCAGTCTTCCGCCATAGTAGTGAGGGAACTGGCGGTGGGTGGTACGAGCGCCGTGCAAACCAGCGGCAAGCTTTTCCGGGAATTGAAGGTTTCCCTGCTCAACGGTTTGGTGCTGGGTGCGGTGTTGCTCCTCGCCGTAAGTTTATGGCGGAGGGATCTAAGGTTGGGAATGTTGCTGGGGATGTGCCTGTTCATCATCATAATCTGGGCCACCTTGATGGGTGCCTTCGTGCCCCTCATGCTCAAAAAAATGAAAATCGATCCGGCCCTGGCCACCGGTCCGTTCATTACCACCTTTAATGATATTCTCGGTATTCTCATTTATCTGGGGATCGCTACCCTTTTCCTGGATTGGCTGGGAAAGGGATATAATCCGGGGTGAGGTAGAGGTGAGTAACCTTCTCAAGGATCGCGCGGTGATCCTGAGAAAATACGACTTCGGCGAGAGCAGTCTTATTTTCGTCGCCCTTACCCGTTCGTCGGGAAAGGTGAGCTTTTTGGCCAAAGGAGCCAAAAAGAGCACCAGTCCCTTTTTTGGCCGCCTGCGCACGGGAAATATCGCCGAGGTGGTTTTTTACGATAAGGCGGGTAGAAATTTGCAGCTATTGAAGGAACTGGAAGACCAGGTATCTTTTGACTCCGGCGGCCATGATCTGGAGAGGCTGTGCCTTTTTCAGGCGGGCCTGGAGATCATCGATAAATCGACCGGAGAAAGGGAATCGAACAGCGGAATTTTTGATCTGTGGGAGTGGTTTATCACGGTTTTGAGGGGGGCTGTGGACCCCTGGATCATTTTCTTCGCCCTGCAGGTCAAGGTTCTGGAAAAAACCGGATTTTTGCCCTCCATTTCGGAATGCGGAGGATGTCGAAAATCATTGGCCGGCCTGAAGTTCAGCATAGATCCGGCCAGCGGCCTGGTAACTTGCGGGGAGTGCGCGGGAGAGAGGGGAAAAGTCCTGACCTCCGCCGCCTGCCGGATTCTGGAGAGGATGATTGGAGGAGATGTAAAGGGAATAACCACGGAGATCCTATCTCCCCCCCAGCGGAGCGAGTTGGGGAGAGTGCTGCATAAACTTTTTATTCACCACGTGGAAGGATACAGCCTTCCCCGGTCGCTGAGACTGTTAAAAGGAGTAAACTGATCTTGACATTTCAAGAACTGCTCTCGACGCTGGAACGATTCTGGGCTGAAAAGGGCTGCCTGATAATCACGCCCTACAATTCAGAGGTCGGCGCCGGCACCATGAATCCCGGCACTTTTTTGCGGGTGCTGGGACCCGAACCCTGGAGGGCCGCCTATATCGAACCGAGTAAAAGGCCGAAGGACGGCCGCTATGGGGAAAATCCGAACCGGGTACAGCAATTCAATCAGTACCAGGTTATCCTCAAGCCGGCACCGGAGAATGTGTTGCCCCTTTACCTGGAAAGCCTGGGCGATATAGGGATCGACCATTCCCGCCACGACATAAGATTGCTGGAGGATGATTGGGAATCCCCCACCCTGGGAGCTTCGGGATTGGGTTGGGAAGTGTGGCTGGACGGAATGGAGATCACCCAGTTCACCTATTTTCAGCAGGCCGGAGGCCTAGAGCTAAATCCGATTTCCGCCGAGATAACTTATGGGTTGGAGAGAATATGCATGTATATACAGAAGGTCGACGATATCATGGATATCGAATGGGGAGCGGGGATCAAATGGGGAGAATTGCACCGGCAGGCGGAAAGGGAATTTAGCGAGTTCCATTTTGAACGGGCCGACGTTTCGATATATTTCGATTTTTTTGAAAAATGCCAGCAGGAAGCCGGCCGGATGCTGGACGGCGGGCTGATACTTCCCGCCTATGACTACGTTCTCAAGTGTTCCCATTATTTCAATCTCCTGGATGCCCGCGGAGCGATCAGCGTCTCCGAGAGAACCAGCTACATCGGCAGGATCAGGGATCTGGCCCGCCGGATCGCCGAAGCCTATGTCGCCCAAAGGGAAAAAATGGGATTTCCCCTGCTGGCCCCCCGGGCCTCCCGCGGGAAGGAGGGGCGATGAAAAAAGATTTCTTATTGGAAATCGGCTGTGAGAATCTTCCCAGCGGTTATATAGACGGAGCCATTGACCAGCTGACCGGATTTTTCGAGGATGGATTCAAAGCGGAACGGCTTAACTTTGACTCGCTCTACGTTACCGGCACACCCAACCGGCTGGTGGGCCATGTCCAGGGGCTTCCGGCCAATCAGCCGGCCAGGGAGGAGCAGGTCGTCGGACCGCCGATATCGGCGGCCCTGGACGGGGAGGGAAATTATACCCGGGCGGCCGCCGGATTTGCCGAACGCCAGGGTGTTCCGGTGGGTAAGCTTTCCCGGATCAGAACGGAGAGGGGCGAGTATCTGGCCCTGGTGAAAAAGATCAAAGGAAAATCGACCGTATCTCTTTTAAAGGAATACCTCCCCCGGTGGATATCTTCCATCAAATTCCCCAAGACGATGAAATGGGATGATAGCGGTTTCCGGTTCGCCCGGCCGGTTCGCTGGATAATGGCCTATCTGGGAGACAAGCCTCTGATTTTCAAGACCTACTCCCTGGACTCGAAACCGGTTACCCGGCTATCGCCCTATTTCGAGGAGTGTCTGCCGGTGCGGGGCATAGAACATTATTATTCCCTGCTGCGGGAGAACCGGGTGATCCTGGACCAAAAAGAAAGGCGGCGTAAGGTGGAGGAACTGGCCGCCGCCAGCGCCGCCGCAGTGGGGGGAACAATAGTCGAGGATGAGGATCTCAGTGCCATGGTGGCGAACCTTATTGAATCTCCCGTAGCCATGGCCGGAGATTTCGACAAGTCTTTCCTCAAACTGCCCCGGGAGGTTATAATTACCGCCCTCAAGAGTCATCAACGGTACTTTTCCGTGCAGGGCAAGGGGGGAAAGCTTAAATCCAATTTTATCGCTTTCGCCGACGGAGCGAGAAAGAATAAGGGGGAAATCCTCAAGGGATACGAGCGGGTACTGCAGGCCAGGCTGGCCGACGCCGAGTTTTACTACCGGGAGGATACTTCCCGGCCGATCGAGGAGATGGCCGGGAAATTGGAAGGCGTGGTATGGTTGGAAGGCCTGGGGACCCTGGCCGGAAAAAGCCGGCGCATTGGGGCCCTATCCCGCTGGCTTGTGTCTTCCCGGCGGGAGAAGGACCGGGGGCTGGACGGCACCCTGGCCCGGGCGGCCTTCCTGGCCAAAGCCGACGTGGCCAGTGAGATGGTAAAGGACGGCAAGGAATTCACCATGCTCCAGGGTTACATCGGCAGGGAGTACGCCCTGGTGTCGGGAGAAAACCGGGCGGTGGCCGAGGCGATATTCGAACATTACCTTCCCCGCTTCGCGGGGGATGAGATGCCCGCCACTCCCGGAGGTATCTATCTTTCCATCGCGGATAAACTGGACACCATCAGCGGATGTTTTATCCAGGGTCTTGAACCCACCGGTTCCCAGGATCCCTACGCGTTGCGCCGAAATGCCATGGGGATACTAAGGATGCTGATAGAGAAAGAACTGCCGGTAAGCCTTCCCGCGGCCATAGCGCGCAGCCTGGAGTTATTTGCCGAGGAGGGGCTGGTTTCATCTCCGGCCGGCGGGGAAGAGCTGGGAAGAAAGATAGAGGAACTTTTTGCGCAGAGATTTTACACCATTCTCCGATCTCAAGAGCTGGACCACGACCTGATCACGGCGGTGCTGGCGGGAGCCTGGGAGCTCCCCGGGGAAGCTAGAAAGATGGTCATGGTGCTGCAGGATATGAGAAAATCGGGAACCCTGACCGATTTCGTGCTGGCCATGAAAAGGATAACCAACATCATTCCCCCCCCGCTGAGAAAAAAGTCCGTCTCCAGAGCGGAACGCTATCGGCTACTGGAGGGATTGGCCTCGGGGAGAGTGGATGAGCTGCATTTCGATAGCGGCCTGTTTGAGAAAGAGAGCGAAGGAAAACTCTTGGAGGAAGTCTCCCGCGCCGCGGTGAAACTGGTGAATTTACGCCAGGGAGGGAACCGATTCCGGTGTTTCGACATCCTGGCGGGGATCGTACCCGCCATAAACCGCTATTTTGACGAGGTGCTGGTGAATTGCGAGAATAAGCGGCTCCGGGAGAACCGCCTGTTCTTTCTGTTGAATTTATGGAAGGTTTTCGGAATATACTGTAATTACTCCGACGTCAGCGGTGAATAGCTGACCGCGGCCGGATAGAATCCGTCCGGGATCCATCAAGATATCCCCGCTGGCCGTCGAAAGGTGCGGCGGCGGACAATTTTGGCCTTCCGGCGCATTTAAAATCCAATGCTAATCATGGAATTCGATTGACAGGCAAATATTCAAATACAAATATTATTAATATGCATTCCGGCGAAAATATCCGGCCGGACCGCGGGAAAAATGAGGAAAATGCCTATGCAGAGCGAAAAATCAAGATTATCCATGATACCGCTTATGCTTGTGCCTTGCGTGGTATTCTCGATGTTGAGCGTTCCGGCGTGCCGAAAGGAAGTGGAACCTCCGGATCGAAACCGGGCCCCGGAGACCTTCCTCACCGTGGCCCCCCCGGAATTGTGCAACGCCAAATACAAGGTCCACCTATACTGGTACGGGGAGGACAAGGATGGAGTGGTTACCAGATTCCTGTGGTACCGTTCGGATACTCTTAAAACCTTGAGGCCCGATATCGAGCCGGAGCTGGACCAGCTTGATTGGAATCCGGAAGCCAGGGTCGAGGACATGCTGAAATCCAGAATCACCACCGTTACCGATTCGGTTTTTTTCTTCGAGGGCTACGACAGCAAGCAAGGTTCCATGAGTAAACGCCAGGCCTTCCATATCGCCGCCGTGGACGACGGGGGAAAGCTGGATAAGACCCCGGCCCGGATGGAGTTCCAGGCCGAGGTTGAAGGAGTTCCCCAGGTGGAGTATTGGTACGATTGGTACGGTGAATGGAGAGCGTTCGACCCCGCCCACTTGGATACCTTCAGCATGTTCGAGGATCTTTGCGTCAAGTTCCTGGGTAAAACCATTAACGGTTCCATAAACGGGTACCAGTGGGTGTACCAGGGAAAAACCTATCCCGATGAAAACGGTGATGGACATCCGGAATGGTATATTCCGGTGGAAAATGAAACGGTAACGGTAGTTATCGAGAATGCCCCGGAAGGGGATTATCTGCCCAGCGGAGATTTTTATTTCAGGGTTATTGCCCGGGATGACGCCAGCGCCCTTTCCCGGGCGGATCCGGCCAGCGGTCAAGGCCTCTTTCACACCGTCATCAACCACGATCCCGACGTGGAGATCCTGTACGGGGAGAACCTTTTCACCCGGCAGAACGGCGATACGGCCATCCGCAGCATATACTTTGACGATCCCGGCATCGACACCCTGCCTTACAATTCAAGGTTGCTGATACATTACCGGGGCTGGGACGACGACCGGGATATCCTGCAATATCCCGATCCGGTACGCCCCATAAGGTTCCGCTACCAGTACAGCTGGCTGGGGCACGGGCTGGACGGTTCGCTGGCCTCCTACACCCGCTGGTGGCTTCCCGAGGAAGCGGAGGACACCAGGTGCGAATCCGACGAGGATTCGGTCACCATCAGGGTGGGTTCCTACGATTATACTTTTGCGGTGAGATCGTATGACGAGCAGTATCGATACGATAATACCCCGGCCCGCGTAAATTTCGTGGGGAATTACCCTCCCACCATCGAGGAGGTGGCGATAGGATTCGATTCCTGGCGCACCAACGGACAGGACACTTCGATACAGTGGCACGGAATAGAGACTGATACCCTTTTCGTGGGCATCAAAGGCGCCTATTTCGCCCGCGGGGACACCCTGGCCGCTTATGAGCGGACCTTTGACTACGATGACCGGATAATCAAATACCGTTTCCAATTCTTGATCAAATTAAGGGGGCACGATGATCCCCGGGATCCCCCCGGATCAAGTATCAAAGGCTGGAAATACTTGATTGACGGTGGCGAGGATTATTACTTCCGCAAGGAGAATGAATGGATTTACGATGGCCTGCAATACGGTAACTGCCTGGAATTGGAATTCAAGCTGGAAGTTCCCTTTGATCCGGATTGGAGCGGGGGGGGGCTGCCGGTACCGGACCCCGTTTTCGTCGATCAGCCTCCCGCTTGGATGGGGCAGCAGGATCTGGTTATCAGGGCCAGCGATCTGACCGGTAACGCTCAATTTTACGATGGAATCCGCTGGAGCACCCCGACCTTCGATCCTCCCCTGGATCCCTGCGGAAACATGAGCAAACCCGGTGAGGTGCGGTTCGTTTTGCGGTCTCTGGCCAACTACGCCCGCAGTGACATCCGAACTCCGAGCCTCTACATCAAATTGGTTTATTAGCATTGAGGGCCATTTGCCTTCGCGAAGGCGGGGAGACGGTGGAGGGCCCCGGGATTTATACGGCCGGGGAACAACTTTTAAAGAAGGGGAAATTGTCCTTTGCCGGCTGGTTTTTTCCCCTATTTTTATCCCCAAAATCGAATTTTCAGAGTCCGAATTTCATTGACATGTAAAAATCCAAATACATATATTATATACAGATTATGAGATTGATTGTCAGTGATTGACATAATTGAGAAGGGTGGATATGATACGCTTTAATTCCAGTAAAATTATAGGGTTAATAGTGCTCGCCGGAACATTTCTGTCGTTGCTCTTACCGGCCTGTCGGCAGGAAGTAGATCCCCTGGACAGAAATAGGGCTCCCGAAACCCACCTGACGATAGCGCCTCCGGAGACCACCAATGCCAAGTACAAGGTCCATCTGTACTGGCATGGAGAGGATCAGGATGGAGTGGTGACCAGGTTCCTGTGGTACCGTTCGGATACTTTGAGAACCTTGAGACCGGATATTGAGCCGGAAATCGATCAGCTGGACTGGAATCCCGAAGCCCGCCGGGAGGATTTGCTGCGAGCCAATATAACCACCGCTACCGATACCGTCTTTATCTTCGAGGGGTATGACGATGTAACCTTCGTGGGCAGCAACCGGCAGGCCTTCCATATCGTGGCCGTGGACGATGGAGGTTTGATGGATAAAACCCCGGCCAGGCTGCAGTTCGTGGCCGAGGTCGAAGGGGTGCCGGAAGTGGAATTCTGGTATGATTCATTGGGAACCTGGACTCCCTTTGATCCGTCCAATCTGGACACCATAAGCATGTTTGAAGATCTGAGCGTCAAGTTTTTCGCTACCACCGTTAGCGGCTCGATCAATGGATACCGGTGGGTATACGGCGGAAAAACCTACCCGGACGATAATAATGACGGTTCTCCCGAATGGTATATTCCGGTGGAGAACGAAACCGTGCTGGTGACCATAGAGAATTCCCTGGAGGGGGATTATTTGCCCAGCGGCGATTTTTATTTAAAGGTGATTGCCCGGGACGAAGCCGGTGCTCTTTCCCGTTCCGACGTAAGCAGCGGGGTAGGAGTGTACCATACGGTTATCAACCACGATCCCGATGTCCGGATTCTGCACGGTGATAATTTTTTTACCAAACAAAACGGCGATACGGCCATCCGCACCGTCAATTTCGATCCGTCCCATATAGATACCCTGCCCTACAATTCGAGGCTCCTGTTGCACTATCTGGGCTGGGATGACGAAGAGGACATCCTGCAATACACCGATCCGGTCAGACCGATTCAATTCCGCTACCAGTATAGCTGGCTGGGACAGGGATTGGACGGTTCGCTGGCCTCCTACACGCGCTGGTGGTTGCCCGAACTGGCGGAGGATACCAATTGTGATTCGGATGAGGACTCGGTCACCATACGCGTGGGCTCTTACGACTACACCTTCCTGGTAAGATCGTACGACGAGCAGTATCAATACGATCATACCCCCGCGGAGGTGTTTTTCGTGGGGAATCACTCTCCCACCATCGATGACGTGACCATAGGATTTGATTCAATCCCCTTCACCAGGGCGGATGAAGATCATCCCGGAAACATGGATTGGCGCCCCCTCGATACCGATACCCTTATTATCGGGCTTAAGACCGCCTACTTCTACCGTGGGGATACCTGTACCGCCTATGAAAGGGTTCACGATTACGATAGAGAGAAGATACTGTTCCGATTTAAATTCTACATCAAGCTCGCCGGCCACGATCATCCTGAGGATCCTCCCGGTTCCGCCATCAAGGGTTGGAAATATAATCTAGATGCGGCGGAGGATTACTACTTCCGGAAAGAGAACGAATGGATATTCGAGCCGTTGTTTTTGGGGAATTATCTGGAACTGGAATTCAGATTGGATGTGCCCTTTGATCCGGCCTGGAACGGAATTGGATTCGCTCCTCCGGATCCGGCTTTCGTCGAAAATCCTCCCGGATGGATGGGAGAGCAGCAACTGATTATCAGGGCCAGTGATCTGGCCGGTAACGCCACTTTCCAGGATGGTATACGTTGGAGCACTCCGACTTTTGATCCCCGGAACGATCCTTGCGGCAACATGATCGCCCTCGGTGAGGTGCGATCCATCCAGAGATCTCCCGCCAACTATGCCAGATCCGATCTACGTTCACCCAGTTTCTATATTAAAATGGTTTATTAGGGTGAGAACATATGTGATTTCTCTCCAGGGGCGAGAGAAAAGGAGGTATCCGGGATGACATCACAAATCAAGTATACGATACTAATAATCTGTGTCGTATCTCTTGCCGTTATACTCACCGGTTGCGCGGAAACCATCTTTACCGGGACGCCCGACAGCAATCGCGCCCCCGAGGTTTGGCTGACCAGCGGACCGGTGGAACACGACACCACCGGATACCAGGTGCATTTTTACTGGAGCGGGTGGGATCCGGACGGAGAGATAGACTATTTTGAGTTCACCATTTGCGACGGGGGAGACGATCCCATCGGCTTCTCCCCGGCCGATACCGCCAATCGGGATAACTGGTTCACCACCACCGGGCATGACAGCGTGTTCCGGGTGGCGGCGGACGAGAATCCGCGGAGGGTCAAAGAAGGTACCGCGACCTATGTGCGGTACGACAAAACCCACACCTTTTTCCTCCGGGCCGTCGATCTGCAGGGTAAGAAATCGGTGGTGGTGACACGCTCTTTTACCGCCTGGACCATAGCTCCCACCGTCCTGATCGAACGTCCCGCCCGGAGCGCTACCGGTAGTTATCAGTACAGTACCAAGGTGTCTTTTGGCTGGACCGCCTCCGACCCGATCGATGCCCTCTCCAATCTCCAGGACCCGGATTCAATCCGGTACCTTCACCTGGAGATCGATAATGAAGTTACCAATGTGGATAAAGTTATAGCGGATATGAACGCGAATCCGATGGACTACGAGGAGTTATGGTGTCCCTGGATATTTTACCGGGCCCCGGGCGATTCGGGCCGGGCCACCATGCTGGGAGACGACGAGATCCTCAAATCCGGATCGAGTTACATCTTTGCCGTGCAGGCCAAGGACGAAGCCGGAGCGGTCACGGCCATCTTTAATAAGACCACCAATGTGAGGTATTTCCAGTCATCGGTGAACGCCGGACCGATGCTTACCATTGAGGAGCCATATCTGGGTTTCTTCAAGTTCCAGGCAACCAACTTCAATCCGGTGCTGAAGGAACTTCCCCCCGGCGTGGAATTGAATTTTTCCTGGAAAGCGGACGCGCAGAGCTACGGAGCGGAGATCGTGGGTTTCCGCTATGGATGGGATGTACTGGACGTCAACAATCCCAGCGACTGGGCCGTGCCCTACGGTCCCAACCGGACCTCTCCCCCCAAGACGCTCTACGCGGGCACGCACACCTTTATGGTGGAGGCCCTGGATAACAGCCTGGTGGTTACCCGGGGCACCATCGTGGTGGAGATCGTTCCCTTCTCCATGGAGAGAAATCTGCTGTGGGTGGATGATTTCTACGCCCCGGCCGATCCGCTTCCCCTGAAAAACATGCCCAGTGAGGGCGAACATGATGAATTCTGGATCGGGATTTGTGAAAAGGCCGATGGATTCTTCCCCGAACGCGATGTCTATGACGGAGCCAATTATAGCAGTGATGATCCGCCCCCGATCAGGGTTATAGCCAAGTACAAGAATATTATCTGGACCTACAACGAGCACACCAACCGGATGTGGGCGGCGTTGATCATGTTCACCCCGGAGGACGCCGCCGCCACCAGCGCCGAAAGGGTGATCAATTACCTGCCCCTGTTCCTGGCCAAGGGAGGGCACCTGCTCTCCTGCGGAAATGTCAGCGTGGGACCCGAGGGCGGAGGCCTGTACGACGCCTTCCCCACCAAGGTGCTGCTGCCCGCGGTATTCAAGAATGACATGAGGGAAGGTTCCACCACCGATACCAGCGGGGTCAATTCAATGCCCTACCGCGATTACTGTGTATCCGTGGTGGACAGGGTCACCGGTATTTTCCACTCCGGCGAAGGTATTCCCACCCGCTGGCAGGCGGTCCGGGACGCCATGAGATGGGCCCAAAAGGATGCCAATGATAATTACTTCCCTAATTGGCCCCAGCGGCTGGAGCTGTGGAGCGAGATAACCGCGCCGGGAATGTTCTACGATCCCGCCGTGCGGGGATTCCTGCAGGTGGAAGTGTATGATCCCCAATACTGGCTGATTTTCAAGCTGATTTATGTATCCCAGCAGTGTTTCCACCCGATTTACCGAATAATTACCAGAAGCACCCTTTCACCTCTCAACGAGGAGGCGAACGCGCTGATTTTGACCAAGTACGAGCACATCAAACCGGAGGTCAAGGAAGGATTGTCCAAAGCCGCCAAGAGTTTCCATTTCGGTTTCGAGTTATGGTATTTCAACAAGCAGTCGGTTGATATCATCACGGACGATATTCTCAACGAATGGGGTATACTTAAGTAGCTGATAATCATTTAAGTGAACCGGTATATAAAGGAGGAATAGTGGGTTCAAATAAACCGGTAAAGGTAGGGATAATTATTGCTCTGGCGCTGTTGGCGTGCTCTGATCTGGCGGTGGCGCAGAGTGTGATTGATACAATGACCCTCACGCCCTTGGCACCCGATTCATTTTATATACGGCGGGAAGGCGGCGGTGTGTTGATCGGGTGGTATCCACCTTCGGATGAAGTCAGTACGATTATTGGATCCAGGGATTATAGGAATTGGTACAGCAATTATCAGATAGCCGACGTTTCCCAGATTTCATTTTCGGGCTATTATATCGGGGATGTCGACCGTACCATGAAGATAGAAAGGAAGACGGTGGATACCGTCTACGTGGGAGTCGATCCCTCGATTGAGATCACCTTTGAAGTGGACGACCAGGATCAGGGATACGATACCTATACCCAGAAGGTGGACATCGGCGCCGATCATTACACGGTCAACGATCCCATTCCGTTGGTTCTGGTGGGACGGGCAAATGTGAACGATACCCTGAGGATGGGGGCCTCCATCCATTTCGGTCCGGGTATGATCGGTTCGGATTTGGGGGGAGGAGGATTGGCCAACGCCCGGATTGATTTTCAGGATTTCGAGGGATTCCATGTATTCCGCGGGATTTCCCCCTATCCCAGCGAGATGCAGGCGATCAAGGAGATAGACAAGGAAGATTATTTCAGGGTGGGATACATCAAACAGCTGGAGGATGTGCCTTACAAGTGGAAATGGTTGTGGGAATATTTCAGGGATGAGGGGACGGAGCCTGCCTGGCCCAGATACGATAACCAGGGTAGAAAATATTACGAGTGGAGAGATAATAATGTCTTCGCCGGATTCACCTATTACTATATAGTGACCTGTTATGACCGCGGATATTTCAACGGTTTTTTTCAACATAATAAGGAAGACAGCTATATTTGTGATTCGCAGGATGATGATCCGGATAGCCCGCTTAACTGCAAAAACATCGCCCTGAAGATTACCATGACGGTGGATGCCGGGAATGTCATGAAGCAGGTCTACGCGGTTCCCAATCCGTTTAGAACCGGCACCTCCGCCGGCACCTCGCCTTACTATCATAATTATAAACCGGTTGAGGCGATCGAGTTCTACAATATTCCCAGCCAGGCTACCCTGAAAATCTTCACCGTCTCCGGAGATCTGGTGTGGGAATCGACCCGGGATATGATCGATGAGAGCGATGGAACCATAACCTGGAATGTAAGGAACATGGGAAATCAGGATGTGGGTTCCGGAGTTTATGTATTCAAGTGCGAGAGGAAAAACGGGGATTACGTGTACGGCAGGGTGGTGGTGATCAGGTAATCCCGGGGATTATGATCCAGGAGCCGCCTTCCCTGGGGAGGCGGTTTTTTTTTGTCAAATCAGCATGCCGGTATGTCAGGTAGAGGCTGTCGGGGAGCGGAGAGTGGCCCCTGCCGCCCTAGCGGGGGAGGGGCTCCGCAGATCACCGCGTTTCGGCAACGGTTTATCAACTTGACAATTATTGCTTTTTCTGAAAAGATACATCACCGTCCGGCGAGGGAGAATTGATCCGCGGTAAAAAATACCGGACCCGGATGATGAGAAAACCTGTACGAGACGAAATATAAGGTGTGGAAGCATGTTAAGAACCAACAAGCAAAATTTAGTGCAGCAATCGGTTTTGGGCACGATCGCCCCTTGCAAGATAAACCTTAAAAATCCCTATCTGGTGGATTCCACGGGCTCCGCCCATGTGGTGCCGGGGACCGGAGGTATAACCTACAATGTGGCGGTGGGAGATTCGGCCCTCGATTTCGAGGGAGATCATATAGAACCCTGCGTCAGCATCTCAACTCCCTCCCGCGACACCGCGAACCTGGGGACGGGAGGTTTGAGCATCCTGTCCTGCATCGGGAATGAAGCCCGGGTGGCAAGCGGAATGATGACCGGGACCAAGGGGACGGTCACCGGCAAGCACGGGGGGGTGGAACACGTGCTGATCGATTTTCCTCCTTCCTCCCTGGAGAAGATGGTGATCGGCGATAAGATCCAGATCAAGGCCTACGGACTGGGAATGAAACTTAAAGATTTCCCCGACGTGCATGTCATGAATATCGATCCCGCCCTGCTGAGAAAGATGGGTATTACTGAAAAGAACAAGCAGCTGATAATTCCGGTCACCCATGTTATTCCGGCCTCTATCATGGGTTCGGGGCTGGGTGCGCGGCACAGTTACAGCGGAGATTACGATATACAGCTGGCGGACTGGGATACGGTGCGAAAACACGGATTACAGGATCTTCGTATCGGCAACGTGATAGCGATCAGCGATGCCGATTGCCGGTTCGGAAGATCGATTAGATCCGGTTCGATGTCGATCGGAATAGTAGTGCATGCGTCCTGCATCACCAGCGGTCACGGACCGGGAGTGACGATTGTCTTTTCCACCAATAAGAAATCGATCGTCCCCCGAATAGAGGAAAAGGCCAATATCGCCGAGTACCTTGAGATTGGTAGAAGGCGCAGGAGAAAAATCGGACCACAGAACAGAAGACGTTAAAAGCGGGCGAATCCCGCCCAGAAGATCTGGAACCTTTCAGAGGCCTCAGCGCTAGATTAAGAATGAAAAGATGGTTTCGAATCGCCGGTCTTCCACTTTCCCTACTCTCCCTGGTTATGCTTATAAATCTGGCCGGATCAATCCGGATGGAGGCCTCCTTTCCGGAAAGGGCGCTCCCGGACAAGGCCGCGGAATACGGCGATTTGTTGATCGATCGGGTAAATTCCGGTACGCCCGATGATCCCCTGGTGGTATGGATTTATTTCCGGGACCGGGGCGGTATATACCGGGGTGGGCTTGCTGCATTGCCGCTGGACGGCGGTATTTCGATGAGGGCCCGGCGGAGAATGGAGCGGCGGTCTTCACCGGCCGCGGGCCGGCAGGTGCTATTGCCGGTCAGCCGTGAATATATCGATTCGCTGGAACCGCATGTCATAAGGATCCGGCACCGTTCCCGGTATTTTAACGCGGTGAGCGTGGAAGCGCGGACCTCCGCGTTAGAGCAGATAGCCTCTCTTCCCTGGGTGGAGAGGATCGACCTGGTAAGGGCCTTCAGGGGAAAGGATCACCCTTCCTTGCCGGAGGGCGCCTCTTGCTCCCCTCCCGTTCCCGGGTCGGATCCCCTTTTCGATAAGTACGGCCAGAGCCTGGCCCAGTTGGAGATGATTGGAGCCGACGATCTGCTGGAACGGGGGTACAACGGTTCGGGGTCGGAAAGCGGAACGGACTCGATCCTGATCTGCGTCATGGATTCGGGATTCGATCTGAGCCACGAGGTCTTTTCCCGGATAGACGTCCGAGTGCAGTACGATTTCGTCGACCACGACTCGGTGACCTCTTTCCAGCCGGGGGATCCCCCCGGCCAGGACGAACACGGCACGCTGGTGCTGGGGGCCATCGCCGGATATCACTGGGGGGATCTTATCGGACCGGCTTGGGGGGCCCAGTATCTTCTGGCCAAAACGGAGATAATCGACAGGGAGATAAGAATAGAAGAGGATAATTGGGTGGCGGGGATTGAATGGGCGGACCGGGAGGGTGCGGATATAGTGTCCTCCTCTCTGGGATATATATTATGGTACCCGCCCGATTCGCTCGATGGAGAGAGTGCCCTCTGCACCAGGGCGGCCGATATCGCCGCTTCCAACGGCGTGGTGGTGGTCAACTGCGCCGGTAACAGCGGGTACGGGGGCCTGATCGCTCCGGCCGACGGGGACAGCGTTATCACCGTCGGCGCGGTCGATCTATGGGGCAATATAGCCGGCTTCAGCTCCCGGGGGCCGACCGCCGACGGCAGGATCAAACCCGACCTGGTGGCACCGGGGGTGAATGTGCACACGGTGAGTTATTCCTCCTCCTATGGGTATTCCAAGCAATACGGCACTTCCTTCTCCACTCCCCTGGTGGCCGGTCTCTGCGCCCAGTTGCTGGAGATTCATCCTCAGTGGGCCCCCATGACTTTGAGGGATTCGTTGATTGCCGCTTCCTCCCGGGCGGATGTTCCGGATAATTCTTACGGATACGGGATACCGGATGGTCTCCGCGCTTCCGGTCTATCTCCCGGCGGGACGGGGGGGAATCGATATATATCGCGCTGTTACCCCAATCCGTTCCAGGACCAGGTTTATTTCGATCTATTTTTCCCTCAATGGGAAATGGTGTCGGTTAATATTTACGATTGCCGGGGCGCGTTGATCCGCGTACTGTTGGAAGACCGTTTTTTGAAATGGAGTGGCAATCTGATATGGGACGGAAGAAATAACGCGGGGAAAACCGTGGCCGGGGGAGTCTATTTCGTCGAGTTCGTTACCATGAGGGAGAGAAAAACCACCAAGGTGATCAGAGTTCCCTGAGACGTTCCAGCTTGAAAGTACTTGAAATAACTTGCATCGGTAACCGGTTTTCAGATATACATGAAGAAAACGGAAAGGCCAAACCGCTTCGGTCAGGTTATAATCGATTAACTTGCTATAAGATAGGAGGTATCCTTTGAGCGAAAAACAGGTGTTTTTCTTCGGAGGAGGAAAAGCCGATGGAAGGGCCGGTATGCGCGATCTGCTGGGAGGCAAGGGCGCCAACCTGGCCGAGATGGCCAGCATCGGGCTGCCGGTGCCGGCGGGATTTACCATTTCCACTGAGGTATGCACGCATTTTTACCAGCACCAGGGAACCTACCCCGAAAATCTCGTCCCGGAAGTAGAGTTGAATCTGCATAAGGTGGAAGAGGTGATGGGAGCCAAATTCGGCGATAGGGATAATCCGCTTTTAATATCTATAAGATCCGGGGCCCGGGTCAGTATGCCCGGGATGATGGATACTGTTCTCAATCTGGGATTAAACACTCAAACGGTGGAGGGATTGAGCAGGAAATCCGGAAATGAGCGTTTCGCCTATGATTGTTACCGGCGGTTCATTCAAATGTACGGGGACGTGGTGTTGTCGATGAAGCCCGAGAAAAAAGACGATATAGATCCCTTCGAGGAGATTCTTTCCCGCCACAAGGAAGCAGCCGGCGTCGATCAGGATGTGGATCTGCGGGTGGACGATCTGAAAGCATTGATTGTCAGTTACAAGAAGATGATAAAGGATAGATTGAATGTGGATTTCCCGGAAGATCCAGGGGAACAGCTTTGGAACGCCATCGGCGCCGTTTTTAATTCCTGGAACAACGACAGAGCAATAACCTACCGCAGGTTGAACGACATTCCGGGAGAGTGGGGAACCGCGGTTAACGTCCAGGCCATGGTCTACGGGAATCTGGGAGAGGATTCGGGTACCGGCGTGGCCTTTACCAGAAATCCCGCTACCGGGGACAACGTTTTCTACGGTGAATACCTGATGAAAGCCCAGGGCGAGGATGTGGTGGCCGGAATTAGAACCCCCCAGCCGATCAACATCCTGCAGAAGGGTGACCGTAACCTCCCCTCGCTGGAGGAGGAAATGGGAGATATCTACACGGAACTTCTGGAAATAAGGACAAAACTAGAGAATCATTATACCGATATGCAGGATCTGGAATTCACCATCCAAGACGGTAAATTGTACCTGCTACAGACCAGAAACGGTAAAAGAACCGGTTTTGCCGCCATCCGTATAGCCATAGATATGGTGCGGGAGGGATTGATCACCAAGGAAGAGGCCATAAAACGCATCGATCCGGAACAGCTCAACCAATTCTTGCGGCCGGTGTTCGATCTGAGCCAAAAGCGGCGGGCGGTGGAAGAGGGGCGCCTGATAGCGCTGGGGATCAATGCCGGTCCGGGCGCCGCTACCGGCAAGGTGGTATTTCACGCCGAAGATGCCGAGGAATCGGCCTCCCGGGGGGAAGAGGTCATACTGGTCAGGATTGAAACCAGTCCGGAGGATATTCGCGGCATGAGCGCTTCGGCGGGGATTCTGACCTCGGCCGGAGGAGCGACTTCCCACGCGGCGCTGGTAGCCCGGCAAATGGGCAAGGTTTGCGTGGTGGGCGCCAAGGATCTAAAAATTGATTATCGCCGCAGATCCATCGACACCGGAAAAGCCCTTGTCCAGGAGGGCGATTTCATTTCCCTGGACGGTATGACCGGTGAGGTCTTCAAGGGCCGGATCGACACCAAGCCATCCGAGATCCTGGAAGTATTGATAGACCGGACCCTGGAAAAAGATAAATCTTCTCTTTACCGGGATTACGAGGCTTTGATGACCTGGGCCAAGGAGATTAAGGTGATGGGCGTCCGGGCCAATGCCGACCGTCCCGAACAAGCGGCCCAGGCGGTATCGTTCGGAGCCGAAGGTATAGGCCTGTGTCGGACCGAGCACATGTTCTTCGAGGGAGAGAGAATAGATTCCGTCCGGGAAATGATACTGGCCGCGGATGAGAAGGGCAGGAAAAAAGCCCTGGACCGGTTATTGCCGATGCAGAGAGAGGATTTCAAGGGGATCTTCAAGGCCATGGGAAACCGGCCGGTGACGATCCGGACCCTAGATCCTCCCCTGCATGAATTCCTGCCCCAGGAGGAGGAAGAAGTGGGGGACCTGGCCGCGAAAATGGGCGTTGAAAAGTCCTTGCTGGAGGAAAAGATCAATTCGTTGAAGGAATCGAATCCGATGCTGGGCCACCGGGGTTGCCGGCTGGGTATCGTATATCCCGAAATCACCGAGATGCAGGTAAGGGCGGTTTTCGAGGCCGTGTGCGAACTGGTAAAGTCAGGGGAAGATCCCCATCCGGAAATTATGATTCCGCTGGTGGGAACCGCCGCCGAGCTGGAATTGCAGGTAGCGGTGGTGAGGCGGGTTGCCTCCATGGTGCAAAAGGAATTGAGCGTGGAAGTGGATTATCTCAGCGGTACCATGATAGAAATTCCCCGGGCCGCGCTCACCGCGGACGAAATCGCCGCGGTGGCGGAATTCTTTTCTTTCGGGACCAACGATCTCACCCAGACCACCTTCGGGCTGAGCCGTGACGATGCCGGAAAGTTTCTCGGTGATTATTTGGATAAGGGTATTTGGCCCAGTGATCCGTTTCAGAAATTGGATCAACGGGGGGTGGGCGCCTTGATGAAAATAGGTGTGGATAAGGGGAGAGCCGCCAAGCCCGATCTGAAAATCGGAATTTGCGGTGAGCACGGGGGGGAACCCTCGTCGATAAAATTTTGTCATAAAACCGGGTTCAATTACGTGAGCTGTTCTCCCTTCAGGGTTCCCATAGCGATCCTGGCCGCGGCGCAGGCCGCTCTGAGCGATGATAAATAAGTAGCGGGTGGGGCAAACGTTGACGGCCTGCTATTATCTTATCAACGAATTATTCGGTTCTCGGGTCCGGAGAGGAGGGTGATTAATGGATTTCGGAGGAGATCTGGCGGTTCTCGATCCATCCATGGTGTTTCAGGTGACGACGCTCTGCCAGCTGACCGGAAAACTTAAATTGATTACCATCGATAACGTGGCCAGTTTCTATTTCCAAGAGGGGGAGTTGATTTACGCCACCATCGACACCAGAATCAAGAAACTGGGTCAATTTTTGATTGAGAAAAACTATATCTCTCGTGAGCAGTTGAATGAAGCCCTCGCCGATCCGAGGGTTTTAAGCGGCAAGGAACGAATAGGAAATATACTGATCAGCAGCGGTTATCTCGAATACGCTTCCCTGGTGGCGGTGATGCAGGATCAGATGAAAGAGGTGGTTTATGAGGTCCTGCCCTGGAAAACCGGTCAATTCGCTTTTTTTAACCGGGTGGAGCCCGCCAACGAGGATATCCTTCTCGATATCAAGATGGATAACCTGATCCTGGAAGGATTGAAACGTCTGGATGAAGCGAACAAGGGCTGATGGTTTTCTACAACCTTATAAAACGAGTTTTTCCTATTATCCTATCCGTGCTGTTGCAGCCCGGCTTCTTGTTACGGGCGGATGATTTGGCTGAAAAGAGTTCCCCGGCCCCTTTTCAAACCACTCCCCTGGGTTCCCGGGCCCTGGCCCGGGGGGGCGCTTTCGTATCCCTGGGTGATGATCCATCGATACTCTTCATCAATCCCGCCGGAATGTGGGCCAACCGATATATTTCCCTCTATTGTGATTATGGTGGATTGGAGGGGGGTGGGGAGGAACAAGCGAAGGCCAGCCTGGTAATTCCCTGGAAGACTTTTGTCGCCGGCGGCGGATATGTGGAACGCTCCCTGACCGGTGGCGGTAAGGAAAGGCTTTTCCTGTTGGGAGTATGTCACCGCGTCACTCAGGGAACCCAAGGGTCGTTCCTATCGGTGGGGGCCAATTTGCGCCTGGGAAGGATGGAGGGGATAACCGCGCGGTACGGGGGGGCGTGCCCGGGGGTAAAGGATAGGGACACCAAAATAACAGGTGATCTGGGAATGATGATAAGGCCTCTGCCGATGATTTCCTTCGGATACGCGGTGGAGAATGTAAGCCGGGCCAATATAGAAAGCGGTATTTTGCATGTCAGGTGGGAAAGGATTCATCGCTGGGGAATGTCGTGGTTATGGAAGGAAAAGATCATAATTTCCTGGGAACGCTCCTACCGCGCGGAGAAGACGATAGACAGCTACGGCTTCAACTTCAAGACGGGATCGCCCCTGGAAATCATGACCGGTTTTTCCGGGGAAGGAGTATCCGGGGGATTAATGTGGGATTTTAACCGTCTGCGACTGACGGCCTCCTTCAGCCCCGATCCGGATAAGCGAATATTTACGTTGGTTTCGGTAGAATTTTTTCCCCGCCGGCCCCTGGATGTTATTTACCAGTGAAGAATCGTATGCTTAAAGCCGGAATACCTATATGCCTGATCTTCCTGACGGTGGCGGCCGGGGCCGTTCCCGCCCTCGCCCAGGAGGAGCAGGCCGATTCCACCCGCGCGCCTCTCTGGTCGGCGGTGTATGTAAACCGTATTGAATTAATGCGGGAAAGCGAACCGTTCCCCTGGAACGATCCGCTGGAAAGCACGCACATCAACGATCGCCTATCGGCCGCCGTCCTGTATCGGCCGTGGCGTAACTTGCAGGTATTTTTAAAAGGAGCCACCGGGCAGAGAAAGGTGGAAGGAGAGATCTTCCCGGATAGATTCTACCTGGCCCAGGGGCACATCCAGTACGCTCCTGAGCGCCTTCCGCTGAAGATAAGATGCTTCACCCGGGAGAGAGTATTCGACAGTCGCTATCAGCTTCTTACCCTTACCTCGAACGACTCGCCCCTGCTGGCCGGGAGGGGTGAGGGTATGCGAGCCGACCTGTTCGACGGCTCGATTTTCCATCTTTCCTATACCGCGGCGATGCTGCGGGAAACCGGCCCCTTCGATGAACGGGGGGGATTTCCGGAGCTGAGGGGGGGAGGAGATACCTTCCAACTGCTCTCCCTGCGGGCCGGCCGGCAGAGGATATGGAAGGTGGGAATCTCACTGTCGCAGGTCCGGTCGTTGTCCTCCGGTGACGCCGCCTTGCTGGGCACGGAAGCATCGGTACGGGTAATAGGCATAAGGCTGACCGCCGCACTGGCCAGATCCTCCCCCGGGAAACTGGCGGACCTGAGGGATAAATCTTTATGGGGAGTCTCTCTTTCCCCTGGCGGGGGGAAGGGTCCCAGCGCGGTATTTTCCGAAAATGCAGCCTTCGCGGCGGAACTGCAAGGCCTGAACCGCGCCAGTTCGCGATGGGGACGGATGGGAGTTATTCCCGGATACCGGTTTTCCGGGGAGAAATTCATTAATCTACAGGGAGAGACGGAGACCGGTTTGGTGGAGAGTAAAGTCACGGCTTGGTGGAGGCACTACGATCGGGCGGCGATGGTCAGCCTGGATCTGGGCAATCGTTTTGAGAGGGCCTGGGGCAAGGATTTCGATTACCTGGCCGGTACCCTGAGAATGAACTACCGGGGAGGGCTGGAAGCGATCGAGAGGATTATTCTCCGGGAGGGGTACCGTCCCGCCTGGGTCCTGTCCTTTAGTGACGAGAGCGACCTTGCCCGGTTGCGGGCCACCGCCCGGCTGGACCAGGCGGAAGGGCGAAACCGTTTCTTTTTTCTTGCCGACGGATCGATGAATCTGAGTAACAGTTGGACGGCCCGGTGCGTCTTATTCATGCAAAATAGGTCCTCCAGCCTCTACCACCTGGGCCTGGAATTCAGACCGGGCAGGAGATTTATCTTCAGCGCCCTCTGCGGATCGTTTCTTCCCCGGGCTGAAGGCATAGCGTTGGAATATGATCCGTCGCCCCCCGAGCGGGAAAAAGACCGGATGATTTTGATAACCACCCGGGTTTGGCTGGGAGAATTACGGAAGTGAAAAGGGTAACCTGCATAAGCTGGTTGATGATGGTGGTGTTTTTTTCCCCCCCGGGCGCCGGACCGCGGGCCGCCGTCACCCATGATGAAGATGAGGTCATCTTCACCATCGAATATCCCGGGGCGGAGAGAATCTACCTGGTGGGGGATTTTAACGGCTGGAATCCTACCCGGGACAAGATGGACCGGACCGGAGATATTTTTGAGATCAGACTTTATCCGGTTCCGGGAAGGTACCGCTATATGTTCATCGTGGATGGTGCCACCGTGGCGGATCCGGATAATCTTCACCGGGATAGCGAAGGCATGTCATTCTTTATTTTCCGGGAAAAAGGGGACGATTGGGAGATAGTATTCGATCTCGTTACGGAGACTGAAGAACCGGGGGAAGTATCCTCCGCGCGGTTTTCCGGTTTGGTGGCGGGGTGCGCCACTGAGGAGAAATCCTCCCTCTTTTTGGACAATCGGTTGGCCGCCGCCATAGATGACCGCATTGACGCCGGTCTGGCGATCGGTTTCGAGCACCAAAGCGAAGGAAAAGTGGACGGGCGGGCCTATCTTCTGCAGGGAACCGCCACCTACCAGGCCGCCCGGGGAACGATCAGGGCCTTCCACCGGGAGGGTAAACTGGATCAAGGCGATCCGTTGGCCATCTTCGGTGCGGTGGGCCCCTTCGGCTATCCCCTGGGGATATTCTGCCGGGGAGCGAAGATCGAGGGAAAGGGACCCGGAGCGACCAGGGGGATGATAGTGTATGCCTCCCGAATAAGCGGCTATGGAACGGGTCTGCAAGGAGCCAGGGATCAATCCGATTCCCTTTTGGCAACGGTCGACCCTTCCGCTCTTCCTTTCCTGGAAAGGACCCTGGAAGACTCCGATTTGATCGGTATCCGGGCAGGGGGGGCCTTCGGGCGCTGGGAGGTGGATCTACTCTATCGTTATGATCTCCGGCCGGGAGGGAGGCGCTGGATACTTCCCCAGGAAAGTCAATACCGGTATTCCGGTTACGAAAAGGCCAGGATTCAAGGAGCCTGGTCGCGCTTTTCCTGGAGAGAGGATCTTACGCTGCAGGCCGAATATCTGAGCGGATCGACCAAACTTGTTTCCCGGATGAAAACCTTTATTTCCACCGCTGATGAGGAACCCTGCCCGGAAAGGGAGTATGATTGGGAGTCGGGTTCCAGGATATGCCTGGGAGGATCGTATAGGTTGAATAGGATGGGAATCGAGCTGCTCTGGAAAAGAACCAGCATCAGCGGTGATCCGGATTTGCGCCGTGGTCCGGGCAACTCCACTCACCAAGGGATCGATATAAAAATCGAGCTGGAGAGGGATAGATTCAGCGGTGCCCTGATACTGCGGGATGAAAGTTATCCGGATATCGGTACCGGAGAGCTGTTCTGGCTGCAGAGAAATAACTTCTGGCTGGACGGTGATGAGATCACCTTCGGCCGGTTACCCTACCTGGACTCGGGCGGTTTCCACGAAATCAAATTATACCTGGGAGAGAATGGAAGCGACAGCATCCCTCATCCCTGCTCCACGGCGGGCTTTTTATCCCTACTGGTACGAGTAGACAAATACGATGCGGGTCGAAGGATGGGGGAAATAGGCCTGCGCAAGGGAGTATATCTGGGAGGAGGAGTTTTTTCCCAGCTCGATCTGAGAGGAGTATCCTACGGGGGTAATCCGGACCTGGGAAATCCATATCTGGATATCTATCTGGCGCTGGGCGCCAGGTTGAGCGATAGGGCATGGTGCCAACTGGGAACGGGAGTGTGCCCCTTCATCTATGACCGGTATCGGCGTCGGTATGTCTCCACCGGAAGGGAAAGCTATCTGCTGGAGCGCAGTCTTCTGGAGGATAGGGGATTGGAGGATAGAGGCGATCTCTACCGGCGTATGAAAGCAGCGGAAAGGGATCTGGCCGATGATTGGAGCATATCCTTTAATCTGGAATGGATTTTCTAGAGGATTATTCAAGGGAGGAGGACTCACGCGGTCTAATCCCGGGTTAATTATATGCATTTGTGGAGATCCGGTATTTCTGATATTCTCTCTAACCGTGGTAGCCAGGGAGTTTTTTAATGAAAAAACGCGGTTTTATGGTTATATTATTTTTAATGGCGGTATCCTGCGGACGATATCTGGAAGAGTCCGTTAAATCGCCTGAACTGGATGAAGAAGGAGTCACTTTCAGGTTCAGAAGCCGGTCCGCCCGGGTGGTTCAGGTAGCGGGCGATTGGAATAATTGGGCCCGGGGTGATGCCGAGTCCGGCGAGGTGTTGGTGGGGCTGATGAAACGAAAGGAAAAGGAGGATATTTGGGAGATAACCGTACAGTTCTCTCCCGGCCGTTACCGTTACTATTTCATAATAAATGAAAGCTCGATGGTGCTTGATCCGGAGAATCCCAGAATCACTGAAAATCCAGGGGGAGGGAAGGCCAACCTATTAATAATGCCGTAATTATGAATGATAGTAACTTCAGATTGAGAGTCCTGCCATTAATCGTTATGGCGCTGTTGTGGGGCGGGTGCGCTCTGGGGAGCAGATTCGGCGATGATATCGAGCTTACCGGCGGACCGCAGATCACTCCCGAGGGTGTGCGTTTTTCCCTCTATTCCACCAAGGTGAAAACGGTGCACATAACGGGAGATTTCAACAACTGGTCGATGACCGCCGATCCTCTGTACGATCGGGGTGGAACCGGGATGTGGACTATTGTGCTCCCTCTTTCTCCCGGAAGGTACGAGTATAAGATCGTAGTCAACGGTGATAAATTGATGCCGGATCCGAGCAATCCCCTCACGGTGGATGACGGTTTCGGAGATAAGAACTCGGTATTCATCGTGGAATGAAAAGGTTGTTTCACGGTTAAGGTTTGATAGGTTAAGATTAGTGCTCATAAATTGTTAGCATAAAGGCCGGGATTGCATTTTGCCCTGGTGAGTAGTATCGATGATAAAAGATGGAGGTAAACGGGAGGAGGAAATAATCGGTCCGGGACTTTGGTTGCGCCTTTTGGGGCCGGGAGTTCCGGAAGCAGGGCTGTTTAAACTTTGATCTGGAGGCATATATCCTTGTAGAACCGGAGCTTAGGTGGTTACCTTTGGTGGATGAGGGAAATCTGGAAAGGATTCCTGCCCTTACCCTTCCGGTTCAAACACTCCCTTATCGCATCTCGATAGTTTAAGATATCCTTGGCATAACCCTTGCCTTTCCATTAATGAATTATGCGAGATTATATAGATAAATATGTTTCATATATAGATTTCGGGATTAGATTTCCCCGCGGAAATCGAACCGGCGGACTGTGCCTGGTGCTGCTGCTTTTCCTTTTTCTTCCCTCGTCGCTTTTTGCCGCGCCGGGAAGCGGATCGGCCGTCCTCACCCCCGAGGATGTGATCTATGCCGGCAAGGAGACTGAATGGAAAATCATCTATACGGCGGCGGAAAATTTTAGCCTGGGCATGGTTACTTTACTAATTCCCGATGACTGGACGCCCCCGCAGATAACCGATTCTTTCGCAAATGGTTATGTAGTCATCACCAGCCAGGGAACCCTCGGCGCCACTCCGGTATCGGTGGCCGGTATGCTTATCACGGTAAATATCGACACCCTCTCTACCGGCCAGACGGTGACTATCTCCTACGGGGATGATGAGATTGCCACCGGTGCTCATGCCCAGGCCCAGACGGAGGTGGAGAGTGGAGTGGTGTTCTTGGTCAGTTCCGATCCCACCGCCGGCTCTCCGGTGCCCATCGCCTCCTCTCCCATCGTGGATGTGGTCGCCGCCGCCGCCTCGCAACTGGTTTTCACCACTCCTTCCCGGACTCTCGCCACGGATGGTGAGAGCGCGGTGATGGAGATAGAGGCCCGGGATGAATACAACAATCCCAGTCCGGTATCGGCAAACCAGGATATAGATCTTTCCTCCAGCTCCGGCGGTGGGACCTTCTCCCACTTGGGTGGGGCGGGATGGAGCAGCACCACGGTGGTGACGATATTGAGCGGCGAGGATACGGTATCATTCTATTACCGGGATACCGCCACCGGTACTCCGGAAATAACCGCTTCCGCGTCCGGCCAGGCTTGGACCGATGCCGTGCAGACGGCTACCGTGGAACCGGGAGCGCCTACCGGATTGACGGTAACACCGGAGGATACAACCGTTACCGCCGGTGAGTTCGCTCGTTTCACCATCAGGGTGGTCGACATACATGACAATATTAGCCCGGTATCCTCCGCCCAGACGATATCCCTGTTCGCCGCGAGCGGTAATAGTTTTTACGACAAGGACGACCATGGCACAAATCTGACCTCCATAGTAATACCATCCGGCAGATCTTCCGTTCAGGTTGATTACAGTCACCCGGTGATGAACAACGATCTCGGGTACCTGGTGGCTTTTCTGGACGCTGATGGCAATCCTCCCAGCCTGGAAGCGGCCATGACCTCGATCCTGGTGGATCATGCCGGCGCCAGCACCGCTGTTTCCTCCGTCGAGGTGGACCGGAGCACGGTGACGGCGGACGGGGTGGACGAGGTGACGGTGACGGTGAC
>JAFGPI010000160.1 GCA_016926065.1 Candidatus Krumholzibacteriota bacterium
CGACAAACAGTGCAAGGAGGCATACACCCAGTATAATTACTAAGGCTTTCCTCATTATTTATTCCCCCCAGCGTTAAGAGAATAAGTTAGAAAACTATTTCGAATTGAATTCCCGAGATAAGATAGGACTGAATGCCTTTTGGCCGAATCTGAAATTTCACCTCCTTCGATCCGATTCGAAGCGAGCGGCAAAGTCTCATAAATTCCCGTTTGAGCCCAAATTCATGTCGAGTAAGCTTGGTTCTCCTACGGCGGTCGGCGTGTACGAAACTTTACTCAAGCTCAAAAGGCCTGTCCACAGTAACGCATAAATCCCGAGATACCAAAAATATCTTATCAGAAATCTGTAAATAATTCAATCAAAAAATTAATATAAGCTAAAAATTGTTAGACTGGCGTTCTTCCCGGCGGATTGTGGGGGCGGCTTCGAGCAAAGACTTGACGCCGCCTCGAGCAGCTAATATATTGGGATTTTGCGGAGCTGGTGTAGCTCAGCTGGTAGAGCAACGCATTCGTAATGCGTAGGTCGTCGGTTCGATCCCGTCCACCAGCTCCAGAAGATAAACAACTTACCGAGGGCCGGGAATATATCCCGGCCTTTTTGTGATCTGAGTTTATGAAAATTGAGATGCCGGGATAAATTATATTGAAGAAAGTCTGCTATAATCAAAAAAAGCTTGATTATGGTACGGACTTGCTATATATTGAATCCGAATTTAGCGAAGAACGAGGTTGCGATATGCTAACCTCTTATTATAGAGATGGTTAGCCGGAACTTGAAAGGTTGAGATGACCGAAGAGCAGTCGGCTTCAAAAGAACCGGCGGTCATCAGAGTAAAGCCCGAGTGGTGCAAGGGCTGTAGGATATGCGTGGTATTCTGTCCGAGAGATGTTCTCGAGATGGAAAACGGTAAGGTTATTGTAGTTCGCCCCGATGACTGCATCAAGTGCAACCTCTGCGAACTGCGATGCCCTGATTTTGCGATAACTGTGGAATGATTACCCCTGGTAACCCCGGCGACGGGGTTTAATTTTTTATGGGTCTATCCAGCGCCGGGAAAGGTGCATTGAGGTTTTTTCAAGGAGTAATGGGATATTGGAAAAAAGCGAATCCTCCACCACTTTAATGATGCAAGGTAATCAAGCTTGCGCGGTCGGCGCCCTGGCGGCGGGATGCCGGTTTTTCGCGGGATATCCGATAACCCCTTCCTCGGAGATCGCCGAATATCTTTCCGTTCAGCTTCCCCGCCGGGGAGGGAAATTTATCCAGATGGAAGATGAGATTGCGGCCATGGGGGCGACGATCGGGGCCTCCCTGACCGGACTCAAAGCGATGACCGCCACTTCCGGGCCCGGCTTCAGTCTCAAGCAGGAGAACATAGGTTATGCCTGCATGACCGAGGTGCCCTGCGTAATCGTCAACGTGATGAGGGGAGGCCCCAGTACCGGCATGCCCACCCTTCCCGCCCAGATGGATGTCCAGCAGGCCCGCTGGGGCACTCACGGCGATCATGAAATTATCGTGCTTACCGCCAGTTCGGCGCAAGATACGTACGAGCAGACGATCCGGGCCTTCAACCTGTCCGAAAGGTACATGACTCCGGTGATCCTCCTGCTCGACGAGATAGTGGGCCACAGCACGGAGAAGGTGGTTTTACCCCGGCAGTCGGAAATAGAAATAGTTAATCGCAAGCAACCCGAAATGCCTCCCCAAGATTATCTTCCTTACAAAACCGGGCCGGATTTAATACCGGTACTGGCCAATTTAGGCAGCGGCTATCGGTACAACGTTACCGGCCTCTGTCATGACGAGACCGGATTTCCCACCAACGATACCCGCAACAACGAGGCCTTGATCAGGCGCCTGGTGGAAAAGATAAAAGCCCATCGGGATGATATCGTCAGATACCGGGAGCGGAAGCTGGACGACGCGGAGATTGTGATATTCGCCTATGGCTCGGTGGCCCGGTCGGCCAAAAGCGCCGTGGTTAAATGCCGGGAAAAGGGAATCCGGGCGGGTCTTTTCGAACCTTCGGTGATCTGGCCCTTCCCGGTGAAGGAAGTATTCGCGTTGAGCGGAAAAGTAAAGGCTTTCCTGGTGCCGGAAATGAATCTGGGACAGCTGGCGCGCGAAGTGAGAGGGGCCGTTGAATTCAAGGTGCCGGTACACCAGCTCAACCGGGTCGATGGAAATCCGATCACACCCCTGGAGATCGTGAACAAGGTAGAGGAAGTGATTTGATTGTTCGATTACCTAAAATATATCCGGGAGTGGAATTTCCCGCATATCTGGTGCTCTGGCTGCGGAGACGGCATCGTGCTGAAGGCGTTGATAAGGGCCATGGATAAGCTGAAAGTGTCCCGGGATGAAGCGGTCATGGTGTCCGGCATAGGGTGCTCCAGCCGTACCCCGGGGTATATAGATATAAATACCCTGCATACCACCCATGGGCGCGCCCTGGCCTTTGCCACCGGGGTGAAACATGCCAAGCCGGAATTGAAAGTGATCGTGGTGACCGGCGACGGAGATTGCACGGCCATAGGAGGAAACCATTTCATTCACGCCGCCAGGCGCAATATTGATATGACCGTGTTGTTGTACAATAACTATATCTATGGCATGACGGGGGGCCAGTGTTCACCCACCACGCCGAAAGGCTACAAGGCTTCCACGGCCCAGTACGGCAATATCGAACCGCCCTTCAATACCAGCGGATTGGCGATTGCCGCGGGAGCCTCGTTCGTGGCCAGAACCGATGTTTACCACGTGCAGCAATGCGAGAAGATGATTTCCCTGGCCCTTCAGAGAAAGGGCTTTTCGCTGGTGGAGATTCTAACCCCCTGTCCCACGGCCTTTGGGAGGAGGAACCGGATGTCTGATCCGGTGGTTATGATGGAATGGCTCAGGGACAATGCGGTTAGCGGTAGGAAATGGGAGAACCTGTCCGCACAGGAGCGGGAAGGAAAAATACAAACGGGGGTGTTAATTGACGTGGAGAAGCCGGAATTCACTGCCGAATACGGTAAATTGATGGAAAAAGTCGGGGTGCAAAAATAATGGACAGATACGAGATTCGGTTGAGTGGCTCGGGGGGGCAGGGCCTCATACTGGCAGGCAAGATACTGGCCGAGGCCGCCGCCATTTATGACGGATTGAACGCCGTGCAGACGCAAAGTTATGGACCCGAAGCAAGGGGCGGAGCGAGTAAGGCCGAGGTGGTCATCAGCGACGGCGATATCGATTATCCCAAAGCGGTGGAGCTCGATCTGCTCCTATCCCTTACTCAAGAATCGTGTAATAAGTATTCGGGCGACCTGAAAGAGGGGAGCATCCTGATCGTGGATTCGGAGGCGGTTAAGGATCTGCCCCAGGGGGATTACCGCATCTATTCCCTGCCCATCAGCGAAATAGCGTTACATAAGGTGGGGAAAGCGGTGGTAACCAACATAGTAGCCCTGGGTATCTTGACCACGATATGCGGGGTCATCTCCGCCGAAGCGGTCAGAAAAGCCATCCTGGCCCGGGTTCCCAAAGGCACGGAAGAATTGAACATGAGGGCCTTCAATGAAGGCTGCCAGAGGGCTGCGGAACTTCTCTCCGGCTGAGGCCGCGGAGGGAAAACCGGCATGGAGTTTCCAGAGGAATCCGGAACAGGAGGGGGATAAGCGAACATCCCCGGGAGGATTAATTTCTAGGAGGTTATCGATGGCGGAAAAGATGTCCAAGGAGGAACTCCTGGCCAAAGCCCAGCAGCCAGGAATAGACGCGTTAAGGTTACACCCTTTTTATAAGGGGAAGATCAGTGTTATGCCCAAATGCTGCATTCGCAATATGGATGATTTCGCCATCTGGTACACCCCCGGAGTGGCCAAGCCCTGCCTCGATATCCGGGATAATCCTGAAACCGTCTTTGAGCACACCAACAAGGCCAACATGATCGCGGTGATTTCGGACGGCACCCGGGTGCTGGGTTTGGGGGATATAGGTCCGGAGGCCGCCATTCCGGTTATGGAAGGTAAGGCCCTGCTCTTCAAGTATCTGGGCGGCGTGGATACGGTGCCCCTCTGCTTGGATACCAAGGATCCCGATGTATTCATCGAAACGGTTAAATTGTTGCAGCCTTCCTTCGGGGGATTCAACCTGGAGGACATCTCCCAGCCCAAGTGTTTCCGGGTGCTCGATACGCTGCGCAAGGAGTGCCGCATTCCGGTTTGGCACGACGATCAGCAGGGGACCGCGGCGGTAACGGTTGCCGGGCTCCTCAACGCCGTCAAGATCGTGGGTAAGGATATGCGCAAGGTGAAAATAGCCATGCTGGGGGCGGGAGCGGCGAATATCTGTATCTCCCGGATGATAATCCTCGCCGGAGTGAAACCTGAGAACATTATCATGTGCGACAGCAAAGGCATACTGCATAAAGGCCGTGAAAAGGATCTGGCAAATAAGTACAAGGAAAAATGGGAAATGACCCAGATCACGAACGGGGAGGGCTTGACCGGTGGTCCGGATGAGGCCATCCGGGGCGCCGACGTATTGATCGCCCTTTCCAAGCCCGGGCCGGATACGGTGAAGAAGGAATGGATTTCCTCCATGGCCCAGGATTCGATCGTGTTCGTTTGCGCCAATCCGATACCGGAGATCTATCCCTGGGACGCCAAGGAGGCGGGAGCCAGGATAGTGGCCACCGGGAGAAGCGATTTCCCCAACCAGGTCAACAATTCGCTGGGATTCCCCGGGATCTTCCGGGGAACCCTGGATGTGATGGCCCGGACGATAACCGACGAGATGTGCGTGGCGGCCGCGGAAGAATTGGCCCGGTGCGCCGAGGACAAGGGCATGCGCGAGGATTACCTCATTCCCACCATGGATGAATGGGAAGTGTTTCCGCGGGAGGCCGCCGCGGTGGGACGTAAGGCTATCGAACAGGGAGTGGCCCGTCTCGATTTGAGCTACGAGGAAATATTCGAAAAAGCGGAGAAAACAATCAAGCACGCCCGGGAATCGTTCCATATATTGCAGGATAACGGTTTCGTTAAATTGCCCGAAGAGTAACCGCTGCGGGGATTTTCCGGGGTGTTGGAGACCGGCTGGAAGTTTGGGGGGCGTCCTTCCGGGAAGGAGGGAGGCCCCTTTTTCCCTCTGCTGGGGATATTTGAAAGGACGGCGGTTCCCTTGATCATTAAACGCCGGAAAGCCATTCCCGGGTGAGGGAACGATTCTCCGCGGTCGATGAGGGAGCGGATTCGCCGCGGGTGGATTAGAGGAGTGAATCTTTCAGCGGGAACGGGAACAGCCGTGTTCCCGCTCCCGGAAGGTTTGGTTCTTAAAATGGATGTAGTTTTTTCTCGACAAAGAAAGAAAAATGATTATTGTACTGTGTGCGTATGCTCAGCGGGTCCGGATACGGGAAAGCGGATGACCGTTGCTGACGATAGATAATCAACGATTGTAGCTATTTGAGGGCTTCGCCCATCCAGGGAGGTTTTTAATGAAAAAGCAAAAAGAAATAGTGACCATTGATGGTAATGAGGCGACTACCTACTCGGCGCACAAGGTCAACGAGGTCATCGCCATTTATCCCATCACGCCCTCCTCCCCGATGGGAGAGTTGTCCGATCAATGGTCCTCGGAAGGAAGGAAGAATATATGGGGAACCGTGCCCCAGGTCACCGAAATGCAGAGCGAGGGAGGAGCCTCCGGGGCCGTGCACGGAGCTTTGCAGCGGGGCGCGCTGACCACCACCTTTACCGCATCCCAGGGCTTGTTGCTGATGATTCCGAATATGTACAAGATAGCGGGAGAGCTGACCGCGACGGTTTTTCACGTGTCGGCCCGCACCCTGGCCACGCACGCTTTGTCGATTTTCGGTGATCACAGCGACGTGATGGCCACGCGGCAGACCGGTTTCGCCCTCCTTTCCTCGAACTCGGTCCAGGAGGCGATGGATATGGCCCTGATTGCTCAGGCCGCCACCCTGGAATCACGCGTTCCCTTCCTCCATTTCTTCGACGGATTCAGAACCTCTCACGAAGTATCCAAGGTGGAGTTGCTATCCGACGATGAAATCAAGGCCATGATCAGCAACGAGCTGGTCCGGGCGCACCGGGAAAGAGCCCTCAATCCGGATAAGCCCTTCATCCGGGGTACGGCGCAGAATCCCGACACTTTCTTCCAGGCCCGGGAAACCATAAATCCCTTCTATGACGCCTGCGCGGATATCGTGGTCAAGGTGATGGAGAAGTTCGAGAAAACCACCGGTAGAAAATACGAAATATTTCAGTATTTCGGTTCCCCCGAAGCGGAAAGAGTGGTGGTGCTCATGGGATCCGGGGCGGAAACCGCCTACGAAACGGTTAAGTACCTGGTGGAGAAGGGGGAGAAGGTCGGATTATTGAAGGTCCGTCTCTTCCGGCCGTTTTCGGTGCGCCATTTTATCCAGTCGTTGCCCTCCACGGTGAAGATGATTTGCACCCTGGACCGGACCAAGGAACCGGGCAGTATCGGCGAGCCGCTGTACGAGGATATCGTTACCGCCCTGCAGGAAGATCCCGCTCTCAGCCAGAAGCAGTTCGACCGTATTCCCGCCGTCATCGGCGGCCGGTACGGTCTTTCCTCCAAGGAATTCACCCCCGGCATGGTTATCGGGGTGTTCGACAACCTGGCCCAGGCCGCGCCGAAAAATCATTTCACCGTCGGCATCAACGAGGATATCACCCACTCCAGCCTGGAATACGATAAGAATTTCGTCATCCACCATCCCGGACAGACCAGGGCGGTTTTTTACGGCCTGGGCGCGGACGGAACGGTGGGGGCCAACAAGAACTCCATCAAAATAATAGGGGAGGAGACCGACAACTTCGCTCAGGGATATTTCGTCTACGACTCGAGAAAAGCCGGCTCGCTCACCGTATCCCATCTTCGCTTCGGCCCCGAACCGATACATTCACCCTACCTGATTTTCAGCGCCGATTTCGTGGCCTGTCACCAGTTTCCCTTCATGGAGAGGATCGACATCCTGAAGGTGGTGCGGGAGAAAGGAACCTTCCTTCTCAACAGCCCTTTCCCGGCCGAGGAGACCTGGGACCGGCTGCCCCGCCAGGTCCAGCAAACCATCATCGATAAAAAACTCCGGTTCTTCGTGATCAACGCGGTGGAGATCGCCAAGAAGATCGGACTGGGGGCCCGGATCAATACCATAATGCAGACCTGTTTCTTCGTGCTCAGCGATATCATCCCGCGGGATGAGGCGCTAAAATCGATCAAAAGCCATATCCGGAAAACCTACAGCAGCAAGGGACAGAAAGTGGTCGATATGAACTTTGCTTCGGTGGACGAATCTCCCCCCAACCTGCACGAAATCAAGGTGCCGGCCCAGGCCACCAGCCGGTTGGAGATGGTGCCGCCCGTTCCCGAGGATGCCCCCCGGTACGTCAGAGAGGTGACCGGAAAGATGATAGCCCAGGAGGGGGACGATCTTCCGAGCAGCGCCTTTGCCGCGGACGGGGCCTTTCCCGTAGGTACCACCAAGTGGGAAAAAAGGAACATCGCCCTGGAGATCCCGGTGTGGGACCCGGAGGTATGCATCCAGTGCGGAAGATGCGTTTTTGTCTGTCCCCACGCGGTGATCAGATCCAAGGTTTACGACCCGGAGATCCTCTCCGGGGCGCCGGACGCATTTAAATCGACCGAGTCCGTGGCAAAGGAATTCCAGGGTAAAAAATACAGCATCCAGGTTTCTCCGGAGGATTGCACCGGCTGCGCCCTCTGCGTGGAGACCTGTCCGGCCAAGAATAAATCGGAACCGGGGAAAAAGGCCATCAACATGTCTCTGCAACCGCCTTTGCGGCTGCAGGAGAAAAAGAACTGGGAATTCTTCCTTTCCATCCCCTACATCGACCGTGCCGGTCTCAAACTTAACGCCACCCGGACGGTCCAGTTCCTGGAACCGCTGTTCGAATTCTCGGGGGCTTGCGCCGGCTGCGGGGAAACTCCCTATATCAAACTTCTCAGCCAGCTCTTCGGCGACCGAACCCTTATCGGTAACGCCACCGGGTGCAGTTCGATATACGGGGGCAACCTGCCGGCCACTCCCTATACGGCCAACAGCGAGGGGAGAGGAATCACCTGGAGCAACTCGCTTTTCGAGGATAACGCGGAGTTCGGCTTGGGTATGCGTCTGGCGCTGGACAAGCAGAAGGAGTATGCCCTCGAAATTTTACACCGTCTCTCCCCGCAGCTGGGAGATGAAATCGTCACCGCGTTGAAAAACGCCGATATGTCGACCGAGGCGGGATTGAAAGAGCAAAGGGCCCGGGTGGCGGTGCTGAAGGATAAGCTGGGCCAAATCGATTCGGAGGAAGCCCGGGATCTGCTCGGCCTGGCAGATACCCTGGTAAAGAAGAGCGTGTGGGTGCTGGGAGGAGACGGATGGGCCTATGATATCGGTTACGGCGGCCTGGATCATGTCATGGCCCAGAAGCGGGATGTCAATGTACTGGTGCTGGATACCGAGACCTACTCCAACACCGGCGGGCAAATGTCCAAGGCCACTCCCCTGGGGGCCATAGCCAAGTTCGCGGCCGGCGGCAAACGGACGCCGAAGAAAGATCTGGCCATGATGATGATGATCTATGGCTATGTTTACGTGGCCCGGGTGGCTCTGGGTATGAACGAAAGCCAGACGATCAAAGCCTTCCAGGAGGCGGAAAGCTATGACGGGCCGTCGATAATCATCGCTTATTCGCATTGCATCGGGCAGGGGATAAACATGGTAAAGGGATTGGAGCAACAGAAAGCCGCGGTTCAATCGGGATACTGGCCCTTGGTCAGGTTCAATCCGGCCCTTATCCAGGAGGGCAAGAATCCTCTGCAGCTGGATTCCAAGGCCCCCTCCATGCCGATCGAGGAATATATTTACCAGGAGAACCGGTACCGGGCGTTGAAGAACGCCCAGCCGGAAGTGGCCGCCAGATTGCTCCAGGAAGCCCAGGAAGAGGTAAACAGACGCTGGAAGCTTTACGAGCACTGGGCGGCCCTGCCTGCCGCGGGCACTAAGTAGCAGCGCCCGGCGGAATTATCCGCGGGAGCGAAGGAGCGTTGCGGCCCTCCCGGCCGCTTTTACGGGAGCAGGCGGATGATCCGGGAGGGGATCAATCCTCGACCGGTTTGAAAATAGTATCCAGTAAGGTTCCGTCCCTCCATTCCACCACTTCCACCGGTATGTCGGTAAGCTCCGGGCGGGGAGGTTTCTCCCCGAACTGAGCGGCGGCTTTGACGGAAATATCGTGCAGCTCCTCGATGCTTACTATTTTCAGCTCGTGCTTCAGCGCGTTTTCCTTCAGGGTATCGATGAACCGGGATTTACTCCGCGGGTTGATCGCTATAAATTCCTCGGTGACCGCCACGTCGATAACCTCTCCCGGAAGCGAAACGGTATACACCTCTTTCTCGATGCGGGGAAAGCCCTGGTTCTTTTCTTTTTTGCCGGTGGCCAGGGGAAGGAACATGATGGTAAGCTCCGAACCCGCCGCCACTCCCTGGGCGCCGCCGATTCCCCCCAGAATGCGTCCGTTGGCGCAAATGCTGTTGACGTTGAAATTGACGTCCATCTCCAAGGTGGAGAGCACGGATACATCCAGCATGTTGACGGCGTTTTCCTTGTTGGCTACATCGTCGTATTCACCGGTCGATATTTCGTAGTGGTTATGATCGTACAGCATCGAATTGATCACCCTCTCGGAGGGCTCGAAACATTGTCCGTGCAGGAGATTTCTGATCACCCCGGCCTGAAGCATTTCCACGTGCAGGGAGGTGCAGCCGCCGATGGCAAAACCGGCCTTGATATTGCGGGACTGCAGGATCTTGTTGATTTCATCCAGGACGATCAATCCCGCTCCGGAACCCACCTGGAAATTGAAACCTTCGAAGATCGTGCCCGCCGCCTCCATCACGTTCAATACCTGGGAGGCGATCCGGGAGTTGAATTCGTTGGTCCGGATCTTGTCTATATCCAGGGTTCCCGAGCCGATTCCAGAACTGTTGCCGGGATTATCGACCGGCACCACGAAATCGACGTCCACCATGGAAAGAGAGCGGGGAAAAAGGTAGTGCTCGGTGATTTCACCGGCCAATAAACATACATGTTCGGCCCAGAGCGTGTCGGCCAGAAAAAGCCCCAGGGGCCCGACCCAGGAATCCGGACGGCCCATCAATCCGTTGGCGTTACCCCACTGGTCGGCGATGGGAACGGGACCGAAGGCGACCTTGACCTTTACCTCTCCGGTGTGAAACCGGCGCACCCGGTTTCCATGTCCGTATCCGGTTACCACCCAGGGCAGGAAATCACCCGCCAGCAGATGCTTTCCCATGGCGCGGTAGCAGCTTCCGGTAATGCCGGCGATCGTCCCGTCCTTGATGGCTTCGGGTAGCCAGGGCACGCAATTATCGAAGAAAGCGTTTCCCAGCAGGAAGATATTCTTTTTCCCTTTTTCCCGCAGTTTATCTATTATCATTTTCAGGCAGAGGTCCCCCAGGCGGTAGTAGTGGGGGTAGGATATCCAATCCCCTTCCTGGATGAGGTCGATGACGTTATCCAGCGAGGTCACCTTGCTTTTTCCCTGGTGCATGCTGGCTCTGCCGGGCCGGCCGGCCCATTTCTCTCCATACTTTTGATCAAAGGCTTTGCGAAAAGGCTTTTTCGCCATGCCGTTCACGGTGGTGGGAACTTTTCTGCCCAGGGCGTTCTTCACTAACTTCATGGATACCTCCACGGTTTGGTGTTATTTTCCTGATCCTGGCTGCTTAATTGGTAAGCCCAGCCAACCCTTTTGTCAAGCTGCAATTATGCTGGCCGAAACCGCTTCCGGACCGGGAGGGCTTTCCCCCTGGGCGGAAGGCGGGATTTCCCGGACCGGCAAATCAATTTTTTTCTATTTTCTAAAAAGTTTACTTGATCTCCCGCCGGGAAAGCATTTATTGATAATGAGCGCCAGGATGGGTGGCGGTTCCCACCGGTTGTTCTTCGCCGATTTGATCTTGACATCGGTGAGGTCCCGGGTTAAGATACGTAATTCAAATTGTTGTTTTCGACGCTGTTTATTACCCGTAATAAGAGTGTGATTTAACACGATGAACCTAGTAGGAGGTTGCAGATGACAGAGGAGAAAAAGACGATCACTTCCATGTTGGATGAGAAAAGAGTTTTCTCGCCACCGGCGGAATTCGTCGCCAAAGCCCACATCAAGAGCCTGGAAGAATACCGGAATTTGATGAAGCAGGCGGAGGATGATTTTCAGGGATTCTGGGCGAAGCAGGCCGAGGAATATATCCATTGGTTCAAGAAGTGGGATAAAACCCTGGAATGGAATCCTCCCTTTGCCAAGTGGTTTCAGGGGGGTAAATTGAATATCGCCTACAACTGCCTGGACAAGCACCTGGAAAACGGCCGGGCCGATAAAACCGCGATCATTTGGGAAGGCGAACCCGCCGGGGACTCCAAGACATTCACTTACCGCGAGCTCCACGCCGAGGTGTGTAAGTTCGGAAACGTGCTGAAAAAATATGGTATCAAGAAGGGTGACCGGGTGACCCTTTATATGCCCATGGTTCCCGAACTGGCCATCGCCATGCTGGCCTGCGTGAGGATCGGCGCCATCCATAGCATAGTCTTTGGCGGTTTCAGCGCCAACTCGATCATGGATCGAAACGTGGATGCCGAATCCAAGCTCATCGTGACCGCCGACGGTTCCTTCCGCAGCGGGAAAACCATTTCCCTGAAAGCTAACGTGGACGAGGCCATGAAGGGTTCTCCCTCGGTCAAGAACATTATCGTCCTGAAGAGAACCGGGACCGAGGTCGACATGGTGGAAGGCCGGGACACCTGGTGGCACGATGAGATGGCGGAGGTGAGCGCCGAATGTCCCTGTGAAGAGATGGATGCCGAAGACGTGGCCTTTATCCTCTATACCAGCGGAACCACCGGCAAGCCCAAGGGAGTGGTCCACACCACCGGCGGTTACCTGCTCTACACGACCATGACTTCCAAGTACGTGTTTGACATCAAGGACGAGGATGTCTACTGGTGTACGGCCGATATCGGTTGGATCACCGGGCATTCGTACATCGTCTACGGACCGCTTAATCTGGGCGCCACCACGCTGATGTTCGAGGGCGTGCCCAGCTATCCCCATCCCGACCGTTTCTGGGATGTGGTGGAAAAGTACAAGGTCAATATCTTCTATACCGCCCCCACCGCCATCCGGGCCATCGCCCGATCCGGCGATGAATGGCCGAAGAAGCACGATCTCTCCAGCCTCCGCCTGCTGGGCACGGTCGGCGAACCGATCAATCCGGAGGCCTGGATGTGGTATTACAACGTCATCGGCGGCGGACGCTGCCCCATAGTCGACACCTGGTGGCAAACCGAAACCGGCGGCATTTTGATCACCCCCCTGCCGGGCGCGTTCCCCATCAAGCCGGGCTCGGCCACTCTTCCCTTCCCCGGCATTTTCCCCCAGGTGGTCCGGGAAGACGGCTCGCCGGCGGACGTGAACGAGGGCGGTTACCTCACCATCCGGAAGCCTTGGCCCGCCATGCTGCGGACGATCTGGGGCGATGACCAGAGGTACGAGGA
>JAFGPI010000161.1 GCA_016926065.1 Candidatus Krumholzibacteriota bacterium
GGGCCAGATCGTAGATGAAAATACCCGCCAGAGCTATCCAGCTTCCCGGTATCCCGGCGAAAATCAACAGCTCCAGAATGAACAGCAACAAATACAGCAGTACCAAACCCGTATGCTGCAGTACATCCAGCAAATCCGTTCTCCGGTGGATAATAGGTGTTTAAGTGAATCCTAGATCAATTTCGATCAGGTCTTTACCTTCCGCCGGCCGGATATCCTATTTTTCCATTCCACCAGGATCGGGCTGGCCACGAAAATAGATGAATAGGTTCCCACTATCACACCCACCAGCAGGGCAAAGGCAAAATCGTGTATTACCTCTCCCCCGTAGAAAAAGAGGAACAGGACCACTATCAGGGTGGTCAACGAGGTAATCACCGTCCTGCTTAAAGATTCGTTGATCGAAATGTTTATCATCTTTTCATACGACTCGCGCCGGCGGAGACTGAAATTCTCCCTGATCCGGTCGAAGACCACGATCGTATCGTTTAGCGAATACCCCACGATGGTCAAAAAAGCGGCGATAACGACCAGTGAAATTTCCTTATTCATAATGGAGAAGATGCCCAGGGTGATCAAAACATCGTGGACCAGGGCCAGGATGGCCCCGATGGCGAATTTAAACTCGAAGCGCCAGCTGATATAAACCAAAACCCCGAACATGGAGATCATGATAGCCGCCCACATGCGGTTCTTCAGTTCTTCGCCGATTTTCGGCCCCACCACCTCGGTGCGCCGTACTTCGATTTTCCTCTCCGGATAAGCGCTGACCAACTGGTTCTTCAACTTTTCGGCGGCCTTGGCCTCTATGCCCAGAAATGGAAGGTTGAAGGCGAGCGTATTCTCCGAATCCTGGGTCACCTCCACCACGCTCACTCCGTCTTCCCGGACGGCGGTTTTGAGTTCCTCCAGGGGGGGAATTTCCACCCCCTCCACCACGATCAGGTTGCCGCCTTCGAACTGGGCGGCAAAATCCGGGGGCAACTCCTTGGCCGAAACGATCTTCCAATCTCCGTTCGGAGCGACCCGCAGCAGGGCGTTAAGCAGATTGGTGGAGGCCATATCGGACTCGCTTATTTTTTCAATCGTTATCAGATATTCGTTAACCTCTCCGAATTCCTGGATGTGCCCCGATCCGTATCCGGCCTGATCCACGATATTGCGGAGATCATTTATGGGAACCGGCTGGTCGAACCTGACCTGAATGAGCGTGCCCCCCTCAAAATCGATGCTCAGGTCCGGGCCGCCCTTGATGGCCAGAGAAATCAGCCCGGCCAGTATTATGGCCGCTGAAATCAAGAAGGCTTTACTTCTGAAGTTAATAAATTCAAGATGCGTCACTCCGAAAAACTGCATATTTTCTCCTCTACCGGTATCAAATCTAGATACTGAGTTTCTTGACTTTCCCGCTCCTCGTCCAGAGATCAAATACCAACCGGCTGAAAATCAGCGCGGTGAACATACTGCCGATAATTCCAATGCTCAGGGTGGTCGCGAATCCCTTGATCGGACCGGTGCCGAACTGCCAGAGGACGACCGCGGTGATGAGAGTGGTCAGGTTCGCGTCCAGAATGGTGGTAAAAGCCCTCTCGTAACCCGCGTCGATGGACGAACGTATGGTCTTGGCCTTGCGCAGCTCTTCGCGGATCCTTTCAAAAATCAGCACGTTGGCGTCGATGGCCATGCCGATGGTCAGAATTATTCCGGCGATGCCGGGCAAGGTGAGGGCCGCGCCCAGGTAGGCCAGCAATCCAAACAGGATTATCAAGTTAAAGATAAGGGCCAAGGAAGCCACCACCCCGGACAGCTTGTAATATAGAACCATGAAGAGAATCACCACGATCAAACCGATGATGGCCGCCCTGATCCCCATCCGGATCGAATCGGCGCCCAAGCTGGGGCCCACCGTTCTCTCCTCGCGCGGTATCATGTCGGCGGGAAGCGCGCCGGCCCGCAGCACGATGGCCAGGTCCTTGGCCTCCTGATCGGTCATACCCTCAATATATCCCCGCCCGTTGGGTATCTTGCTCTCAATCCGGGGATACGATTTGATCTTTCCATCCAGGATAATAGCGGTAAAGCGGTCTATATTCTTGCCGGTGAAGCGGGAGAGCTCCCGGGCTCCCGTGCGGTTGAACTGGAAATTGACGATCAGGCGGTTCGGAGATTTGGGATCGGGCTGGGGAACGGCGTTTTGCAGGTTCTTGCCGGAAACCACTTCATCCATGGCCACCAGGAAGAGGTGCTTGCCCCGGCCCTTGCCCTCGGCCAGGGTGATCCATTCGTCCAGCCACATCAATTTTGAATCCTGCGGTATGGCTTTTTGGGTTTCCGGCCGAGCCAGCAGCTTTTTCAGGCGGGGGATGTTATCCTCATGCACGAATACCCAGTCATAGTAAAAATGAGTGATGAGCGAGGAAAATGGCCGGTCCTTGTTTACCGTCTGCAGCGGAACAGCGGTCCCCGCGGCGCTATCGGCCGGTAAAGCCAGGGTATCGCTCCCCCCCATGCTGTCCGCGTATACCCCCTCCATCTCGGCCGGGGGCGGGGGTATGGCTCCCAGGGAAAGCTCCCCGGAGGCGTCCGGTACCTCGATCAAGGAATCTCCCTGCGCTTCCCGGATAACCTCATCCAGGCGGTTAACCACATCCTTCATCTCCAGCTGCTGCCTGATCAGGCGCCACTCCAGCATGGCGGTCTGGCCGATCAAACGCTTGGCCCGGTCGGCGTCCTGCAGGCCGGGCAGCTGAATTATGATCCTCTTCTGTCCCTCTCTCTTGATGTCCGGCTCCAGCACGCCGAATTGATCGACCCGGTTACGGATAACCTTCAAGGCCCGGTCCATCACGTCCCGGCGTTCGTTCTCATCCAATTTGGAATCGTCGATTTCCAGCACGATGTACATCCCGCCGCTCAGGTCCAATCCCAGTTTTATCGACTTGTTGAAAATCTTGTCCATTCCCTCCGGGTCGTTGCTTCCCATCGCCGCCCTGCCCTCGGCGCCCATCCTTATCAGCCTGAAAGTGGGATATAGGAACCAGAGGGCTCCGGCCAAAATGAGCAGCACCAATATCAACTTGAAACGCAGACTCTTATTCACATTTCCTCGCTTTATTACAAGTTATCTCAAAAGGCATCAATTTCTATTTATTCTCTGTCCTTCTCCGCTCGTCGCGGACACACCTCTCCGTAAGTGAGTAGAATGTAAATTATAACAATTTATTATGTCCAGTCAAAGAGAAAATGCTCCGGCCATTCCGGGAAAGTGCTGTCAGAAAAAAGGATTTGAATATTTCGTCATCCTGGGTTGTAATAAATCTAGGCACCGGTCATGAAAGTATTACAAAGAAGGAGGTTCCAGGTTGAAACAGTTGAATTACAAATGCCCCAAATGCGCCCACACCGAGTATGATCTGGGCGAATTCCGGGCTACCGGCGGATTCTGGACCAAGGTCTTCGACATCCAGAACAAAAGATTCTCCACCGTTACCTGTGCCAGGTGCAAATTCACCGAGATATACCAGGCGGAAAGCAGCATGCTGGGCAATATATTTGATTTCTTCACCGATTGATATTTCCGGAGCGAGCGGAGATATTTCCGCGCCATTTATCTTTTCCAGGGAGGGAAAATGCGTACCGGGCGATTTTTACTGGGAGGTTCGTTCCTCCTTCTGCTGCTGGCCGGGGCGGCGACCGGGACCGCCGCCGCGGGCCAAAACAGCGGGACGGGGGCGGAATCGGCCTCTTGCGCCCTGACCGTCGCCGACGTGGTTAACATGGAGAGCGTCGTGGATTTCGATATTTCACCTTCCGGAAGCCAAGCCGCCTGGGTGAAGTTTTCCCCGGACAGCGGACAGAACCGGATGGTGGGTAGTATTTATCTTCGATCCTTTTCCGACACGGCCGTCATCCGGCTTACCCGGGGCCCGCATGATGCGCATTCCCCCCGTTTCTCACCGGATGGATCGGCGCTGGCCTTTATCACCCGCGGCCGGGACAAGGGATCCAAGGTCTTCCTCTATGACCTAAAGGGAGGGGCGCCCCGAGAGCTCATAGCGGTAAAGGCGGGGATCTCCTCCTACGCCTGGCGCGGCAGGGAGGAGATACTCTTTACCGCTCCCGAGGACTCCACCTTCCGGGAATCCCGGTTACGAAAGAACAAGGACGACGTCATCGTGGTGGCGGACCAGGTACATTTCAAGCCGGTCCGGTTATTCAGCTTGAAGATAAAAACCCGGAAGCTGGAGCGCCTCACCGTTAATCCCGGCGTTATCCGGGAATTCGCCGTCTCCCCCGACGGGAAATGGGCCGTCACCTCCGAAATGACCGACATCAACTATCCCTACGACCACCGGATTCCCCCAACACAGTTCCTGCTCGATCTGTCCAGCGGGGAGAGGGTGGAAATATTCTCCGCCCCCCACCTCGACCCGTCCGGTTTCAAGTGGTCCCCGGAGGGCGGCGGCTTCTACTGCCGCCGGACCGTATCCAGCGATTCCAGCGACAGTTACGTGGGCATAACGCAGCTCTACTACTGCGAGCTTCCCGGCGGTAAGCTCCGGCCGGTAACCGGCTTCTGGGCCAACGGCATGGGCGGATCTTACTTCCCCATGGACGGGGGAGTGCTGGTGAACCTGGCCGCCGGCTCACGCAACCGGCCGGCCTGGATAAAAAAGGGGAGCCGCGATTTTAAGGAGACCCTGCTCGATCCCCCGCCCCCCGGACAGATAAGGCTGTTGGCCGCGCAGGGTGGAGGAGATTGGATCCTCTATCTGGCCGCCGACGCCTCCACCGTCCCGGAGGTGAGGGCCGCCCGCTTGAAAAAGGGGCGCCTCCAGGAGGAAAAACCGTTTATTTCCCTGAACGATCCGCTCCGGAAAAAATGGCTGGCCCGCTCCGAGGTCATAAAATGGGTGGGGGCCCGGCAGGAGACGGTGGAAGGAATCCTATATTACCCTCGCGGTTACCAGTCCGGCACCCGCTACCCCCTGGTGGTCAGCCTGCACGGAGGCCCGGCCGGGGCCGATATCGATTTCTTCTCCGAGCGCTGGTCCAACTACCCGCACCTGCTCTCCGCCCGGGGCACCTTCATCCTCAAGGTCAACTATCACGGCAGTGGAAATTTCGGGCTGGAATGGGTTGAATCGATCAAGGGACACTACTATGAGTACGAGGTCCCGGACATACTGTCCGGAATAGATTACCTGGTCCAAAAGGGCTTGGTGGACGAGGGCCGGGTGGGCATCATGGGTTGGAGCAACGGATCTATCCTGGCCATCGAATGCTGCCTGCGGTCTGAAATATTCAAGGTGCTCTGCGCCGGGGCGGGGGACGTGAACTGGACCAGCGATTACGGCAACTGCGCTTTCGGGGCCGGATTCGACAACGCCTATTTCGGAGGCCCCCCCTGGGAACGCCCGGAGACCTATATCGAAAAATCTCCCCTCTTTCGCCTTCCCGGGATGAAAACCCCTACCCTGATAATGTTCGGCACCGAGGACACCAACGTGCCCACCCAGCAGGGGTGGGAGCACTTCCGTGCCCTGCAGCAGATCGGCAAGGCGCCGGTCCGTTTCCTCCTCTTTCCCGGAGCCGGCCACGGCCCGGTCAAGCTATCCCACCGCAAAAGAAAGATGGAGGAGGAGCTGGCCTGGTTCGATCGGTGGTTCTTCGACAGCTACCGGCCGCAGAACGAGGCCTTCGACGAAGAATCGCCCCTGGGATGGGCGCTGGCCCGGGCCGAGTTGAAAAGGAGCGAAGGGCTGCTCGGCGAGTTAAGCGAAGGTATCCTGGCTCCCGAAACCGCCGCCTTCCGGAAGATGTTTGTCGGCCGCTACGAAGTGACCCGGGCTCAATTCCGGCAATTCGATCCTACCTACGCCTTTCCGGTCGGCACCGGCAACTATCCCGCCAACCGGATCACCATCTCCCAGGCGCAAGGATACTGTGATTGGTTGAGCGAGAAAACGGGACGTTCCTTCCGTCTTCCCTCGGCGGAGGAGATGGACCTCCTGCTGGCCGCCGTCGAATCCCAACTGGAAGAGGAAAACAACCTGGAATACTGGACCGGCCACACCCTTACCCCGGACGAGATGGAGCTTATCGCCGAAAATATCGCCCGCCTGGAGGAGAGCCGCCTGCTGCTCACCGAGGCGGCGCTGTTCAAGCCGCTGGGCAAGGAAGGGATCTACGACCTGGGAGGAAACGTGGCGGAATGGACAGTGGATAAACAGGGCGGGGGGCTAGTGCGGGGAATCTCCGCCGTCTCCTCGAGGGACCCTCGGAATAGCTATTCCCCCCCCGGCGAAAGATACACCGGCTTCCGGGTGGTGGAGGAGAGATAGTGGATGCCGCTTAGGATTTTCTAGCTCGGACTCCGGTAAAATTCCAGGGAGAAGATCGTCCTCTCTATTGTCTCTTGTACTCAAATGCTCCCATATCAGGGGCTCCCCCGTGATATTCCAACCCGACATATACTCCAGCATCAATACAGGGAGATCCCGCGCTCAGATGGAAATCCCCTTCAGTATCGACAAACATCGGATTGATCGAGATATCTCCTATGCCCGGAGAACAAATCCCCTCCGTCTCTATCCCATAATTATTATTGTGCTTCCAGATGTTGTTGTAAGAGCAGTTGATAACGGCACAGGAGCTGGCGTACAACCCCCATCCGTATTCGCAGGACGCAGGCCACAGAAGGTTGTTATCGACAATAATATTGTTCACGATCTCCGGCTGGGCCTCATTGTGCGACATGATGCCATTGCGGCCGTTTCCGGCAATGGTATTGTTTATAATGCGGGGAGAAGCCGAATAGACACGTATACCATCCGCCCTATTGGCGGTAATGACATTGTTTCTTATTACAACGTCGCTCGAATATTGAATCCTTATGCCGGCGTTATCACCGTAGCACGAACCGTTGCGTATCGTAAATCCGCGCACAACGGTTTGAGCGACATTACAATTCTTGATATTTATAACGTTTCCCCTCTTATTACCCCCATCAATGAAGGTGACCGCGGCTCCCGCACCAGCCAGTGTCACACCCTCCGCCATGGCAATCTGCTCGCGATACTCCCCCGATGCCACCTTGCAAATCCCACCATTCGGCGTTATATCTACACCCGCCTGAATCGTCTGCTTCGGACCGACATTGGTCCCCAGGCAGATTTGGCTCAATCCGTTATAATCGTCACTGCCGATTGCTGCATCAACATAGACAGTAGCTATATTATCCTCACTCGAAAAAGTTATATCAGTTGGATTGACGGTTTCCTGTTCACATCCTACTGTTGAAAATAGTAAAAAAGCTCCCATAAACGAGCAAGCTGCCAGCCTGATCAACTCTGAGTCAGTCCCCATCATTCTGGATCGCATCTTATTTCCTCCTTCCCCTATATAAACATATTATATACAAAAAAGGATTCGTCAACTGTTACCGAGACGATATAGATCTCTTCCCTTTTTTCTGGACAACCATCGAATCGAGTATATCTCATAACTCGGATCCAATCAAGGGGGTCGGGTCAATGCCCTGATTGTAAGACGCTTATGAAAAACCCGGCTGCCAAGTCATGAATAACTCGGCAACGGAGTATTTTTTTATATCTTCTTTTCTCAAAAGCGAGACGCACTGTAGAGTAGGAGTCAGGCGCCGTGGCTACAGGTTCCGGGTGACAACTCCCGCATCCTTTCGGGCGGGGCCTCAGTCCCGGCAAC
>JAFGPI010000162.1 GCA_016926065.1 Candidatus Krumholzibacteriota bacterium
ATGAAAGGGTCGCCTGACGAGGGAACGGTCGTTGAGAGTTTCAACTAAGAATGGGATTGACTCCGCGGTGGTACCGATGCCTATATTGGCACCGTCATTGAAGAGATTGTCCGCCGCCGCCCAGGAGGCGCCGGTATGATAAAGGGTTTGTCCCGAGTTGCCGGAGGGCACGGTGCCGCTCCCGATATCGGTGAAGGAAAGCCAGGCAGCACCGTTGTATCCCTCAAAGTCGCTGCCGGTCCAGCGGATCGTCCCCGGATTCAGGTTCGAGGAATTGCCGAGCCTGATACCTCCGGCGACATCCAGCGTCTCGGCGGGGGCGAGCGTGCCGATACCGACCGAACCGCTGGCCGGAATGAGATTAGCCCCGCGCACGCAGAAGGCGTTCAAACTGTAGGCGGAAGAGGCCAGCGGCACGCGCGGAGACAGCTCGGTTTCCCCTTCGACTGAAATACCGATCCAGCATTGCTGGTCAAAGGTCAGATTCAAAGATACGCTCTCGCCGAGTGTCACGTTAAAAATTCCCTTGCTGACGGTTACCGAATTCGTCTCCGTCCACAGGGCAAGGGCACCCACCTCCGATCCGTAAATCCTGAAAGGGAGGCTGTAACTTCCGTCAGTGACCGCCACCCCTCCCACGTCCGTCAACACGCCCTGGTAGTGGAGCGTTCTCGGGACCTGGGGCGTGGCCGAAGGGGTAAGCACCGTCAGTAATAACAGGGCTACCGCGAGTATCCTGAACATTTCCGACTTCCTTCAAAACACAGGAAAACCGCTGGGTAAACAGTGATTCTAAAATTTTCGCTTGTTGTAATGTGCGGTAATTATCTTAAAATACTTCCCGATTGTCTACATTCCATGAACTCAAAGTGGGAGAGAGAACCCTTTTTTAAAAGTGGGTACAATACTTGACACCACCTGAACTAATCACCAATGCCTTTTCGTATATCAGAGAGCCCCGGGGGAGCGAATACTCTTACTCAAATTTGCAGGCAACGCCAGAGACTACCTAACGAAGCAAGATCATTTTCCGCGTTCCCACGAAATCACCGGCGAAAAGACGGTAGAAGTAGATGCCGCTGGCGACCGGGGATCCCCGGTGGTCCTGGGCGGTCCAGCGGATCTCCTGGCTCCCCTTATCCATGTGCCTATCCACCAGGGTCGAGATAAACTCCCCCTTCACGTTGAATATATCGAGCCTGACATGCGTGGCCCGCGGCAGGTCGAAGCTGATGGTGGTGGAGGGATTGAAAGGGTTGGGCACGTTCTGATGGAGGGAGAATATTTCCGGAACCAAGGTCCTATCATTCCCGGTGATCGATACCGGGGATGAGGCGTCGCTCTCGTTTCCGTTATAATCGACCGCCGTGATCTTGTAGCTGTACAGGTATCCATCCTCTATCTCATCCAACCAGCTGGTTCCCGCGGTCGATTGGACCAGATTCTCTGGAGAGGGAATAAACTCCTCGTCATCACCGCGGAAGATCCGGAAGTAGTCGAAGTCGTTGGCGGAGCACTCCTCCCACCCCAGCGCGTTTCCGCTGCCGGTGTTATAGGCGACCGTAAAGCCTGCGGGTGCTCCCGGAGGCAGATTATCCACCGAATATCCGCTGTCCGGCCCGCTTACGAACCAGACGGCGGGATTGGTGGTGTGAGCGGAAACGAGGTAAACCGAATAGGGTATACCCGATCCCGACGAGTCGGCCAGGGTGGTGGTCCGGTATGTGTATTCACCGCTCTGGGTGGCGTCGAAACTGCCGATGAACTCCCAGGCGCCCTCCGGCTGAACGGCCGCGGGGACCGTTACCAGGAAACGCCCGCTCTCCGATTCAAAGATCTCCGCCTCCCCGCATCCGATGGGGGATTTCAGCTTTATCCGTTGTATGGGGAGCATTCCCGCACGCTCAAGCAGGGAAAAAGCGACCGGGTCGTCGACCCTCTGCCAGATATCGTAATGATCGACCTGCTCCAGCTCCTGGCCGTTATGATCGCGGTCGGACGCGGTGATGGTGACGCGCAGGTGGCCGCCCTGATCGCCGGGCACGTCCTCCACCCCGGTTATCTCCGGTTCGGGGGAGACCACGTATCCGGAGCAATTGATCGACTGGGCGTAGATATCCATAGCGGCCACCCCCCGGTCAGCGGTGATCGCCGCCAGGATGCCTCCGGCTCCGTCCGCGTCAAAATCGTAATAATAATCGGGATCCAGCAGGCCTTCGATCACTTCCACGCCGTTCTCGGCCCAAATCGGACCTCCTCCTATGTTTAACTTCTGGCCGTAAATGTATTCATGGTGGCGCCTGTCTTCCCAGACCGCTATGCAGCCCGCCGCGCAGGGAAGCAGCCGGGGACTCTCCTGGTTGTCGTTGTCCAGGCAGACGGGTACACCGCCGACGGTCCACAGCGGATTTCCGTGGACATCGATCCTCTGGGCGTAAATATCATCTCTGTCATCCCTATGATCAACCCAGACGATATAGGCGCCGCCGCTGCCGTCGTCCAGGATATCGGGCGTCTCCTGGAGTTCGTCCTCCGAGCAGACGGGCACCGCCGCCGGCCACTGTAGTGTGCCGCCGGCGTGTATCCTCCGGGCCAGGATATCGTAACCGCCCGCGAGCCCCTCCTCCCAGGCAATGATGGCGTTACCCATAGCGTCGCCCGCGATGGCGGGATGGCCGCGTCTGACATCACCCACCGCGACCGCCACTCCGTCCGTGGTCCAGACGGTCCCGGACGAGAAAATCCTTTGCGCGTATACTTCATACTCGGGGTGGGCGGCTCTTGAGCTGAGGAACGCGATGATGGCCCCCCCGGAACCGTCGGCCACGATGCGGGGCTCGTCCTCGTCGGAGGAGGCCGTGGAAACGGCCACATGCCCCGGAGGATCGTCCCACATCAACGTTCCCGCGCCGTTTAGCTTCTGGGCGTATATATGATTGCCCGAGACCTGATACAGGTAAGCCACGATTACACCCCCGGCCCCGTCGGCGACCGCCACCAGTTTATCCACGTTTCCCCCCCCGGTGACCTGCACCCCGCCGGATGTCCATTGAACCGCCCCCGATCCATCTATCCGCTGGGCGTAAACATCCGTTCCCGTTTCCAGCCAGAGGAGGATCGCACCCCCCGCCCCGTCGGTCACCATCTCCAGTAACCGGTGGTCTCCGCTCCCGCTCACCTGAATCCCCCCGGCCGTCCAGTAGGCATTACCGGATCCGTCGACCCTCTGGGCGTAGATCTTGCGGTCGGGATTACGCGAGTCCTGCCAGGCGATGATCGCCCCTCCCGCGCCGTCGGACACTATCTTCGCGACCGACTGGTCATACGCCTCGCCGCAGACCAGCAGGCCGTCGGGAGGCCAGGCCGCGTTAAGAATGGTTGGATTAAATACCGCTATACAAAGAATGAAAACAACGGACCCGGTTAAAATGAATCGCATAGCACTCACCTCTTCTGGCTGGTTATAATAATTGGATGAAAATATGCTAAGACATTATATCACAATATATATATATTTCAACCTCTGTCTGTGGTGACGATCGATGCCGGACAAAAATGGTCTGCTAATTATTTTCCGGCGAGGCAGTGGGTTTTTGGACCTGGCGGGGAAAGCATTAATGCGGATCATCCGGTTTTTCTTCCGGATCTCGAAGAAGCCTCTGTTCGGCTCGGGTGAGTCTGTGCATGAACGAGTCTTTCTTGAACTCGGTCGTCCAGCGCTTTACTATGATCCATCCTCCGAAGCGCAGCAGATTGGTCCGCCAGGGGCGATACCATTTTCGCCAGCCCACCTTGATGTTGAAGAGCGAGAAAATTATGGAGGGGAAGGTCAGAATGTTGATACCAATGGCAAACATGGACCGGAAACGGTAGAAGCGCCCCATGATCTTGCGTATGGCCGACTGCATCTCCTTGGGGGTAAGGGGCTCATCGGGACGGAACAGCGGGAAGTTACCGTCATAGTATTCCCAACCGACGCAGTCGAGGGGGAAGATGCGGTTCTGGGCGGCAAGACGGTCCGTCAGTTCCGTTCCGGGAAGCGGGGCGGGCAAAAGCACCTGTATGGTGTCGAGCCGGGCCTGCTTAATGAAGGTTCGAAAAATACGTATCCGTTCGGCCGTGGAGATATTCAGCCGCAGGCCCTCGGGGAGGGGGTAACCGAAGATGAACATCCCGTGCACCAGGAAACCGGCTTGGTGGTACAACCGGGTCATGGAGATCATGTCTTCCGGGTGGATCCTCTTGTCCATGGCCTTCAACTCCTCGGCTATGGGCGACTCGAAACCGATGGCGACCGTGTAGATGCCCGCCCGGCGCATGGCATGGAGCATTTCGGTGTCTTTCGCCCGGTCCAGCCTTATCTGCACGGTAATGTCCAGCCTTCTGCCGACGGCCTTCTGATACTCGGCCAGCAAGGAGCAGAGCCGCATCGTATCTTCACGCTTGTGCCCGAACAAATCGTCGACGATGAAAAAATGCCTGGCATTGTGCGATTCCAGCAAGGCGGCGATCTGCTCGACCACACGTTCGACCTCGGCGGCGCGGGGCTTACCCTTTACGGTGCAGAACTCGCAATTCATGCCGCAACCGCGAATCCAGCCGACCGGATAAAGCTTGATCTTGGCGTAACGCACCAGGTTGAAATTGGGGAGCGGCAGCTCATCGAAATTGGTGATGGGATCCCTTTCCCGGGTCCTGATTATCCGACCATCCCGCATAAAGGCAATACCGGCGACCTCCTCGAGTTCCCCTCCCGCGCAGATTACCTCCAGCAGTTCCTTGATGGTACTTTCTCCTTCACCGATAACGACGAAATCGACGCCGCCCTCGAGGGCCTCCCCGATATTGCTCCCCACGAAATGCTGGCCCCCCACGATCACGGTTACACCCTTCTCCTTGTAGAATCTCACCAGCTCGTTGAGCCGCGGTATGGTACTGCTGAGCCCCCCGTAGAGACCCACCACGTCGGTGCGCCGGATAGCCTGGAGGGTGCCGTGATCCGGCCGCCCCCTGCCGTCCTTGGGACCGAACCGGCGGTAATTGTTCTCGTCTATGACCTCAACATCCCAACCTTTCATCATGCTAACCACGGTCGCGACCATGAGCGGCCCCAGGGCGGTGGTGGTCTTTGCGATTTTCGAGTAGATATTGAAAGTGGGATAAGCCGGGATAATCATCCTGAAACGCAGCCGGCGTGAACTTCCTCTTGCGAAATAAATTCCCAATGCTCTCCTGCCTTCCTTTCCTTACCGGCGCGACGCGGTACTGGCGCTTAAGCTTTTTGAGGGTGGCGCCGGTCAAGGGGCCGGCAACCACCCCTTTTTCTCGAACTCTCTTCTGGCAAGCCTGACCATGATCTTGGGCAGCTTGGCGATAAAGTACATTAAATCGAAGGCGGAGAATATCTCCGCCGTGTAAGACTTTTTGAGTATATGAAATAGCTGTCCGAAATCGTAAAATGTCTTTCTAATCCCATTCCTTATCCGCCTCAGGTCCTTCAGGTTGTACCGGTCCGAATAGACCGGCCCCCCCACGGAATCACAGTGGTATCCGGGCGTATTCTCGACGACCTCCTTCAAGGGAGAATATTTCTCCACCCTCAGCTTCTGGAAAGTTATCGAATCGAGCTTCAACTCTTTCGCGAACCGGGCAATGTAGGTCATTTCCTCTTCCGTCTCCCCGATATTTCCGTATATGAAGTAGCCGTGGATATAAAAATTATATCTGTTCAGAATCTTGAAGGCTTCCCTTACCTGCTGCTGGTTGAAACCTTTATCGAGCTGCTTTAATATCCTGTCGTGGGGCGATTCAATGCCGATAAGCAATATCTTGAATCCGGCCTTCTGCGCCAGCTCCAGAAGCTTTGGATGCCGGGCGATTTCGATCCGTGTCTGCACGATGAATTTTTTCTCGATTCCATTTTCGATGATCAGTTCGCAAAGTTCTTCACTTCTGCGAGGATTGGTGAAGAAGTTATCGTCGCTGAACAAAACGACATCGGCGGTAATTTTTTTGAGCTCGTCTATTACGGAGGGGAGGGACCTTTCCGTATATTTCCTTTTCTGTCCGAGGGGATTCAGGCTGAAGGTGCAGAATTTACAGTTATAGGGACATCCGCGGGAGGTAAGGATCGTGTCGAAGGTGAATCTGGCCACTTTGACCCCATTTTGTACCCAGTGGTAATCGTGCCTTCGCAGTGACCGGTCCGGATAAGCATCGCCCAAGTCATCCGGGAGTGATCTGTTCTGGTTGTGCACCGGCATTCCGTTCCCGCGAAACGAGAGTCCCGGAATATCCTGGGAAGGAACACCCTTAAGGATCTCCCTGATCGTCTCCTCCCCCTCCCCCCTCACGATCAGATCGATATTCGGGCATTTCTCGAGTAGTGTTTCAACCTCTTCCGTCGCCTTATGCCCTCCGACCACGGTGGTGACATCATCCGGTAATCGGCCGATAAAATCGCAAATTTCCTTGAACTGTGAATCCCAGGTGATGCTTATGCATAAAAGATCTATCTCCTTTTTAATAAAATCGGATAACACTTCTACATCCCGGTATTCCTTTTCATATCTCAAATCTAGGAGGGTCACCTTGCCCGCGAGGTCTTTCATGTTGGTAACGATGTATTCCAGTCCGGTGGGAGGGAAGACCCCCATGGTGGCGGTGGAATCCCTGAAATAAGGGTATAAGGCCAGGGCGTGTTTGAATATCACTCTTTAAGATCCTTCAATTTTAGACGCGGGATTGAGGGAATGATCAGCAGGGTTAGTGCATGAAATTATGCTATTTTGAACGTTTCCCATCTTACCTGTATAACCGCGACTGCCGTTTATATCACCGGCAATCGCTTGCTCGCACGATTTCCGGGGAGAACTCCAATTACCCGGAGGCTACAAGTTGCGGGCGGTACTGTCAAGCGCAATAACTTTCCGGGGGAATCCGGCAACCACTTTTCCCTGCTCCGGTACCGCCCGGCAGACCGCGCTGCCGCCGGCGGCTGTTTCCATATTCCACGCCGAATCGCCCGGCTAGGGCCGGGGAGCGTTTGTCCTAGGGCACCCGGTATACGAGTGAATTGACGTTCATGCCGGCGCCCACCGAAGCCATCACGTGAACGTCCCCCCTGCGCAGCGTGTGGTTTTCGAGCTTGCCCCTGTACAGCAGGTCGAGGATGGTGGGGATCGTTGCCACCGAGCTGTTCCCCAGCCAGGATATCGTCATCGGCATTATGGAAACGGGTAAGTTTTTCACCCGGAACAGCTTGGTTACCCGCTTCAGGATGGCTTGGACCATCTTGCCGTTTGCCTGGTGGAACAGGAACTTGTTGATATCCTCGATCGACAGTCCCGCTTTGTCGATACAACTCTTCACCACCTTCGGAACGGTCAGCAGCGCGTACTCGTAAACGCTTCGCCCGTCCATCTTCAGAAACAGCCGTTTCCCCTTATAATCGGCGCGGTTCGATTTTCCCATACTGAGGTAGAAAGCCTGTTTGACCGAGTCGGTTCTGGATAAATGGGAAAGAATCCCCGTGGGCTCGCCGCTGGAAAAACCTTCCAGAACCACCGCTCCGGCTCCATCGGAATAGATCATGCTGTCCCGGTCGTGGGGATCGGATATCCTCGACAGGGTCTCGACCCCGATCACCAGGGTCTTTTTAGCATCTCCCGACCGGATATAGTAATCGGCCTGTATCATTCCCTGGAGCCAGCCCGGGCAACCGAATAAAACGTCGTACGCGACCGCGGCGGGATTCCTGATACCCAGTTTCTGTTTGACCCTGGAGGCGAGGCTGGGCACGCTATTGAGGCTTTTGTTCTCCTTATCAACGTCGCCGAAATTGTGCGCGAGGATTATATAGTCGAGCTGCTCGCCGTCTATCTCTGAAGATTTAAGAGCCTCTTTAGCGGCGTAATAGGCCATATCCGAGGACACCAGATTGTCGGCAATATACCGCCGTTCGGAGATATCGGTGATCCTGCCGAAATCGTCTATAATCTCGTCGTTATTTTTCGCAAATCCATTCCCCGCCAGGTCGAAAAATTCATTTTCCAGGAAACTTTCATTGTCAATCCTCGTCGGAGGGATATAGCTCCCGGTCCCGGTGATGACGGAATAAATCTTTTCACTCACATCCCTCTCCTTCGGCCCGAACAGCGAACGGAAGCATGGAAAATCCGCAACAAAACCAGCCGCCGTCGATTAAATCAAGGATCTTTGACAGCGACACCGTTTATATCATTCAACTCCGCCCGGAGGAAGTCAATCTAAATATCGAATGATCAGGGCATAATCCGGATCCGCCATTGCCCGGTGGCGTATAGTCTTAGCCTGTTTTATTGCCCGGGCCACACCAGTGGCCGGTGGGTGAGGATCGCCAAAGGCGAAATCAAGTGGTCTCCGGCGAATCCATAAATAATCTGAAAAATCTTACTTTGGGCTTGTTTTTTTAAAAAAACATGATATATTCATGGCGAAACGGATGGATTCGGGATTGATTTGGATCAGTTGACCGAAAAAGATGATGAACGAGACCTATCTACTAGTTGATCTTCTCTATTAGGGGACTTGTAAGTATTCCGGAAAAAATATCTGTTTGGTTCATTTTTTTTCGTATGAGGCCTATAGGAGGCTGTAATGAAGATTTACGTTGGTAACTTGTCTTTTGACACGGGAGAAAGCGATCTGAGGAAAGCTTTCGAAGAACATGGAGCGGTCGAATCCGTATCCATCATCACGGACAGGGACTCAGGACGTTCGAAGGGATTCGGTTTCGTCGAGATGTCGAACGACACCGAAGCTCAGGCTGCCATCGACAGCTTGAACGAAAAAGAGTTCATGGACCGTACCATCAAGGTCAACAAGGCACGTCCGCGCAACGATAACCGCGGCGGCGGTGGCCGCGGTGGCTTCGGTCGCGGTTACTAGAGCTTAAGCTCAAATATAACCGGGTGTTGCAGATAGGGTAACGCTCCGGCCAAAATAAAGAGGGAAGCCGGATATCCGGCTTCCCTCGAATCTTTTTCGGGGAATCCTCCCTACCCGGTTCCGCCCGCACCTCCAACTAAAAATTACCCTGCGGCTAAAGTTTACGCCTTTGAGATGGTCACTAGAAGTATCCAACGCGCGGTGAGGTTACCCATAACACTCCGGGAAGCCTAGTACTCCGGGGATTACCCATGCTGGCCCGCCCCGAATCATCCCGGCGGCGCTACGGCCCCTCCCCTCCGAGCCATCGAGGTGACGTGGGGGCCGTAGCGTCCGGCCTGGACCAGTGCCCGGTCTGCCCGGTGCTACCGCTTCTGGCTGAACCGGTAATCTTTGCCTTTGCTCTCCGGATAATCGTAGGCCCGGGGATTGAGGAGCTCGCCGCGGGCGCAGGCCTTGTTGGAGGGACCCTTGTCCTCCTCCACGGGCCGCGTCAGCATTCGCGCTACGGGAGCATCCCGGTCGGCGTAGGCGACCCAGGAAACCGCCCGGCCCGGTTCCCCGAAGACCGTGAATCCACCGCATCCCGGCCCCTCACCCCGTAACTATTGGGTCCTTCCCCCGCGCCGTACACCCCGACCCGGTTGGCGGTGTTGGAGAGTCCGTATACACCGCAGCTGTCACCTCCCAAATAACCGTAATTCCCGCCGCTGTCGTTGTAACCGTAAGCCCCTATTCATCGGTCGCCAGGTAGGCCTCGTTACCGCCGTTGTTTTGCGCGTAGAGCGCGTTTTGGTCGGCGGTGACCACCTTCAAGCGATCGCCGCTGCTCGGTTGCGTGTTGATACCGACCCGGCTCCAGGTATAGATGTTACCGCCAATGAATATCCAGTCCCCGTCCGAGATGGAACCCGGAGACTGCCAGGTCCCCCGGCCAGACGGTATATATCCCCGCCGTTGAAGGCCCAGTCGCCGTCCGGCACCGATACCAGCGATGATTCGGCGATCGCCGCGCGCATCGTCCGCGGTACCGCCGTGATCCTCATGCGGGGTTCCATCTCGGGGTCCTCCCCCACCCGGATGGCGAGCCACCGCTCGTTCGCCTCGAAGAGTATGTCGGGGAGCCCGGCGTATCGTCCCAGGATCACATTGAACAATCCGAAACTGACGGGTACATTCTGGTGCGCTTCGGTCCAGAGCGCCGGCACTCCCGTGCTGTCGGCATATATGCGGAAGGTGAGGTCGTAGTCTCCGTTGAGGGGTCCCTCGGAGCCGGTGATCGTGCCTTGATAGTTGATGAGCCTCGGCACGCCCGTCGAGACAAGCGACCCGAACCCCAGGGTGATAATCAATAACAGTGAAAAACATCGAATCATTTTCATGGCCGTCACCTCGCTATCGCAGTAGAACAATCTTCTTTACCGGCATGAATTCTCCCGCCTGCAAGCGGCAGAAGAATATGCCTGAGGAGACATTCGCCCCCCTATCGTTTTTACCGTTCCAGACCTCCCGGTACAAACCGGGTGGTTTCACCCCGTCCACAAGCGATCTGATCTTGCGGCCGCCGGCATCGAATATCCCTATCCGCACCCGGTTTTGTTTCGCCAGCGAGTACTCGATCGTCGTAGACGGATTGAACGGATTGGGGAAGTTCTGGTGGAGTTCCGTGCGATAGCGCGGGGGGACCCTCTTCCACATTGGTGGGGATCCAGTATCTCCGCCAGAATCCCGCGTAGACCGTCACCTGGTAGGCGGTACCGATTCCTATGGGTGTCGGCTGCCCCCCGGTGCCGTTCGTTTTATAATGGGTGCTCTGGGCGGGTGCCCCGGCGGAGCCGATAACCGAGTTCCGCAGAAAATGCCCCGCCTGCGCGTTCGCCATGCCCAAAAACCGGGATTAAATTTAGGTGATACTACCCATAGATGTCCAGGGAGGTGATTATTTAGTTCACGCTCCGCGCTCCCTGACCGCTGAAAAGTCGGGACCGAATTCAATTCCCCATCATATTTCTCGACCTGGATTCGCTAATCCTATTCCTCTTCCATTTTAGTACCCACCACGAGTTTTTCCAAGCCGACGCGTTTGGCGATATCGATGACCCTGACCACGGTGCCATGCGGCACCCTCCGGTCGGCCCTGAGCACCAATGTTTTCTCCTCCGCCAGGGAGACAGTGCCGGCCATGACAATCTCCAGACTATCAAGCCCCACCACCCGGTTGTTTAACACGATTTCCTCATCGGGTCCGATGTACAAAACCAAACTCTCCAGGCGGGACACTTCCGCGCTCTGGGCCGAGGGGAGCTCCAACTTCATTCCCGGCTGCTCCAGGAAAGTCGAGGACACCATAAAAAAGATCAACAGCAGGAAGAGGACATCGATCAAGGAGGTGATATTGATTAGCAGGCGGTCTTTCTTCTTGTGACTAAACCGCAATATCATCACCCCCGGCGGCGGGAAGAAGGATACGGATCTTGTGTAATAAGGTGCCCGAATATTTTTCTATGTCCATGACCAGGTTCTCGGCCTTGTCGGTAAAATAGTTGAAGGCCACCAGCGCCGGGATGCCGATGGCCAGGCCGGTAACGGTGGTGATCAAAGCCTCCGATATGCCGCCGGACAGCACGCTGGCCTGTCCCACGCCCTGTACCGAGATAACATTGAATACCTTGATCATGCCGATTACGGTGCCCATCAATCCCAGCAAGGGAGAAGCGGCGGCCACCGTCTCCAGCATGACCAGGCCGCGTTGCAGGACCCGTACTTCCTGCCGGCCCTGATCGAGAATGACCTCCTTCATTTCGTCCCTGGTCAGGTCCTGATTCCGCAAGGCCGCCAGCAAGATATTGGCGAAGGGGCCGGTATTCGCCTCGCATATCCTCTGGGCGACCCTGACGTCCTCCAGGCTGCCGATACTTCCGATGGACGCGACTATCTCGGGCGCGATCACTTTCCTGGTGCGAAGACCGAAGGCCCTCTCTATAACGATGGCCAGGGCGAGAATCGACCCCATGAGCAGGGGCACCATGACGATTCCCCCCTTTTGAAGCTCCGCGAATATTTCCATCATCTAACCGACCTCCCACGGTTAACGGTAAACCACGTAAATGAATGTCCATTTCAACTCCAGGTACTCATCGGGAAAATCCGAAGGCAGGGGACGGAAGGGCGAAGAAATTCTGACCGCGTCCACGCTGGTTTCCATCAGGGAGCGATCCCCCTTGTAATCGATCACCTTGATATCCGCCACGGTCCCGTCTGCTAGAACCTTGAAACTCAAAACGGTCTCCCCGCTGATCATCCCCAACAGGGTGAAAGCTCCCGGGGGATAGGTGTTGGATTTGAGCTTCCGTTTCATATCAAAGATGTAATGGGCGTAATCCCAGGCGTAGGTGCTCAGGGATATGCCTCCCAGATCCTCCGCGCTGAATCTTCTCTGGTCATAATCGATATCATCGGAAGACCAACGGCGCATGGCAGGAGGTCTAAGCCCGGTCTGGGCCAGCAGATAATTTTCCAGTTTCAGGGACGGTCCCTCCCGCCGCCGGGATTCGGAGTAATCGCCTGTCTCTCCCCGGTCGGCTTCCCGCGGTGGATCGCCCGACCCGCTCCGGGAAACGTCCGCCGGCTCCTTCGGTGACCGATCCCGGCTCACCGCGGGCGGATCGGATGGGCCGGCGAACACCCGGTAGGGAACGCTCCCCTCGCTGTACGCCTCTCCCTCTTCCTTGTCTTTTCCTTGATAGCCGTCCCGCGCCAGGGCATCCTTGTCGGAGATAAATCTGCTGCTCTTGGGTCTTTGCCGGACGGCGTCGTCCGGAGTCTCCACCAGTTCGAAGACCAGCGGCTCCATCTCCCGGGCTAGGGCGGTCTCGGCCCGCTGCGGGAATATCCGTATCCGGGCCAAGGGCCGGTAGAGAAATAGAATCAACAGATGAATCAACAGCGAAACCGCGAGAGCGACGCGTTGCGATCGGTATCTGAACAAAGTGATATCCTCACCTTCACGGGGACGCACCAGGGCACATTGTTATTATATGCGCGGCACTGGAAATAATCCCGAAAATTATAGGCCTCATCCAGGATTCCGCCGGGTGAGCGGCAGCGGAATTTTCAGGTATCGCGCCGGTGCCGGGGAAGGGGTGATATTATCTATCGCGCCGGTACCGGGGAAGGAGAAATAAATTTGACACTATCCGCTCGAGTAGGATTAGAGGAGAAAACGGCGCGGGATTTTCCGAACCGATCACAGCCGGCGCGGGTACCGGCCGCCCCCGGAATCAGCGCTTCTGAAGCTCTTCCAGATGCTTCTGGATATTATCTTTCAAGTTCTGGTAGCGCGCGTTTTCCCGGGGATGCTCATCCAGGATCTGCAGCGCCTCGTTATAATACCGGATGGCGGATTCCCTGTCCCCTTTCTTCAGGTAAGCCTCGGCCAGGCTGTCGTAACAGTTCGCCGATAGGGGGTAGAGCTCGACGTTAAAGCTCAAGATGGCGATCGCCGCCTGGTAATTCCCCGCCTGCATCATTTCGTACCCTTCACGGTTGAGTTTTCCCTCCGCTACCGCTGCGTTGCCCGGATTTTCCCGATTGAGATCGCTATAGGACCGGATGAGATCCTCGATCGATTCGTACTCCCGCGGCAGGAAGCCCTGCCATCCGTATTCACGCGCGATGCCGCGGAGGATCTCGTTGTAAATCAATCCACCGTTATCGGAGTTGGTCATTATGACCGCGCCGTATCCTTTATCCTTATGAGCTATCAAAATACAGCGGAAACCCTGGTTCCCCCCCGAATGGGAGAAATATACATCATCCCCCTCGCCCACCAGGCCCATGCCCAGACCGAAATTTTCCCCCTGGTGAGGGGAGAACATTTCCGCCGTCGTCGCGGGGGAAAGCATCTTGTTCGACTCCCCCCGCAGCGATTGCTGCAACTCGACGGCGAAGCGGGCGAGATCGACCGGAGTGGTCCAGAGTCCGCAGCATACCGAACCGGACGGAAGAAACCAGTATCCTTCGATCACCTTTCCGTCCCGTAAATGTCCGGCCGAAATTTTCTGGGAAAGTTTTTCCGGAAGTGGCTTCGCCAGCGAGCTGTTCGTCATCCCCAGGGGGGTGAAGACGATTTCACCGGCCAGCTGATGAAGAGGCCTGCCGGTCACATCCTCTATCAGCAACTGCATCACGGTATATCCCCCCCCCGAATAGCTGAACCGCGTTCCCGGCACCTGGTCCACCCGGACGGGATCCGAGTTGGCCGGTTCCCTCCCTTCCAGCACCTCGATAATCGTCGGCACCTCCTCGCCCCCGGCCACATCATAACCCCGGAACCCGTGGACGGTCAGGCCGGCCGTATGAGTCAGTATCCGTCGCAGGGTCACTTTTTCATCCCGCGTATAATCGTTTTCCGGCACCTTCCACGAACGCAGCTGGTCGTTGACGTCGCCGTCCAGGTCGAGCAGCCCGCCCTCCACCAGGTGAAGGGCCACCACCGCGCCCACCGGCTTGCTTATGGAGGCAGCCTGGAAGAGAGTTTCCGTGGTGATCGGCAATTCACTTCCCGATTCGATTACTCCGTAACCCCGTGCCCAATCGATCCGGAAATCGTTTATAACCGCCAGACTGAGGCCCGGAACTCCATAGTGGTCCATCCGCTCCGCTATCGTCCAAACCGGCCCCTCCCGGAGCAGGACCGAGGGCAACAGCCCCCGCTCCACCCGTTCGCGGCGCTCTTCGATATCCGTTGATTCCGCCGCCGCTTCGGAGGCGATGACCGATAAAACTATAAGCCAGAATATCTTTTTCATCCCCCTACTCCTTTTTTCTGACTCCTCATTTTTTAATGGAGAGCATATTACAACTACGGAGGGAGTAAAGAATAGTTGCCCCCGAATCAATTCAATTTTGAGCCATTTAGAGGGAGCAACGTTATCAGAATTAAAAATACACGGTGGCGGCGAATCTGGGAGGAGGGGCTTGCTCTCCCGCGGGCATCTCCCCACCGGCAAAGCCCGTTAGGGGGAAGGGCTTGTTTCCGAGATGGCCTCCCCCCTCCCTCTCCTGCCTTCGCCGGATCAACCGCGGTCGAGCAGCATCTCCGAGAGCTCGGCGATGTGGCCCCGCTCCTCTTCGATGACGGCCTGGACGAAACTCTTGTGCTGATTGGAAGTGATCAATTCCTGCATCTCCAGAAAGAACAGCAGGGTGTTTTTTTCCTGTCCCAGGGCGAACTTGATCGCCTCGGTATCGTTATCCACCGCGCGGGCTTTTTCCACCGTGCCCTCTCCCTCCAGGAACTCGTGCTGGGAAAGGAATGAATCGTAATAGTGCTCGTACTGCCCCCCGTATTCCTCCTGCGGCACGTAATCGCCGAGCCCGTCCAGCATTTCCTGGAAACTTTCCGCGTGGCCTATTTCCTGTTTTCTGATCTCCAGAAACCTCGCGCGCAGCTGGGGATCCTCTGCTTTTTCGGCGAGGGCTTCGTAAAAAAGAACGCCAATATCTTCATCTCTTTTGGCCATCCTGATCAGTTCCCGTGCATCGATAAGTGACATGAGAGTGACTCTCCCTTCCTTCTTAGGACCTTACCCGGCGCCACCGCTCCGCGACACATTTCACCCGGCCGGGTTTTCGCCGCCTGGCCGCCCGGAATCCGGCTCCCGCGGAATAAATCCAAAATATCCCGGCAGCGCCTGCCTTTCCTGAAAACTTCCGGGTGGATATAACAATACCTTCTTTCGCTGGGCTTTAGTTACAATCTTCCATCGGTTCTGTATCCCGAACAGGAATCGTTCCGATTGCATCATGCACGCCCAATTGATCAGGCCTACTTTCCCTGCTTCTTGTAATCCCCCAGAACGGAGAGGGCGAACTCGATGTCGTATTCGGTATGGTTTCCATTCACCTGGAAGCGGATGGTCTGGTCCCCTTGAGGTACGACGGGGAAGTTGAGGCCCGTCGCCAGAACACCGTGCTCCTTGAGAAATGCCACGATATCGGTCGTCTTCTGCGTGTCCCGAACCATAAGGGGCACGATCGGGTGTTCACTTTCGATGACCTCGAAGTCCATGCTCTTCAGACCGTCCTCGAACTTCTTGGTCAGCTTCCGGAGGTGTTTCAGCCTTTCTTTTCCCTGCTTGCTGTCGAGAAACTCAACGACCTTGAGGGTGGCGGCCGCCTCGCCGACGGTTATCGGGTTGGAATAGATATAAGTGATCGCTTTTTCGCGCAGGTATCGTGTCACCGTCTCGCTCGAAACGACGTAGCCGCCGTTGACCCCAAAGGCCTTCCCGAGCGTTCCGATAAGAACGTCCACCTTGCCCGCCTTGGTATATTCCTCGGTTCCCCTCCCCGTCTCGCCGAACGCTCCCACACCGTGAGAGTCATCCACCATCACCACGATGCCCTCCGGTAATTCCTTTTCGTATTTCTCCGCCAAGGCCATGATCTTGTCGAGCGGAGCATAGTCTCCGCGCATGCTGAAGATCCCGTCGGTCACCACCAGAAGCCTTTTGGCCTGGGTGCCTATGGATTCCTGGATGAACTGCTCGAGCTGCGCCATGTTGTTATGCTTGTAGACCTTCTTCTCAAACGGCCGGGAGAGACGGACCGCATTGATGATGCAGTTGTGGTTCAGCTCGTCGCTTACGATGGTCGTTTCCTTCGAGGTGAGCGCCGCGAAAACTCCGATCATGGTGGCATAGGCGGCGCTGTAAATCATCGCGTCCTCGCGCCCGTGGAACTCCGCGAGTTTTTTCTCGAGGTCCCGGTGAGCCTTGAAGGTTCCGTTTATGAAGCGCACGGCGCCCGGTCCGACACCGAACTCGCGCGAGGCTTCTTCCTCCGCATTGATCACGCTGTCCTCCAGTGACATGCCGAGGTAGGAGTTCGAGTTCATCCGCAGGAACTCCTTGTTCCCGTATTTCTTCAAGATGTAGCGGGGTCCTTTCTTGCCATCCGGCTTCTTGACGCCCACGAAGATCGCCTCTTTGCCCTTCGCCGTTCCCTTGGCGAAGAGCTCCTCGAGTTCCGCGCCCAGGGTCTTTTCCACACTCTGTAATCCCATCATCTCCTCCTTTACCTACTGGCTGAGTTTTTCCGAAAGCGTTTCGATCATGTCTTTCGTCATAGCGGGAAGTTCGTAGTCCGGCTTCCAGCCCCATTCCTCTCTGGCGCAGGAGTCGTCCATGTTGTTGGGCCAACTCTCGGCTATCGCCTGGCGGACCGGGTCCACGTCGTAGTCCATCGCGAATTGCGGTATGTGCTTTCGTATCTCGGCGGCGATGATCTCGGGGTCGAAGCTCATCGCCGTCACGTTGAATGCATTCCGGTGTTCGAGCTTCGCGGGGCTCGCCTCCATGAGCTCGATAGCCGCCTTGATGGCATCCGGCATGTACATCATGTCGAGGAAGGTCCCGGCTTTGATGTAGCTGGTGTACTTCTTGTTCTTGATCGCCTCATAGAAGATCTCGACCGCATAATCCGTCGTTCCGCCGCCCGGCAGGGTGACGTTCGAGATGATGCCGGGGTACCGCACCCCGCGCGTATCGACACCGAAGCGCTTATGGTAGTAATCGCAGAGGAGCTCGCCCGAGACCTTCGTTACGCCGTACATCGTATTGGGGCGTTGGATGGTGTCCTGCGGCGTGTCGTCGAGGGGGGTGGAAAGACCGAAGGCACCGATCGAGCTCGGCGTGAATACGGCGCACTTGTGCTCACGGGCCACCTCGAGAACGTTATAGAGACCATTTATATTGACTTCCCAGGCGAGGTTGGGTTTCGCCTCGGCGACGGCCGAGAGGATCGCGGCGAGATGGATGATCGTATCAACCTTGTATTTCTTGACGACGCTCTCGACCTGTTTGATGTCGGTGCAGTTCACCGTCTCGAAGGGTCCTGATTCCTTCAATTCACCCGTGGGCTGCGTTCGGTTGACGCCCGCTATGACATTGGCGTTTCCGAAGATTTCCCTGAGCTTGGGTGTGAGCTCGGACCCGATCTGTCCTACAGAACCCGTAACTAATATCCTCTTCATCTAGCACTGCCTCCTTAATTCGAAGGAAAAACGGAATTATATCGATATAGAGAAAAATGTCAATACACACTTTATAAGAACACCCCTGGCATGCAACGGTGATTCTTTTTAAGCTTGCTTTAAATCAGGCACTTAGAGGAAAACAACAAACAAAAAAACGGCCTCCGTGTGAATCGAGTATTAATGTCTCCGGTGACCAAAATTCAAACCGGGCACGATTCATCTACATTGTTTAACGGCATAGATTTCATCGGCCTGCAGACGCAACCATAAATAATCATCCATCGATTTGATCTTGGTTCCCCGCGTGCCGTGTATCGAAAGGAGCTGTCCCCTCTCCTGAAATCCACCGCTAGATCTCCGGGCATCGTATTCAAACATCTGTGGAATTACTCTAATGCTGTTAGTCAATGCTCGCTTGACGACTTCTATGTTGCGGGCCAAATATTCGGCGTTTTCTTTTTCCTTCTTACTATCCCGCAAGCATTCATGACAGAAAAACTCATTGAAATATATCCGTTTAAATTTATTTTCGTCGGTCCTAAGGTGCAGGGATATTTTATCCCGCACCACTATATGATTAAATTCTGGTCCCAAATAATACACGATTTGATGCGTGACCACCGGCAGGCCCAGGGAATCGGACAGTGCCGATACCTTCTCGCCATCCAACTCGCTCCGCGCCAACACGAGGGACGGATCGAGAAAGGCGCATTCATAGTGGTAGCCGGCCATGGAATCCCGGACCTTCTCCCTATAGTCAAAATCTTTCAGTTGGTAAGATATGGGTGCCATCAGTCCCCTGATATATTTTTGCATTTCATGCTCCATGAATCCACCGATTATGCCTCCGATCGCTCCCTCGATCGCTTCACCTACGAGTGCTTTCCCCAGTGAAGTAGAAGGCCCCTCGAACAACGATGGGAGAGGCATATAGGGTGAGTCCGCTATGTTGACTAGGAGTGAATCCTGCTCTATATGAACGACATGCGCGGTTTCGGTGAGGGACTCCGAAAATTTCCTCTTGAGTTCTACGCGCGGAGATCCGCAATTCACCATCAGTGTTAATACCAGAAACGCTACCGCGCGTTCGATACTTCTTGTGCCCATTTGAAAATTCTCCTTATCAAATTCGTCCCTGCAGAGCCTTGAGTCACGAATACCAATATTATAATCAGCGATAGATATTAAAAAGGGATAAGAATTAAACAGACGAAATAAAAGATAATATACTAATATAGTAATTTATTATTAAAATAGTAATTTTATTATTGACACGCAAATTACTTTTATATATAATATGTACGAAAACAGTAATATTACTAAATATTCGTATATTCAAGGAGAGTCCTTATGGCACGGGGCAAAAGTCCGAAAAGCTCGAAGAAACGGGAGAGGATAGTAGCGGCCGCGACCGCACTCTTCGCTCGCCACGGTATCAGGAGGATTACGGTGGAGGAGATCTGCCGCACGGCGGGCGCGAGCAAGATGACGTTCTACAAGCATTTTGCCAACAAGATCGAGCTGCTCAAAACGATCTGGCACCGCTGGCTCGAAGAGGGCTACCGGAGACTGGATGAGATCGATGCGATGGAGATCCCCTTCAAGGACAAAATGAAACTCCTGGTGACATACAAACTGGAGTTGCTCCCGCAGATGAGCGGGGAGATCCTCGACGACCTCCAAGATGGGGACGGTGAGCTGCTGGCCTTCTTCGAGCAGATCCGCGGCGAGAATTTATCCCGCTTCATGAAATTCGTGGAAAAGGCGCAGGCCCGCGGTGATATACGCACCATGCGCCCCGAGCTCTTCCTGGCCCTAATGAACAAGCTGAAGGAGCTGGCCGAGGACGGCAACCTCCGGGCTGCCTATGGCGATGATCTCGAATTGATCCGGGAACTGCAGGAATTCTTCTTTTTCGGCATACTGCCGGCCGCGGATAAGGGGAATGAGGCTTGATGGGTGACCTATTAAACATAAGACCACGCCCGCCCAAACGCTCCCGGTCGACAACGGCGAGCGCCGGGAGAACGGCCCTTGCCCGGGGGGCAGCCGCGGCCCAGGTAGTAGCCCTGGCCAAGGGGATGGCCAGGGCCTGGCAGGCGGTCCTGACCAGGGGGACGGCCGCGGCCAAGGGAATAGCCATTACCGCGGGGAAGTTCCCCGCCCCGATAGGAGCCTTCACCTTGGGGGCGGCGCTGATCCTCGGCGGGGCCCCGGCCTCCCAGGCCGAATCGTACGCCGAAGTGAGCGGACAGCTCTCCGGTTGGATCGCCGGCCGGCGGCATCAAAACGATAACTTCTATCATACCGGCGTCCGCTATATCCCCGGTCTGGATCTAGAATACACCCCCGGCGAACTAATCCGTCTCGGATTCGACCTGTCTCTCAACTCGTTCGCCGTGAAGGGCAGCGGCGCCTCCCCCAAGATGGAGCTCGAACTGTACCGCCTCAAGCTCCGCTTGACGAGCGATCAAACCGAGATGCGCTTTGGATTGCAGAAGATAAACTTCGGGCCGGGCTACCTCCTGCGGTCGCTGCGGTGGTTCGACCGGATGGATCCGCGGGATCCCCAAAAGCTTACCGAGGGAGTCTACGGAGTGCGTTTCGTCTACAGCGCCATGAACAATGCCAGTCTCTGGCTTTGGGCGCTCTACGGCAACGATGAGCCGAAGGGATACGAAGCGCTCCCCACCCCCGGGGACGAGGCGGAGTTCGGCGGGCGGCTCCAGCTCCCCGTGCCGGCCGGCGAGGCCGCCCTAAGCTGCCATACGCGAATGGTCGACGGTTCCCTCCACCGCCTCGGCAAATTCAGGGAAAACCGCCTCGCGCTCGACGGACGCTGGGATGTGGGGATCGGGATTTGGTTCGAGTCGGTACTGCAACGGCAGCACAGCGATCTTATTCCGTGCCCCTGGATGAAATACCTTACCCTCGGGGCGGACTATACCGTTCCCCTGGGCCAGGGATTGTACTGCCTGTTCGAACACCTAGCGCTGGTACGATCCAGCGAATTGTCCGGCCGGGATGGCGATAACAACTTTACCGCCTGGCACCTAAACTATCCTCTCGGCATCTTAGACCTGGTCTCGGCGATCGGGTATTTTTCGTGGGACGAGGAGAAATACGCACAGTATTTGGCCTGGCAGCGGACGTGGGATTCGGTGGTGCTCAATATCAATCTATTTTATTATCCCTCCTCCGGCGGGGATAATTACATGTTAAACCGCAACCTTCCCGGCTCGGGATACGGCGGACAGTTGACCGCAATGTTCAATCACTGATCTGAGGAAAGGAAACCTGGATGGGAAATCAAGCGGATAGAAGCGCTGGAGAAGCTGCTCCGGCGAAAAACGGCGCTCTCATCACCACCAGCGGCCTGGTCAAACAGTTCCCCACCGGAGGCTACCTGTTCACCGCCCTGAACGGGATCAACCTGCTAATCGACCGGGGGGAGTTCACCGGCCTGGTCGGTCCGAGCGGCTCGGGGAAGACCACCCTGCTCAACATCATCGGGGCGCTCGACTACCCCAGCAGCGGCAGCGCCGTCGTGCTGGGCAGCGACACCAAGCACCTCAACCACAAGCAGTCGGCGCGGCTGCGTAACCATCACATCGGGTTCATATTCCAGACCTATAACCTCCTTCCCGTTTACACCGTCTACGAGAATGTAGAGTTTCCCCTACTGCTCCTCGGCATGGAGGCCGATAGGCGCAGGAGGGCCGTCACCCAGGCGCTGGAATGGGTCGGCCTCACCGACCGGGCCCAGCAGAGGCCCGCGCAGTTGTCCGGGGGCGAAAGCCAGCGGGTGGCGGTAGCGCGCGCGATGGTGAAGAAGCCCGAGATCGTGCTGGCCGACGAGCCCACGGCCAATTTGGACGCGGAAAACTCGCACAATATATTGCGGATGATGGTAGAGCTCAATACCGAGCTGGAGACGACCTTTATCTTCGCCACCCACGACGAAAAGGTCATCCGCTATCTGCGGCGAAGGATAACCCTCCGCGATGGACGGGTGGTGGAGGACAGGGAAATGGAACCGGATTACACCACCTAAAGGGGGCGACGGCGATGATCGTGAAACTGGCCTTCCGTAACTTGATGGGGGCGGGGCTTCGTACCTGGCTAAACGTCATCGTGCTTTCACTGGCCTTCGTCATGATCATTTGGGTCAAGGGTATGCTCGAGGGAATGAACAATTACGCCAGAACGGCGAAGATAGATTCCGAGGTGGGCGGAGGCCAGTTCTGGCACCGCTCTTACGATCCCTATGACATGCTTACCTACGAGGAAAGTCACGGCGTCCCCCCTCCCGCCCTCTCCCGCCTGGTCGAGCGCGGCGAGGCGGCCGCGGTGCTCCTCACCCCCGCATCCATTTACCCGGACGGACGCCTGCAATCGGTGGTTCTAAAGGGGATCGATCCCGGGCAGAAGATTGTGAATCTACCCGCTTCCTTTCTCGCGGTTGAAACCCCGGGCGCGATACCGGGAATGATCGGCAATATGATGGCGCACCAGACGAAATTGGAAATCGGCGACTATGTCACCGCCCGGTGGCGGGACGTGCACGGCACCTTCGACGCCACCGACATACGGATAGTACAGATCATGCGTACCACGCAACCAACGATCGACCAGGGTCAGATATGGGTTCCCCTGGCGAGGCTCCAGGAAATGATGCGGGCCCCCGGGGAGGCAAGCTATTTGGTGCTGGCCAAGGGTGCGGAGACCATTCCGGAGGGAATCGAGGGGTGGATTCATCGAAATCCCGAATACCTGCTTCAGGAGATAAGCGATATGATTCAGATGAAGTCGGTCTCCATGAATATCATTTACTCCCTGCTGCTCCTGCTCGGGCTGCTGGCTATATTCGACACGCAGGTCCTTTCGATCTGGCGGCGGCGCAAGGAGATCGGAACCTTCATGGCGCTGGGGATGGAACGCGGCAAGGTAATCCGGCTCTTTACCTTCGAGGGGGCCCTGCACGGGATTTTCGCCCTTTTGGTCGGCGCCATCTACGGCATCCCGGTTCTCGCCTGGACCCTGCGGCGGGGCCTGTCTATGCCGGAGATCACGGATAACATAGGATTCGCCATACCGGAAACGCTCTATCCCAGCTATGGAGGTCAGCTCGTGATCGGCACCACCATCCTGGTCTTCATTACCGTCACCATCGTGAGCTTCCTGCCGGCTACGAAGATCGCCAAGCTTAAACCGACCGACGCGTTGAGGGGGAAACAATCATGATCCGGTTTCTCTTGAAAGGATTGATCCGGGACCGGCACCGCAGCCTCTTCCCCGTGATGGTGGTAACGGTAGGAGTGACGGTCGCGATCCTGATGCAAACCTTCATGCACGGCGTAATGGACGATATGGTCCGGAGTAACGCCAAGCTGGACACGGGACATCTCAAGGTCACCACGCTCGGATACCGCGAAATTGCCCGTCAAATGCCGAACGACCTTTCCATATCCGGAATCGATCGGTTCCTACGCGGCCTGGAGACCGACTATCCCCGCCTGGAATGGACAACCCGCATCAAGTTCGGCGGCATTCTGGATATTCCCGATGAAGCCGGAGAAACCAGATCGCAGGGGCCGGCGATCGGCCTGGCCATCGATCTGCTCAGCGAAAAGACGCGGGAGATAAAGCGCCTGCAGCTGGCCGAGGCTCTGGTGCGGGGACGTCTCCCGGCGGATGCGGGAGAAGTGCTTATCAGCGACGAATTCGCTCATCGGCTCGGCGCGGAGATCGGAGAGACCGCGACCCTGATCACCTCCACGGCGCAAGGCGGGATGGCGGTACACAATTTCGTGATCGCCGGAACGGTCCGTTTCGGCATGGCGGCCCTAGACCGCAACACGGTGATCGCCGATATCACTGATATGCAGTACGTCCTCGATATGGAAGGAAGCGCCTCCGAGGTGCTCGGCTTCTTCCCCAACCTCGTTTACGACGACCGCCAGGCCGAAGAGATAGTAAGGGAATTCAACGATCGGCATTCCGGGGGAGGGGAAGACGACTTTCTTCCCGTCATGCAGACCTTGCGAATGCAGAACAATCTCGGCGAATATCTCGATCTGGCCGCCTTCCGGGTGGCGATCATCCTGGTGACGTTCTTCGCCGTCATGTCCATAGTCCTGTGGAACGCGGGACTGATGGCCGGCATCAGGCGGTACGGAGAGATAGGCGTACGGCTCGCCATCGGGGAATCCAAGCACCAGGTCTACTGGCGGTTGCTCGCCGAATCCTTCTTGGTGGGCTTGACGGGATCGGCCATCGGCACTGCGCTCGGGCTCGCCGTATCGTACTACATGCAGGAGGTCGGCATCGATATCTCGGGCATGCTGCAGGGATCCTCGATACTGATGGGGAACATCATGCGGGCCCATATCACTCCGGCCAGCTATTACTTAGGATTCATACCAGGACTGGCGGCGACCTTCTTCGGCAGCGCGGTCTCCGGCATCGGCATATTCAGGCGACAGACGGCCCAGTTGTTCAAGGAGCTGGAAGCATAAAGCGGAATAGAGAGGAGGAAAAAAGATGAGATATTGGCCGACCCTGGTAATTCTATGGATGATGGCGGCGCCGGCGGCCGAAATCCAGGCACCCACCGGAGAAGAGGTACTCGAGCGTATCGACCGAAACATGTATTTGGACCAGGCGATCAGCACGGCGACCATGGTCATCCACGGAAGGAGCGCCACCCGGACGCTCACCTCGAAAACCTATCGCCAGGGACTGAACCAGGCGTTCGTAGAGTATCTCTCCCCCCCGCGCGAGAAGGGCAAAAAGATGCTCCGCCTGGCCGATAAGCTCTGGACGTACACGCCGGAACCGACCGACCGGATAATAACGATATCGGGGCATCTGCTCCGCCAATCGGTGATGGGATCGGATCTCTCGTACGAGGATATCACCGAGAATCGCCGCCTCAGAGAATTGTATGACGCGCGGGTGACGGGACAAGAGGAGATAGACGGCAGGAGGTGCTGGATCTTATCCCTGACGGCGAAAACCGAGGACGTCACCTACCACGCCCGCACCCTCTGGGTCGACCAAGAGCGCTGGTTGCCCCTTAAGGAGGATCGTTTCGCTCGCAGCGGGCGGTTGCTGAAGACAATCCGGATCGAAGAGGTGTTCCCGGTAGGAGAACGTTGGTACCCCAAGCGGATGACCTTCAGGGATATGCTCTCGCGGGGGGACGGTACCGAGTACACAATCGACACCATAGACATCGAGGTCGATATCCCCGATCACCTCTTCTCCAAGTCGGCCCTGCGGCAATAAAAAGTGACGGTGCAGATCCGCCGGTCCGGTCCATCCAGATCTCCGTCGAGAGATCCCTTGCACCTCTCAATTGATAGCCTCATCGAGAATTATACATAGTGGTGAACTCAATTGATAGCCTCATCGAAGCTTATTCTTGGTCTTGAGGGTGATGTGCTTTTTTAGCGACAGACCCCGGTCAGCCCGGAATTACGCATTATGATCCCCGCGTCCTGACCGGCGCGGCTTTCTCTCAGTTTCGCTTGCGTTCGAATATCGTATAGACCACCGGGATGAGGATCAGGGTGATTAGCGAGGAACTGAGCAATCCGCCGATCACGACCCGGGCCAGGGGAGCCTGCGCTTCTCCCCCCTCGCCGAAGCCGATGGCGAGCGGCAGCAGGCCGAGGACCGTGGTCATGGTCGTCATCAGGATGGGTCGCAGCCGGTGAGATCCCGCTTGCCGCACCGCGTCGATGAGCTGCATATCGCTGTCGCGGCGCAGCTGATTGGTATGATGGACCAGCAGAATGGCGTTATTCACCACGATTCCCGTCAGTATGATACAGCCTATGAACGCCTGCATGCTGAAGATGGTGCCGGTCAGTATCATGGTCAGCACGATACCGATTATGGCCATGGGAATGGAGAATAGGACCACGAACGGATCCCGGAACGATTCGAACTGCCCTGCCATTACCATATAAACGAGGAAGATCGCCAATATGAGACCCAGGAGCAGTTCCCTGAACGCTTTTTGCTGCTCCTCGTAGTCACCGCCGAAGAGGATGGCGAAATCCTTGGGTACCGGGATGAAGCGAAGCTGCTTGCGGATTTCCTCGATCACCGTTCCCATATCCTGGCCGGTATAGTTAACTTCGATGGTTATGATACGCTCCTGATCTTTCCTTTCGATGCGGACCGGCCCCTCCTCCCGCACCGTTTTTACGACGTTGCGCAGCACCACCGGTTCGCCCCGGTTGTTCACCACGGTCAGGTCGAGCAATTCCTCCAGGTCCCGGCGGTCCGCTTCGCTCAAACGCACCACGATGGGGTACTGTTTGCCCCCTTCGCGGTAAAAAGTCGCCCGTTTTCCGCCCACCACCGTCTCCAGCGCATCCCCGATGCGCGATACTCCCAGGTTGAGATCGGCCGCCTTCTTCCTGTCTATCCGGATAATCTGCTCGGGGCTCCCCTCCTCCCGGCTGATCCTGGTGTCGGTGATGCTGGGAATCGTCTTGATGGCCTCGTTGACCCGCTGGGCAAGGAGGTGGGCCGTTTCCAGATCGTATCCGCGGATCTCCACGTCGATCGAACTTTCCGAGGAAGCACCCATGCGGAGAATGAAGAGCCCCTGCCCGGCGCGGGTCCGGCAGGTCACTCCCGGGAGGGTGGATAGCAACGTCCGCAGATCGTTCGCGATCTGCTCGCTGCTTCGTTTCCGTTGGCGTTGCGGGACCAGGCTTATTCGTATCTGCGCCGTGTGGCCTCCCCGGGCGCGCCATCCGCCGCTGCCGGCGTAGGCCATTACCGATACCGCTTCGGGCACCTGCTTGCCGACGATCTCCTCTACCGTCCGGGTGGTCTGATCCACCACCTCCAGCCGGGTTCCCACCGCCATCTCCAGGCTGATCCGCACCTCCCCCTCATCGGTGGCGGGCATCAGCTCCACGCCGATAAACCGTATCAGTATTAGGGAGGCTATCAACAAGCCTCCGGTCGTGACGAACACCGTCTTCTTGTGTCCCAGCGCCCAGGACAGCAAGCGGGAGTATCGGCTTTCCACGTTCCGGAACACACCCTCGCTCCAGGCATAGATCCGGTGCAGGCGGCTCTCGTTCTGATAATGTTCCGAGGACTGGAACCGGAGGAACCGCGAGGCCAGCATCGGTATCAGCGTGAGCGCCACGATAAGGGAGCAGAACAGCGAGAAACTGACCACGTAGGCCATCTGCCGGAACATGATCCCGGACATACCGCGGATGAACACCACCGGAAAGAACACGGCCAGCGTGGTCAGGGTGCTGGCCAGGATGGCCGACCAGACCTCGGTAGTCCCTTTCAGGGCGCTCTGTACGTAGGAATCCCCGGCTTCGCGGTGCCGATAGATATTCTCCAGCACCACGATGGCGTTGTCCACCAGCATCCCGATTCCCAGAGCCAATCCCCCGAACGTTATAATGTTGAGCGTGAATCCTCCGAAATACATCAGCCCGAAGGTCGCCACGATGGAGATGGGTATGGCCGTGGCGATAATGAGCGTGCTGGAGACGTTGCGCAGAAAGAGAAACAGGATGATTATGGCCAGGATACCCCCCAGGAGGACGGCGTATCCCATATTGCTGATCGACTGCTTGATATACCGGGAGGTATCGATGAGAGCGATCAGCCGGAGCTGCGGAATGTCGCGGTTGATCCGCTCCATCTCGGCCCGCACCTCCCGGGCCACATTCACGGTGTTCGCTCCGGATTGCTTGCTGACCGAAATGCGCAATCCCGGTTTGCCGTCGATCCGCACCACCTGGCGGATCTCCTCCCACGAGTCCAGCACGTCCGCCACGTCTCTGATCTGAATGGGCGAACCATCACGGACGGCGATGACCGTGTTACGTATTTCCTCGAGATCGCGATACTCCCCCTGGGTGCGTACCAGCACCTCGAAATTTCCTTTATCGTACAGGCCGGCCGGCACATTGCGGTTCTCACTGCTCAGGGCCGCGAGCAGGACGTCGGTCGATATCCCGAGCGCCTTGAGCTCGGCCGCGTGCAGATCCACATGTATCTCCCGGTTAAGCCCTCCGCGAATGTCGATCGCCGCCACGCCGGGCACTCGTTCCAGCCGGTATTTCACCTGATCTTCGACGATCTGCCGCAAATCGAGTGGATTGAGGCTGCTCGAGATTCCGAGATACATTACCGGAAAGGCGGAAAGATCGAACTTGCGGATCATGGGGCGCTCTATATCCTCGGGCAGTCGCGCTATGACCCGGTCTATCCGATCGCGGATGTCGTTGGCGGCCACGTCGAGATCAGTGCCCCAGGTGAAGGAGACCCGCACCTGGCTGCGCCCTTCGGTGGAGGTGGAGGTGATTTCCTCTACTCCCTGCACGGCGGCCAGGGCCTCTTCTATGGGCCGGGACACGGATTCCTCGATCTCCTGGGGACCCACGTTGGCGTACTCGGTGACCACGGAAATCGTGGGATAGGTGATTTCCGGCATAAGATCGATGGAAAGACGGCTGAAGGAAACGAGACCCAGCGTGATAATCACCAGGAAAACTATGGTCGTCAGCACGGGACGGTTGACCGGTCCCCTTGAGATATTCATCGGCTGTTCTTCTCTCTCTGGGTGTTCTCCGGCTCACCGGATGAATCCGGTGCTTCTTCCTGCAGCATTATCGGGCTCCCATCGTCGAGCAGGTGTTGCCCCAGAGTGATCACCCGGCCCTGAATGTTCGGATCGATAATCTCGGTTACATCGGGCGTAACGATCCCGGTCGTCACCCGCACGTAGCGGGCTACCGTCTCCCCGTCCGGGACCACGAACATGACTGTTTCCCCCCTGCGTTCCACCACCGCCGTACTCGGCACGAGCTGCGAATTGGCCTTTTCCGCCGTGACCACCTCCACCCGGGCGAACATCCCCGGCTTGAGCAGATGCGACGCGTTTCCTACTTCCACTTCCATTTCCGCCATCCGGGATGCTTCCCGCATCATCGGCGCGATGCGCGCCACGGTCCCGGAAAACCGCCTGTCCGGAAAGGCATCCACCAGCACGTCCACCGACTGCCCGCGGGCGATGTGTCCGTAATCCCGCTCGGTGATGGTGGTCCGCACTATCACCGAATCGATACCCACTACCAATACCACGGCCATATTGGGTGCCAGCAACGCGCCCTCGTCAACGAAACGCTCCCCGATGAATCCGGCCCCGGAAGCGTTCAAAAGGGTGTACCCGAGCCTTATCCTGGCCGATTCCAGGGCGGCCTCACGCTGCTCCACCTGGGCTAGGGCCAGCCGGTAGCGTGCTTCCCGGGCGTCGTAGTTACCGAGGGCGGCATCCAGCTCGGCCGCCGTTACCAGGCCCTTTTCCTCCAACGACTCCACCCTTTCCTTCTCCTGCCGGGACAACTCAAACTGGCTGCGCGATTCGGCCAGCGACGCTTCGGCGATCCTCATATTGGCCTCGGCCTCCCGTACCGCCTGCTGGTATTCGGCATCGTTGATCCGGGCGATAATTTCTCCTTCCCGGACCGGGTCGCCTATTCTTTTATTTATCTGTATGACCCTGCCGGAAACTTTCGGGGCGACCACATACTGGTTGTAAGGATGAATGGTGCCGGTGAATTTACGGATCTCCCTGATCGGCCCGAATCTTACCGCGGCGACCTCGACGGCGACGGGCGGCCGCTGATCATTCCCTTGCCCCCCTCCCCTTCCCTTAAGCAACAGCTGGGTCAATCTGACTCCCAATAGTAAGAAGATAAAGGCAGCGATAACTATGATGAACCATCTTTTCATACGACCGTTTCCTTTTCAGAATCCGAAGCGGGAGACGGGCAAGGTCCCGGATTCGGTATTCAATCCTTATTATAATATCACTCCTAGCGCGGTAAACAAAGTCATCCCCATTATAACCGTTGGGGGAGCGGTCTGCACGTAGAAAAAAACGGAGCGGGAATGTCCGTCCGATCGGTTTCCGTTCTATAAAACAGCCCGCATATTTATAATAAATAAAGGAACTGCCCGAACATTTGGTCGTAGCGGGGCGCCATTACCGACCAGTCGTATCGTTCCACAAAGGAGCGGGTGAGCGTATCCCGGGTGCCGGAAATATCCTCGATCCGAGCCTTAAGCTTATTCATCAGATCGTCGAAATCGTGGTAGAAGAATCGCTCCCTTTCCTTCTCCGGAATATGCTCCGGGTAGGCCAGCCTCCGGGGCAACAGCGGGTAGGTATTACAATAAAGGGCCTGTACAACGCTGCTTCCGAAGAAATCATGAATCGATGTGACCGGCAGGATATCGGCCCGTTTTAGCCAGGATGCATAGCGGTTGAAATCTTCCTCATACCCAAAACGCACGATCCGCTTTGCCAGTCCGGTACGAGCCCGGACGAATACGGGGGGTTCCTGCTCAAAAGACTCGCCCAGCACCGCCAGTTCAAAATCTAACCCTTCCTTATCGAGTATGAACAGGGCACGGAAAAAGTCCTGTGGATTTTTATCGTACTCCCAGCGGTGATTCCAGAGGATCAGGGCGGGACTTTGGGAGCGACGGAGACGGCCGGAGAGATCGGGTCCGTGAGAGCTAGGGAGTCGGTCTGAGCACCCGGTACTGTATGAACGTTCCGATTCGTGGGATTGATTGGGTCCCGGATGATCATCGAATCGCTTCAGGTCCAAACCCAGGGGGAGCACTGCGCTCTTGGCACGAATCTTCCCCACTTCCTCCAGGGAGTTAAAATCGGGAAAGGCGCGCAGAAAGAGGGGCAACTCCCGGAAAAAGATATCCCGGTGATAATGGGAATTGAACAGCACCCGGTCGGCCGCCAGGGCGGAGGTGTAATTTATAAAACCGTAGTGCCTGTCCCGTTGGGATCCCGGATCAGGATCGTCATTCGACCAGGGATAGGAAATCTGATTTTCGTGAAAATAGACGGCGGCTTTAATATTCTCGGTTCGGGCGCGGGTGAGGGCCAGGAAGGTAGTCAGATCGAGCATATCGCTGGCCAGGATCAGGTCAGGATGGTAATCCCCGGTAATAAATCTCTCCGCCAGGGTGACCGCTCCCCCGTGCATGCGCCATTTCCAGTGCCTGCCGGGAAGGCCCAGGATCTCCACCTGAAAGGCGCTCCGGGCGGAGTATTCCTCGGCCCAGGCGGCGTGAGAACCGGTCATATAGGGTTCAAGTATCAGGATTTTCATATTACGGGCCTGGCCCTCAATGCCCGGCTCCCTCTTGGATTCCCCCCCGTTTTCCCCATAAATGGAAAAGGAGGAATACCACCATAAAACAGAAATAACCGAAGGCGTACTTTCCTCCCGCGTTCCATCCCAACACGCTAACCGTTTCGTTATCCAGGAACTCGAAGGTATGGATCAATCCGAAAAAAGCCATGATAGCCGCGGCGGCCGACCATAGCGAGGCCTTGAGGAACTCCTTCTCAATGAGGAACACGCTGATTGCCGCCAGTATCATGGAGGAAAATATAAATCCCTTGTCCAGAGCCAAGATGCCCAGGAATCCGATTATTGGCACCCCTCTCTCCGCTTCCCGGGCCAGGGTGGTTCCCGCTCCCTGGTAGCCGAGCTTGAGGATATTGGCCCCCCAGGCGGCGAAGGCCGGAAACAGCCCCACCACCACGGCCGGGGCATGGGAGCGGGGCACGGCCTGAAAAGCCTGAGCCGATATTATTATCCCGATCCACAGCACGATGGCGATTCCGGCTTCCATCGGTACCACGGTGTTGATTACTTTCACGCACCCGAACAGGGCGATGATGACGAAGAATATTCCGTTGAGGGTGGAATAACCGGTCCTCGCTCCCAATCCCTTCCATCCGGGATGACCGATATAAATGGTCGTGGGGAAACAGGATCCGAAGAAGGAGGCGAGCAACGATCCGATCCCATTCACCGCCAGGGAAGGCATCGTCTCGTACCGGTCACCCGCCGCCTCGGCACTCTCCAGGTTTTGCAGCGATCCGAGCACGTTGAAGAGACCCATGGGAATAATGATGGAGAAGTATTTGAAAAGGTAGGGACTGCGGAATATCTCCCACAGATTTCCCCCGTAAAAACGGGGTGGATTGAACCCGATCTGGGAGGCAGCCGCGCTTACCGCCCCCTTTTCCATTATCCCAAAAGACCAGGCCAGTATGGTTCCCGCTATCAGGGCAAGCAGACCGCCGGGTAGGCCAAAGGGGAATTTCACCCGGGCGAAATACTGGATCAATATTATGGCCAAGGGGAGCAAGGCGATCACTGGTTTTTCGAAGGTGCGGAAGGCGAAATCCATGGAGATGAAGGTGATGGCGATTCCGGCCAGGGTGGAGAGGAGCGCCGCCCGGGGAGTTATCCGCCGCAGGATGTCGACGCAGAAGGCGCCTCCGAATTCGATCACTCCGCTGAAGAAACAGGCCAGCATCCCCACCTTCCAGGCCAACAGGTAGCTGCCCGTTTCCCGGTATACCGGTCCCATGATAAATATCAAGTAGGCGAAGAGACTGACGGTGTTTATGCCATAGGGCAGGGCGGTGACGTCGTCGCGCTTTTCCCGGGCCGCCAGCTTCCTGGCCTGCCAGGAATAAAACAGGTTGCCGATGAGGATGGAAAGGGCGGCGCCGGGCAGAATCCGGGAAAAAACGAATTCCGAAGGGATCCCCGCCAGCACCGGGCAGAGGGCGGCGATTAGCAAGAACTGAATCAGGTTGTCTATGGCCAAGCCAAAGAAACCATCGATATCGCGTTTCACTATCCAGGGATAAGCAAACTTACCTTTTTTCATTGTTTCCTCCTCCCGGCTGGCATCAAAACCTCTTTCTTTCCGGTGATTCAATTACTTTATAAATTATGCGGGGCTATCTTTAAAAGATTTTTTTACATTTTCCATCATTGACGGCCAGCGGTCTTTCTCCTAGAGTGATTACCGGTCCGCTGAGAATCAAGATATCAGAAACCGGACCGGGTCAGCCAGCGATCCCGTAAGGGTAGAGCGCGAATCCCCTCCGCAACCCAGCCGGTGAACAAGGGGCCGAAACGCGGATCCTCGGGAGAAGATTGAGATGTATGGCCCTGGACCCTGGGCCAAGGGGTCGGGGAAGCCGGTGAATACAAAGATTTACTCCCTGCGGCGCAGCCACCGGGCGGAAAGGGGAACGGGGCCGGCTAGAGGAAGCGGCTGAATCTATCGGAGGCGATTCAGAATATAAGGGAGGAAAACCATGAAGATCTTCGGTAAACTGAGTATATGCATTTGCCTTTTCTGTCTGGCAATCTATATTCTGCCCCTCTGCTCTTGCGACGACAATCCCCTGGACGAGGAAAACAAAAACCGCACCCGTATCTTCATAGCATCGGGCAATAACCAGGAAGAGCGGGTAACCGCCGTTCTGCCTCAACCGCTGAAGGTGAAGGTCACTGACCTGCTGGGTCATGATCGGCCGGGCGTTACCGTGACCTTCTCAACCGCGGACGCAACCGCATCGCTGACTCCCCCTCAAACGACAACCGACGCCAATGGATTCGCTTCCTCAATTTTCAAGCTGGGGCACACGGCGGGAACCTACCTGGTAGGAGTGACCGCCAACGAGGACAGCGCCACCTTCACCGCCACGGCCGTCGATCCGGAATGCCCCGAGGAAAGCCTGGTAAAGATTAGCGACTGGCCGGGGGAACAGATATTCATTACCACTACCAGTTCCTCCCTGCTAGACGGAAGCGGATCGGTGCTGATCATATGCGATCCGGAGAACGGAACGGCGGAGAAAGTGCTGGAGACCACAGAATCTATTGTAGACCTTGCCTTCTCCTCCCGGGGAGAACTGTACCTGACCTCCCGGGACAAGATATTCAAGGTCAATCCCCATACGAAAACCCTGGAGGAATTTGCTTCCTACGCCGCTTCCCATGCGGTGGAGATAGAACCGAACCAGGGCGGAATCCTCACCGGAGTGATAGATACCGAAATATTCACGGTACATTGTGCGGCTCCGGCCATCAGAACGCTTTACTCACAATCCAACGCCCTTCCGGAATGCCTGGCGGTCAATCCCCTCACTCGCAACTTTTACTACGTTTCCGGCTCCGCCCATACCTACCAGATAATTGAGCGGGAATGGGACGGCCGCACTGCACCCGGCACGGCCTCAGTTCATGACATCTACACTCCCACGGCCGAGCCGGCGGGGATGTGTGTGGACAGCACCGGAACCATCTATATCACCCTTGACGGTAACGATTACTTCAGAACGATCGGCAGGCTCACGGCGGATGGTGCCTGGGAGGAGAACTTCTTTGATTTTTATGCCCACGGCGGCAATAACTTACTGGCCGGACGTTGGGGCGACATTACCTTGCTGGGTGAAAATCTATACCTGATCGACCGCCGGAACAACCGGTTGGTGGTGATATCAACAAGCGGAGAATGGGTCAAGGCCTATCAAAGCGAAATATTCAGCCGCTTGGGGGAAGAAAACGAACGGTACGGGATCACGGCCTCACGAACCTGGGATAGCATTTAAAACAGAATAACGGCCCTTTCCCTATTCGATCTGGATAACAACCGCATCGCCGGATTTACCCACTCCGAACTGCATCTGGCATAAATCTCGTCCCCATTCTTTTTGATCCGGAAATAAAAAACCCGATCGGATCATCGGGTTGAGAGTAATCTGAAACAGGCAACCAGTTACTTACGGAACCACCTCTATAAAGACGGGGATGGTAACTGGACTTGAGCTTTACTTCTGTAAACTCGCTACGGCCTCCTGCTCCGAATCGAATACGTCGAAAATCAGATTCAGCCTGGTTACCTGCAATATGCCCAGAACACGGTCATTGGGATGACAGAGTTTTATCACTCCGCCGTCCTTGGCGTAACGGGAACGGGCGGAAACCAGGATACCCAGACCGGTACTGGATATCCACTTAACCTTGGCCAGGCTGATAACCAAGTCCAGTTTCTTTTCGTTTATTAGATCAGAAATCATGTCGATGAGCTTCATATTGTCGGGCCCACCGTACATTTCCCCCGAAAGCTCAAGCACTGTGATGCCATCCACTTCCTTCTTTTTAATTTTCATATTTTCTTCCCTTTTCTCAGGTTCGAAGACTGCCAGATACTATCAGAAACTGGATAGTGCCTCGCTCTCGGAATCAAAAACGTCAAAAACATCGGGGATAAGCCCGCAGGTCTTCAGTACGGTCTCCACCCGGTCGGAAACGCCGAATAGTTTCAAGGATGCCTCTTGTCTCTTGGCGGATGCATAAGAAGCTATCAGAACACCGGCTCCCAGGGAGTTCAACCATTTGACATCACTTAAGTTAAGGATAAACTTCTTCTGCCCTTTCTCGATATTTTCTTTAATGATTTCCTGAATCTTTTCGGATTTTGGTCCTCCATCAATCTGACCTTCAAGATCCAGAATAAGCACCCCCGCTTCATCCCTATTCGTGATGGTCAGCATATCAGACTCCTCTCTTTGAGCCGGTTATAATATTCAGTCCACTTATCGTTACAATCCAATTATATATTTTTCGAACCAATTGGACAAACGGAAAATCTATCGATGCCGGATATTACCTTCAAGTTACCTTGAAAACCGCGGTAAAGGCCTCGCACGGTAATGGGGATCTCGGGCACCTACAACTAAAACGGCCCCGGGAACGTCATTTCGAAGCCGTATCTTTTTATTTTACAGCTATTTGAGGCATAAGTTCCGCGGAATTCCCGCTATGGCTGCCTTCTTTCTCTCCTCTGCCGGCCCGCTGCCGCAGGCATAATAACATATCTAGGTTAACACCCTCTCCACTTTCTGTCAAGAAATGATAAAGCAGCATAAGGCAGATATTTCCCGTTTATTAGTGTGATTGGATTATCTGGAAGGTTTAAGCTTGAAAAGTCCACCCGAACCTAAACGAATAAAACCTCTCCCTCTCCGGAAATCACCTCTCCCACACGGAAAGGTTTCCATCGGCACTCCCGGGCCTCTATTTTACCTTCGTCCGCGGCAGGGATTATCATCACCATACCGATGCCCATATTGAAAACCCGGAACATCTCCCCTTCCTCCACCCCGCCTTCTTCCTGCAAAAATCTAAAGAGCGGAGGCACGGCCCAGCTTGCCCGATCAATCCTTACCGATATTCCCGGCGGCAGGATCCGGGGAATATTGTCGACCATTCCCCCTCCGGTTATGTGGGCCAATCCCCGGATGTCCACCTCTTGGCGAAGCGATTTGATCTCGGGGAGATAGCTGCGATGCACCTCCAACAACACCTCGACCACGCTCCGATCGAGACCGGGTATCTCATCGTCCAAGGCGAGTCCCTTTTCCTCAAAGATTATTTTGCGGGCCAGGGAATATCCGTTGGTGTGAAGACCGCTGGAGGGAAACGCCCACACCCGGTCCCCGGGATCGATCGATCCACCGTCTATAATCCTGTCCCTTTCCACGGCTCCCACTATACATCCGGCCAGATCGTATTCACCTTCCGCGTAAAAACCGGGCATTTCCGCCGTCTCCCCCCCGATCAGGGCGCAGCCGTTGTCGCTGCACCCCCGTGCCAGGCCCTGGATCACGCTTTTTATCACTTCCGGGCTCAACTTTCCGCAGCCAAAATAGTCGAGGAAGAAAAGAGGCTCCGCTCCCTGGACCAGGATGTCGTTAACGCAATGATTGACCAGGTCCTCGCCCACCGTATCATGCCGCCCGGCCAGGAAAGCGACCTTCAGTTTCGTCCCCACGCCGTCTGCGCTGGAAACCAGCACCGGCTCCTTATAAGCGGAAGGCAAGCGGAAAAGCCCGCCGAAGTTGCCCACTTCCGAAAGCACTTCACTGCCCCAGGTCGCCTTGACCAATCCGCTGATCCCTTTCATGGCCCGGGCGGCGGTATCGATATCGACTCCCGATTCGGAATATCTCGACTTCAAGTTTTCTTTCCTTTCCCTAGAGCTTGACATGTTCAACCAGCGATTTGTAAATCTCCGTGGTGGCGTCGGCTTCGACTATTATGGGAAATTCACCCTTGCGGTGGAGATCGAGCAAGAGCGCGGTCACCTTGCTATGAAACTGCGTGCCCTGGTAGGTCACCAGTTCCTCGATCACCCTGTCGATGGAAAGTGCCTTGCGGTAAGGCCGGTCGGAGGTCATGGCGTCGAAAGCGTCGACCACGTTGAGGATATGGGCCCCCAGGGGAATCTCGTCTTCCTTCAAACCGTTCGGGTAGCCGGTTCCATCGGGGCGTTCATGATGACACCGGATGACGTTCACCGCTTCTTTGAGAAATTTCAATTGCTCGACTATATCGGCGCCGATGTCGGGATGGGAGCGGAGTGATTTCCATTCGTCTTCGGTGAGGGGCCCGATCTTTAGCAATACCTCGTTTTTCACCGCTATCTTGCCTATATCGTGGAGCAGGGAGGCGTATTCGAGCATCTCCAATTCCTTGGAAGTCAGGCCCATCGCCCGGGCGATGCGCAGGGCGTAGCGCGACACGCGGAATGAATGCCCGTGGGTAAAAGGATCGGAGGCGTCGATGGCCGAGGACAGGGCGGCTACGGTGTTGATATGGGTCTCGCGCATGTCGAGGTAGAGTTGGAACGAATAACGGGCGAGAAAGAGGGGTATGATAAAGAGGGCTATCGTCCATACTCCCGAATTCCGGTAGAGCAGCGCGATCACAGCGGCCACCGGGAAAAAAGCCAGGATGTGGAAGAAATTCCACATGTAATTCTGTTTCCAAACGTGAATCGGGTTTCGGCGGCTATCGAGGGCGATAATGAGACTCACCGACCAGGTATTGAACAGATAGTAAACCACCCCGGCCGTGAAAAGCGGGATCAGAAAGAGGGGCGAATTCAAATCGGTCAGGCCGCCGAACAACTGGTATACCATTCCCGAAACTCCCACCGTCATTACCAGCAGGGGGACATTGAAAAGAACCTTGACCAGGGGCCTTCGCTGGAAGATGCCTTCGGTTACCACCGTGGCCACGGCCTCTATAACCGCCATCACGGCCGGACCGAAGAGCACTATTCCCGCCAGGTCTATGGGGGAGGAGGTATACATGGACGCCCCTCCCCGCGGAAGAGATATCTGCACCGCGTCGACTATTATGATCAATACAATGAATAACGCGATATCCGGCCAGTTGTCGGTGGGTAGGTTTCTGCTGAACCAAAACAGAAAAATAAAGCCGGTCAGAACAAAGAGGGCGTAAAAAAGCTTGAAACGCCAGTTAGTTTTTTTTGCACCTTCGATCATGAACACCCGAGCGGTTAAAGGTTAAATACCCTAATTCCCCTCCGTTACGGATCTAAATATTCCTTTGTCAAGTTGCAGTTTCCATGCCAATTAGGTGCGTATCAAAGGGAAGCGCCGCCAGGCTATGAGGAGGGTTTTGATAAGTCGACAGATTGAGCTTTGAGCGCGGGACCGCGCGAGGCGCCGTTAGCTGATTCGGTAATGTATTTCTTTCCGGGACTTCCATCTGCCAAAAGGACGATTTATTGCGTTTAATACGGCCAAAACCGCTGCTTCGTTTGGATCCCGATCGACAAAAGCACTGCCGGAGAAATTCCTGACCGTTCGTCCCTCGATCATATCGATCACCACGATCAGCGCCTTGTGACCCGAGACCCCGACCTCCTCGATACCAGATAAACACAGATGGAAATTCTCGTCAAGCAGTTCCGCCACGGCGTGGATGGCGGCGCCGGCGATCGTCTCGTAGACCGGTCCGGATTTGCGGAAGGCACCCAGACACCCGATGACTTCCAGGGCGCCTTTACCCAACTTTACCTCCACGTCGATCCTGTTTTCATCAATAGCCAGACTGAGACCTTTAAAACGGATCCGGCTATCCTCTTCGAGAAATTCGAGTTCCCCGTATTCCTCCGTCGGCCGGGATTCCTTATGGGGTCTCGTCTCGGATAGCTTTTTCTCCACCATACTATCGCCGGTGCGGGAATCATCTCCCCGGCCGGTAAAGGTGCCGGTACCTGGAACTGCTTCACTTTCCTCTCCGATACCGGTCTCACTTTCTTCAGGCGCGTCGATAAGCACAACTCCAATCTTCCGATAATCTATGGGTAGGCCTAATTCAGCTTTCAGGCAAGTTTCCACATCCCGGGCGATCATTTTGGGAGGCCGGTTGGTAGCGGCCACCACATGCACCTCGGCTATGCCTCCCGCTTCATCAGTGGTTATGCGGCAGGATTGGATATCACGGATCCGTAATATCAAATCTTCAGCTTTATCAATTAGTCCCCGACGGGGATAATCATCAATCAAAAATTCCTCCCCTTAATCCATCCTACACCCACAATTTGCAACTATTATACCACAAATCAAGGGTAAACTCAAGTAACAGAACGGTGGATTGTAACTCCATGATCAACCTCAATGTTCCCCCCAGATCCGGCATCGGAGGGATAACGGTGCGGCGGTCCGTTCCGGGGCGGAAACAACGTTCCCGGGCCGCCCGGCATAACTTTTTCCGGAGCGGACCGCTCCACTCCGTAAGCACCGTCCCCGGAGAGGCTTGCGCTCCCCCTTCCCGGGCGGAGGACCGGCACTTAATATAAATTATTCCTTTTCAATCCGCACCAGATCCTTCAACCTCTCAAACCGTTCCTCTATCTCTTCGCCGGTAAGGATTTTCAGTCTTTCCACCGAAAAGTCCTCACAGGTGAAACTGGCCGTTACCGTGCCGTAGGCCATGGCCCGCCGCAGGTTATCCCGGTTCAAATTCCCAGCGGCCGCCAGGTGCCCCATGAAGCCGCCGGCGAAACTATCCCCCGCACCGGTCGGATCGAGCACTTCCTCCAAGGGATAGGCGGGAATAACGCATCGAAAATCTTCGGTTATCAGCAGGGCTCCATGCTCGCCTTTTTTGATAACCACGGCGGTGGGGCCCATCTTCAGTATTTCCCTTCCCGCCTGGAGCAGGTTCAACCGGCCGCTGAGCTGGCGTGCTTCACCGTCGTTTATGAATAGGATGTCCACCCGTTCCAGAACCGCGGCCAAGCGTTCCGGTTTTCCTTCGATCCAGAAGTTCATCGTATCGCATCCCACCGTGGGTTTTCCCTCCATTTGGTCTATCACCCTCAGTTGAACATCGGGATCGATGTTACCCAGGAACACCCATCCCGCGCGGCGGTAACTCTCCGGCAAGCGGGGTTTGAACCGCTCGAATACGTTTAATTCCGTGGCCAGGGTGTCCCTATCATTGGGATCTTCGCCGTAGCGTCCCGCCCAGAAGAAGGTTTTTCCTCCCTTTACGCTCCGTAATCCCTCCAGATCAATCCCTTTCTCTTCTAGGACCTTACGATGACCGGCGGTGAAATCCTCCCCCACCACGCCCACCAACCGGGCAGGTGTAAAATAGCTGGCCGCCAGTGACGAATAAGTCGCCGATCCTCCCAGGGCCCTCTCCACTCTGCCCCGCGGGGTTTCAATCGTATCGAAGGCGACCGAACCGACTATTACCAGGCTCATCTTTCTGTTTCCTTTCTCTATCCTCTGGGAGTTCTCCAGCCAGGCGGATCGTCCCCTTCTAAATCCTTGTACCCTCACATCTTGCGGGGCGCGGATACGCCCAGGATTCTAAGGGATTCGGCCAGAACGATCCGGGTGGCTTCGACCAGCAGCAGCCTGGCCTGGCTCAATCCGGTATCGCGGGATACAATCCGGCAGATATGATAAAAACGATGGAATGATGCCGCCACCTGCTGGGTATAGGTAGTGAGGCGGTGCGGTTCGTTGGCCAGCGCCGCTCCTTCGAGCAACTGCGGGAATATCACCAGATTTCTCATCAATTCCAGCTCTTCGGGTTCACCCAGCAATTCCAGGCAGGACATGTCCCCTGGAAATTCGACTCCTTCCTGGCAGGCGTACTCGATAACGCTGGAAATCCTGGCATGGGCGTACTGAACGTAATAGACCGGATTCTCGTCCGTTTCCTTGCGGGCCAAGGTAAGATTGAAATCCAGATGCGCGTTGGTTTTGCGCATCAGGAAGAAGAACTTGGAGGCATCCGCTCCCACGTCGGCCACCAGATCGGCCAGGGTTTCGAACTCCCCCCCTCTTTTGGACATCTTTATCTGCTTCCCCTCTTCGATCAACCTCACCCACTGCACGGTTAAAACATCGAGCCAGCCGGGACCGGCTCCCATTACGGCGGCGGCGGCCTGGAGCCGGCTGATGTGGCCATGGTGGTCCGGCCCGAAGATATCCACCACATGGTCGAAACCGCGCTTTAGCTTGTTCAGGTGGTAGGCCGCGTCGGCCAGAAAATATGTGGGGGTACCGTCACTGCGGATCAGCACCCGGTCTTTCTCATCGCCGAATTCGGAGGACCTGAACCAGGAGGCACCGTCCTCCTTGTAAACCACCTCTTTCTCCCTGAAAATCCGCAGGGCCTGCTCCACCTCCCCCCCTTCCTGGTGCAGCCCGGATTCGTGGAAATAGACATCGAAACGGACTCCAAAATCTTCCAGGTCTTTTTTTATCCAGGCGATTATCCGCTCCAGGGCAAAGGTGCCGAAGGCGGTGGCCGCCTCCCCGGGTTCCCTCTCCAACCATTTCCGTCCCTGCGCGGGGGATATCTGCGCGGCTATATCGATCAAATAGTCACCCGGATATCCATCCTCCGGAAAGTCCACCTCCTCGCCCAATCGCTGCCGGAAACGCGCCAGCAGCGATTCTCCCAGCTTCTTCACCTGGCTTCCGGTATCGTTGAGATAGTACTCCGTCTCCACCGCGTACCCGGTTTTTTTCAGGATCTCCACCAGCGCCGCTCCCACCGCTGCGGCCCGGGCCGAGACTATCACCAGAGGGCCGGTCGGATTGGCGGAGACGAATTCCACCTGTAGCTTCCGGCCCCCTCCCAAGTTCGAATCTCCGTAGGCTCCACCCAGCCGATTGATCCGGGCCACCTGGTCTACCAGGTATTTCCGGGAAAAGGAGAAATTTATAAATCCCGGACCGGCCACTTCGATGCGGTCGATAAAATCATCCTCCCGGGAGAGCCTTTCCACCACCGCGGCGGCGAAATCGCGGGGTTTCTTCCCCAATTTCTTCGCCTCTACCAGGGCGATATTGCAACTGACGTCACCGTGAGAGGGATCGTTGGGACGCTCCAGGTGAATCTCCTCCCGGTCTATTTCCTGCCCCAGCTCCCGGAAGGCCTTCTCCAAGGCCTCGGTCACCCGCGACCGGGCCGAAAGACCAGGTTTTTCACTCCTATTTGATACCATCGGGATAGTCCTCCCGGGGCGCGTCACCCCAGAATTTTTCCAAGGCGTAGAAGGCCCGGGCCTCGGGCCGGAAGATATGCAGCACCACGGAAAAACAGTCTATCAGTATCCAGCGGGCCCCCTCGTAACCTTCGGTGTGAAGGATTATCTCCCTGCCTTTCAGGCTGGTCATCACGGCGTCCGCTATGGTCCGGGCCTGGATATCGCTGCCGGCGGTGCAAATCACGAAATAATCAGTTACTCCCGAAATCTTCTTCAGGTTCAATAAAACGATATCTTCGGCTTTCTTGTCCCATATCACCTTAATGATCTTCTTGGCAATTACCTTGGGCGCGGTCTTAGTCAATTAATTCCAGACTCCTTTCAGGCGGATGCCGCAGCCGGGGCATATTCCGCCGGTCCCCACTGTCTCCACCGCGTATCCGGCACGCCGGATCACCACTTCTCCGCAACCGGGGCAAACCGTGTCTTCGGTACCCGCGATGAATATATTCCCAATATAAACATAATCAAGATATCTTCTAGCTGTTTCGTACGCCATGGTCATCGTTTCCGGAGAGGTGGCCTCCCGGTTCCTCATCCGGAAATGCGGAAAGAAACGGGAGATATGCAGCGGGATATCCTTCGAGATGGCGGCCAGGAACCGGGCCAGTTCCTCTACCTCTTTCCGGGAATCGTTCAAACCGGGAATGAGGAGGTTGGTCACTTCCACATGCGAGACCGGCGCCGCCAGTTCTATAAACCGCTTGACCGGCTCCACGCTTCCCCCGCAGTAATCGCGGTAGAATTTGTCGTGGAAGCTTTTCAGGTCGATGTTGAAGGCGTCCACCAGGGGAACTATCTCCCGGGCCGGTTCTTCATTCAGATATCCATTGGTTACCAGCACGGAACGCAGACCGTGTTTCCGCAGCAGGGGCGCCGCCTCCAGAAGATATTCGAACCACAAAAGAGGTTCGGTGTAGGTGAAGGCTACTCCCCGGGATTCGTTCTCCCGGGCCAGATCAACCAACTGCGGGGGATCAAGGTACCGGACCGCGGCCCTTTGCTGGGAAATATTCCAGTTCTGGCAGTGATCGCACTGCAGAGTGCAACCATTCGGTCCTATCGAAAGGATCCGGCTCCCGGGAAGAAAATGGTAAAGAGGTTTCTTTTCTATCGGATCGATCGCGACCGTAACCGTATTACCATAGGATAGGGCAAAGAGTGTTCCCTGCTCGTTTTTTCTCAATCCGCACCGGCCGGTTTCTCCCTCGGCCAGCACGCAGAAATTGGGGCAGAGGGCGCACTGCAGGCGCTCCGGAGAAAGCTTCTTGTAATACCGCGCTTCCGGAATCTTCATGGCACTCCTTCTCCCGGCTCAATGCAGTCCCCGAACCGGCGTGGTAAATATCAGGCTACGCCTCTAGGAGGATATACCATCTATCCTCCGCACCACGTAATCGGCGGCCAGACTTAAAGCGTCCTTTTCCAAAGAGGGCTCTATGTTGGCCAAGGAGCTTTTGGCGCTTTCTCCCAGTTCCCTGGCCTTACGCATGGAATATTCCACCCCCCCGTAGTTTTGCACGAAAGTGACCACCTCGTCCCAATGCATATCCTTTTTGAAATCAACCAGGAAGAGCTCGCTGACCCGCCTTTTCTTCATTTCGGGAGCGTTCCGGAAGGCGGCGATAAAGGGGAGGGTGACCCGGCCCTCGGTAAAATCGGAGGCGATGGGCTTCCCGATCCTTTCATCCACGGCCAAATAATCAAAAAGGTCGTCGGTAATCTGGAACGCCAGTCCCACATTTTCTCCGAAGAGGGAAAAGTTGCTTCGATATTCATATTTTCTATCCCCTGAACCGACTATCGCCCCGCATTCACTGGCGGCTGAAACCAGGGAGGCCGTTTTGCGGAATATCAATTCCATGTATCCTCTTTCGCTGAGGTAGATATTCCGGCTCTGCTGGAACTGCATCATCTCCCCCAGGCTCATTATATTGCATGCCCGGGCCAGGATTTCCATCACCTCGAATAAACTTTCCTCCCCCAGGCAGGCGATGGACTTGGAGTAGAGAAAATCTCCCACAATGGTGGCGATTTCGGTTCCCCATTGGGAATAGATGGTGGGCCGCCCCCGGCGGACCTTGTGCTTGTCGATAATATCATCGTGCACCAAGGTGGCCGTATGAATCAGCTCAATGGCCACCCCGGCGGTTATGGCATCTTCGGGAATCGATCCGGCGCTTTTGGACGCCAGCAAGAGGATATTGGGCCGCAGGCGTTTTCCGGGGACACGCTTGAGCAATTCACAGATCTCCTCCATCAACGGCATCTCCGAGTGCAGGGAGGCCCGGAAGAGTTTCTCCAGTAAATCGAGCTCCCGTTTCACGGGAGCCCGCAGCATTTCCAGGGTTTGGTTATGGGAAATCTCCATGAAAACCGGGATCATTCCTTTCCGGGTCCTTTAGCCCTAGCGCGCGACCGATTCACGCCGGGGTCCGCCCCGCCAGCGGACCCGCCCGGGATGACTCCCTCGCCGCCGCCGATTACTCCGCCCCGTGCTGCCCGGTATATTCCTTCCCTCAGCCCTCTCCTCCCGGCATATCCTTTGCAGTGAGACCCCGCGCGGAACAGAGCCTTCCGGCTAAAGGAAATTATCACTATTAACCGTCCCTGTCAAGAAACCACCCCCCGCCCGTCTCCAGGAAAAAGGTCGGCTAGGCCTTCTCCTTGTTCACCGACGTGTCTCCATATTGCCGGGCGAGTGAGGTCAGCCCGGTGGCGAGCACTCTGGGCATGTTGCAGCCGGAATCTATTTGGCGGCCCTCTCCTTCCGCCGTTTTTCAATAATCAGGGACAAAAAGGCGCTTACCAGGAAGAGGAAAACCAGGGGCAGGGCCATCAGGAGTTGGGAGGCGGGGTCGGGGGGGGTAAGCACGGCCCCGGCCACGAAGATCAGGATCACCGCCCAGCGCCACTGCTTGAGCAGGGTGCGGGGTGAAATCAATCCCAACGAGGTTAAAACCATTATAACCAGTGGAAGTTGGAATACGATGCCGAAGGCAAAACAGATCCGGGCCACGAACTCAAAATACTTATCCACGGAGATCAAGGGGGATAACATCTCCGTTCCGAATTTGATCAGAAAGTTCAGGACTATGGGGATCAATATCCAGTAGGCGAATACCGCTCCCACGTAAAACAGCACGGCGGACGGCAGGACCAGGGGAAGCACCGTTTTTTTCTCCCGGTCGAATAATCCGGGAGCGATAAAGGCCCAGGCGCGGAAGAGTATGAAGGGGAAGGAAACCAGAAAACCGGTGACCATGCTTAATTTCAGACGAACCATGAAGGCTTCCACCGGAGCGTGGAAATAGAGGCTTTCCAGGGGAATACCGGAAAGAAGAAAATCGAGAATATACCGGGAAAAAAACCAGATCACGATGGAGGTGACGAGCCAGGCGACCAGAATCGATATCAGGGTGGAGCGGAGTTCCTCCAGGTGATCGAGAAAACCCATGGTTTTAAGCTGCTCTTCCTGGTCGTCGGACAACCTGCCCCCCCGCCAACTACTGGAGTTTTACTTCATCATAGGTGCTCCGGGCCACATCCACCTCCGTGGTTTTCCCGGTGGCGGCGTCGGCCCTCTCCATTTTGCCTTTCATATCCATGGTGTAATCGGCCTCCACCACGTAACCGCCCTCCAGGGCGATCTTCACCTCTCCGTGCAATTCGATATCACCCTGCATGGTCCCCATTTCGGAATCGCTGTTCAGTTTAAGCTTACCCTCGAACTTGATCGATGCCACTTCAACACCTTTTTTGTTTTCAAATTTTTCCAGCCTGAAATTAATATCTCCCTGCAAATCGTTGGCGTTCTCTTTCCCCTCCTCCTTCATCTCCTGGGCCATATTCCGGGTCCAGGTCGATCCCTTGGTGACCGCCTCTGCGGGAAGCTCGAAAAACCATTTATCGACAAAATCCTCCAGGGCCTCGCCCTTTCCGATCCCCATGATGTAACCCTTGACCTCCACTATCTTGCCCTGGGGATCCAGAACCACCTTTACCGATTTGCCCTCCGCTTTCACCCGGCTGGGACCTTCCCGCAGCTCATCGCCCATCAGCATCTTTTCGGTGTATTTGTTGTGCTGCACGTCCACCCGGAAGTTTCCGTCTTCCAGCTTTTCGAGCAGGGAAATCTCGACCTCGAACGACTGGATCTGGGTGATGCTGTTACCCATCCAGTTCGATTCGGTCCGGCTCGAACGTTTATAGCTGCGGACCTCTCCCTCCGCCGGAGCGTACCGGAGCTTTATCTCCTTATCCCCCGCCTTGAGAATAGCCGGGGCTAAGGCCGCCAGGGTAAAAACCACAACCGAAAACAGCACCAGCACCCGCCGGGTGGCGGCGAAAAAATCCTGACCGTTCATTGCGCTCCCCCTAGTTAAAAAATGAAAACCACCGGGAATTTTTTAACCAATTCGCTAATAGATTACACTATTTTTTCGCTGGGGAAAAGAGTCAAATGGTTTCCGCCCCAGATTTTTCCTCATCCCGGTGACCAATCCCACTCCGCCCGCCTACAGCCGGCGCGGTCCCCGGAAGCAGGGGCGGGGGCAACGGCACAAGCCCGCTTCCCCTCGGGCCCGGGCGCGGCCCCCACCAGGCCGCTGCAATGAGGGGGAAAGGGAGATCATTTCCCATCCCGGCCGCCCGGATTTGCGGCCGCTTCATTCCTGGGATTCCAACAGGCCTCTTAACTCTTTTAGAAATTGTGAAATGTCCTTGAAATCCCGGTATACGGAGGCGAATCTGACGTAGGCGACCTGGTCTATATTAGCCAGTCTCTTGATGATTTCATTGCCCAGTTCCTGGGTAGGTATCTCGTCCCTCAGATGGCTGGAAACCGTTCTCTCCACGTCATCGATCAATTTTTCCAGGGTTTCCATCGGCACGGGGCGTTTCTCGCAGGCCCGGAGCAGCCCGTTCAGCACCTTTTCCCGGGAGTAGCGTTCCCGCCGCCCGTCCTTCTTGACCACCATGACCAGGCGGTGCTCGACATACTCGTAGGTGGTAAAGCGGTGTCCACAGGCCAGGCACTCCCGGCGTCTTCTGACCGCGGAGTTCTCCTTGGTCGCGCGGCTGTCGACCACTTTGTCCTCTTCATGGCCGCAAGCGGGGCAGCGCAAGCTCATCCTCCTTTCGACTCGATCAAGGGGATCTTTTCCTGCTCTCCCGGAGGCATATAGACCGTCTCAATACCGGCTTCCGCGATCATCCTTTCCCCCAGCTCGTCGGGATATTTGGCTCCCAAAACAAGCCTGCTGATACCGGCATTGATGATCATCTTGGTACAGGTCGAACAGGGCGAGTCGGTGCAATACATGGTGGCGCCGTCCATCCTGGCCCCGCTGCCGGCCGCCTGGATTATGGCATTCTGTTC
>JAFGPI010000163.1 GCA_016926065.1 Candidatus Krumholzibacteriota bacterium
TGGCCAGATATTTTATCCGCAACTTCGAAGAGTCGGGAGTATTGGAAAAAGTGGTGATGTTTCTCAACCTGGCCGACGACCCCTCGGTGGAGCGCCTGGTAACTCCCCGCACGGCCCTTACCGCGGCGGAGTATTTGGCCTTCAACCTGCACATGCACGTGCTGGTGATCCTTACCGACATGACCAACTACTGCGAATCGCTGCGGGAGATATCGACCATCCGGGAGGAGATTCCCAGCCGCAAGGGGTATCCGGGATACCTTTACAGCGATCTATCGATCATCTATGAAAGGGCGGGAATGATCACCGGCATAGAGGGTTCCATTACCCAGATGCCCATTCTTACCATGCCCAACGACGATATCTCCCACCCCGTGCCCGACCTGTCCGGTTACATCACCGAGGGACAGATAGTGCTGGAAAGGGAACTCGATCAGAGGAACATCTATCCGCCCATCGCCGGTCTTCCCTCCCTCTCCCGCTTGATGAAGGATGGGATCGGCGAAGGGATGACCCGCGAGGATCACGCCCACGTGGCCAGCCAGCTGTTTGCCGCCTACTCCCACGTGAAGGATGTCAGGGCCTTGGCCGCGGTTATCGGAGAGGAAGAGCTTACTCCCCTGGACAAGGTGTACATGGGGTTCGGGGACAAGTTCGAGAGGGAATTTCTCAGCCAGGGAGAGTATGAAAACCGGACCATCATAGAAACCCTCGATTTGGGCTGGAAATTGATATCCACCCTGCCCAAGGAAGAATTGTTCCGGATTTCAGAGGAAGAGATCAATAAATATTACGGGCAGTAGGCGGGGAATAGATTTTGCTCGAAACCGCCGCTTGGCCGGCCGGGAAAGGGAACCGGAGGTGCCGCGACGCTGCCGGCCGAAAGGGGCCGATCCCTAAAGCCGGAAAATACCGGTCGCTGAAAAGGTTGAACCATGGCGCGTTATGATATAGCCCCCACCAAGACGAACCTCATGCGGATAAAGCGCGACCTGGGATTCGCGGTGGAGGGTTGGGAACTGCTGGATCAAAAAAGAAAGATCCTGGTGGTCGAGTTGATGGGATTGATTGACCGGGCGGTGGAGGCTCAGGAAGAGGTGGAGTCCAAGCTGGGCGAGGCATTCAACGCCCTGGATCAAGCGATTCTAAGAATGGGACGCCGGGAGGTAAACCTGATCGCCTTGGGAATGCTTATCGGATCGGAGATATCATTTTCCCAGAAGAGGGTGATGGGGGTTTCCCTGCCCCGGGTGAAGATCAAGTTCGACGACCGCTCCCCCTATTTCGCGGCGGCGGAAAGCAGTATCTGGATCGATGAGGCGGTAAAAAAATTCAGGGAGACCCTGAGGCTGCTGGGAAACCTGGCCGAAGCGCGCATCTCCCTCATGCGCCTGTCCCGGGAGGTAGCCAAAACGATTAGACGCGTGAACGCGCTGGAAAAGATATTTATTCCCGATTATAGAGAATCCTTGAAACATATCGAAATGGCACTGGAAGAAGCCGAGCGGGAGGCGTTCTTCGTGCTCAAGCTGATTAAGGATCGCCTGGCGCTGAAAAAAGGGGAAATTTGATGAGCAATCCATTCAAAAACATTCTGTTATATATTGACGGGAGTGAATCGTCGATCGTGGCGGCGCAGCTCGCCATCGTCATGTCGAAGGAGTTCCGGAGCGCGCTGCGGGTCATCTACGTGGTGAATGAGAACCTTTTGAATGAATTGCTCAAAGCCAAGATATTCGTGCAGATGGAAAAGATGGATTACGAACGGGACCTGGAGGAAGACGGCAAGAGATATTTGAACTATATAGTGAAGCTGGCGGATAGAAAGGGATTGAAGATCGAAACGATTCTGCGCAAGGGAGTGGTGCACGAGGAAGTGGCGCGTGAGGTCGAAGAATGCGGGGCCGACCTGCTGGTGCAGGGGGAGCTGGGCGAAGTGCTGAGCCTGCGGGACTCGTTCTACGAAGCCGGGGAAAGGATACTGAGAAAGGTCATTTGTCCCGTGCTGATCGTGCGGGGAAGGGACAAGGTCGAGCGGTCGTATGAAGATGCCTGAGGGGGGGAAGGAAGAAGGAATCCCTCCATCCCGTCCTTGCGTCCGGGACCGTATTTATATATTATTCGCCATTACCGGAACGCGTTTTCGCGATGCTTCAGGGGAGGCAAACAGTCATGAACCTGGTTGATTATATTAAACCCGAAAATGTGAAGCTGGATCTCGAAGGCAGCAGCAAGAGGGAGGTCATCGAAGAACTGGTTGAGCATATGGCGGAAACGGATGAAGAAAGCGATGCCGATTGCATACTGGAAGCAGTTTTAAAGAGGGAGAGGGAAGGTTCCACCGGTTTGGAGAAAGGTATAGCCATCCCCCATGCCAAGTGCGACGCCGTCCGGAAGCTCAGTATCGTAATCGGGGTTTCCCGGGAAGGGGTCGATTTCGAATCCCTGGACGGCAAGCCCGCGCACCTGTTTTTCTTGATGATAGCTCCCCTGAGCGAGTCCGGACCGCACGTACAGGCCATCGCCAAGATCGTCAAGATGATCAAGCTCGAAACCTTCAAGAATAAGTTGATCAAGGCGAAATCAGGCGCGGAAGCCATCGAATTGATTCGCCGGGTGGAAAACGGCGAGGTGTGATCCCCCTGAACCGGTCCGGCCCGGAGTATTGAATCGATCCTCAACCGCCGTTAGGTAATGGGTATCCTACCCGGATTGTCTTTATGGTTCCCGCCCCTGAGAATATAATCGGTTATTACGGGTTCCCCCGGCGGGAAGATATCCGCCTGGCCCGGGAGCGTTACGGTTGCCACCTGCCCCTGGTCGATCTGGACGTCTACCAGGGTGCTCCCGATTCCGGTCTCCTCGGGACCACCACCTGCCGCATAATTTCCAATATCGTGGACAACGCCGTATTCTACTCCCGCCGGTTATCGGCCGTGATTGCCGATGTGGGGGAGGGGAAATGCGACCGCGGCAGGCATATTGCGTATCTACTGAGAGGAATGGGTTTTCAGGTAATTGAATCGCGTATTACAGAAGCTGAATTCGAGAACCGTCCCCTGGTCTGGTCCCGCAGCGCGGGTACCCTGAGGGAGAGGGTCAACCGGATAATGGATTCGGTAATCGATGCGGCGCCGCCCGGCGACACGCCCCTTCCCTGCGCTCCCACCCACGGATTCTGGGGAGTGCCTCCTCACGATTTCAGGATCCTGGATCTTTTTCCCCCCACCACCCATATCTATGGTTGGACCCGCTGCGTGGAGGCGGGACGGCCGTCCGATCTGGAACTGGAATGCTCGATCGACGAGGGAGTACCCACGGTATTTTTCACGCAAAGTTTCTGCGCCAAGCAGGATCTGGCTCATTACCTGGCGGAAAAATTCGGGGGGATGGAAGTCGACTGCCACCGGGACGTCAATGATTCGATAGGGGGAAAGGTGGAGGCCTTTCTTAAATTGTCCTGATTTCGCCGGGAGGGAGATATACGTTGCTGATCGCCGACTGCGGCAGTACCTGGACCAAGATTCTGGATACCGATACGGAACGGTTGGAGATCATCCAGACCCGGGAAATGGTGAAAAGGGATGATCTTTTTTTTGAAATCGCCACCGGGCACAGCGGCAAGAACCGTTGCCGGCTATACCGTAACGAGCTTATCGCGCTGGCCGAGGGAAGCCTGTCCCTGGTGGAGGAAGAGGATTTTTCGGTGGTGGACGTGGGGGGCCGGGATCTGAAATTTATCCGCTTCGCGGGCAGGAAGATCCAAAAACTCGATTGGAACCTGGCCTGTGGTTCCTCCACCGGCGCCACCATCGAACTGCTGGGGAACTATTACCAGGCCGATTTTGATGCGCTGGCCCCGTCGCGGAAGTGGATTAATGTAACCTGCGGCGTATTTGGAATGGAAAAGGTTCTGGAGCATGTATCCACGGGCACCGATGCCGGTGAAAGCCTGGCCATGTTCATTCACGGTCTGGTGAGGAACGTATTCGACTTCACCGGACGTCCGGACCGCCTCTTCCTGTCCGGAGGATTCTGCGCCAACAACTGTTTCTTGCAAACCCTGGCAAAGTACTGTAGCGTGGTGGCGTTGGGGAGAACGGTTCCCCTGGAAGGATTGAGGGGGAAGCATCATCTGGAGGAAGCCGATTTGACGGGAGGCGCGCCGTGATTGGTGGAGAGTCCGGGAGGCCAAAAAAAATAGCGGGAATTCAGCGGACGGTGCGAAGGCGATCCGCGCTGGTCCTGGCCCTGTTACTGGTGCTGCCCGGTGCGGCCTGCAAGAAGAAAATACCGCTCACGGCGGTCGATCTGCCGGACGATAAACTCGCCCCCGGAGCGGGACTGTCCATGGAGGCGCGGTTTCTTTCCCAAACCGCGGAAATCGAGCAAATTTTCCATGGATTTTTGCCCAACTACGGAGTGGTTCCCGTCTTGGTTGCCATCCGCAACAACGACACCGTTTCCTACTATATTCATAATCGTAACGCCCTGGATCTGAGGGAAGAATTCAACGGCTTTTCCCTGCGGATCGACGGCAGGGAGATTCTCCCCCTCCATCCCGCGGAAGTGATGGGAATATTCAAGGATCTCAGTGATCCCATAAAATACAAAATTATCGGGCCGGGGGAAATTTTCGCGGGGATAATGCTGGCACCCCTGGGGGGATACTATCTCTACCGGGAGGTGACCGTGGGGAGGTTTTACCGCCCCATGCTCAAGGGTTCGATCTACCCGGCCCTGGCCGGAGGCATGTTCTCTCCGGTGATCCTGGAGCCGGGGGAGGAGGCGCAGGGTTACCTTTATTTTCCCCTGGACCGGGAACATTCTCCCTATTTCTCCGAGGAATCCGAAATCCTGGACCACCGCGGCAAGAAAAAATTGAAGTATACCTTCGGAGTGAAGGAGCGGATGGAGGGCGATTTTGAGCTGGTGGTAAGGCCGGGAATAGACCAGCCGGCGGATTCCGGTAGAGGCAATCCCCTGGTTTTGAGGGACACCCTCGATTTGCTTGACGCCCGATTCGTCCGCTCCCGGGAAAGCGCGCAGAAAGATCCCGGAAGCGAGATTGACCCTGTTCCCTCCCCACCCGAAGGGCCGGGTGTGATCGACTCTTCTTCCCCTCCCGCCGATTTCGATCTCTTTCTCCTGGACCGGGTGCCGGGCAAGAAAAAACTAAATCTACGGTTCGGAAAGATCAGTGATTATACGGAAAAGATGGAGGCCGGCCCGGGAGGAATGCTAACCGTGATTTCCGCTTCCGGCGCCGCCCTCAGCGATGCCGCCCGACGGGGGCCTTACGCCGCCTGCGCCGTCAATTTCAAGGGAAGCTCCAAGGTTTATCTGATCCACCGGGAAAATGGCGTTTTCTCCCTCGCCGCGGTGAAGCAGTTTTCACGCAAGACCAGGAGGATTTTTTTAGCGGCGGCGGGGCTATACGTTTTCACGGCGGACGCCGCCGTTGCCTTTTATCCCCACGAAAATCCGGATAGCGAGAGATATGTCCGTTTAGGCTCCAGCGTGCAGGACATGTTCCTCCGGCAGGACCGGCTCGTAGTCTTCAAGAACCGCGAGGTAAGGGAACTATCCGCCGGCGCTGATTATCTTTTCCAGGAGCTGCGCCGGCGCCCTTTACCCCCCGAGGAGCGGCGGATTATAGGGAGCCACAAAGGCGATCTGGTCCTGGTGCACGAGGGGCGCCACGAATGGGGCGACACGCTGGTGATCTACGACACCGGGGAACTGGCCCCCTCCGCCTCCCTGGCATTGCCGGGAAAGATCACCGGCGCCACCTGCGGAGAAGAAGGAATCATCGTGCAACTGGAGACCGGCCTATTACTGCACGTTTGGTGCCCGGGAAAGGACCGGCTGCAAATTCACTCCAGCGCTTTCCTCCCTCTCCGGGAAGCCCTCACCCTGGGCGGAACCTTCCGGGAGCTAGCCGTAATCGGCCGCGGGGGTGAGCTTTTCAGCGGATCGATGCTGAACGCTCCGCCGGTGGCCAGTGCCGATCCGGAGTGCAGGGTGTTCAGCGCTCCGGTAAGAATGAGCGGGCCGGCAAGCGGGTCCGGAGCGAAAAACTGATATGGAAAAGAAACACGCCGATATCGATCAGGTGCTGGCCACCTTTTCGGATCATCTGTCGAAGAGCTACCCGGCGCCCGGGCAGTTTCAAAAAAACCTCGACCAGCTCCTGGCGGCCAAGAAGCAACGTCTTTCCGCCATGGATTACACGCGTTCCCTGGAGAAGAATACCATTTTCCTGCACGATCTGATATTGGAGGGGGAAGGCTATCTGGAAGTGTTGCTGGGACGGATTAACGACGATCATCTCACCGCGCCGGAAGTGGAAGCGATTTTTGGGGAAATGGAAAGCCAGGTGCGCTCGGCCGTGGAGGAGAGACACCGCCGGGTTTTCGGAAGCGGAGAGGGGAAAGATGAAATTTTAATGCCGGCGCGGCAGGAATACGAGGGGGACTCCGACACTGAAAAACTGGAGTTCAGCTATTTCTACTACCTGGTTCTGCGGATATTCTTATTTGAATTTTTTAACGTCCTGCTGGCGGTAAGGGAAGACTATATCATCGACCGGATTGATGCGGCGGCCGGGCCGCACGTGCTGAATCATGTTAAAATGAACACCAATTATTACCTCGAAAATATAAGCGTGGGGGAGATAGTGACTGGGGGGCGGGAGAAAAAAGAGGGCGGGGAGCGGTAATCGATCAGCAAATGCTTGAATTCCCGCTCCAAAAAGGGTAAGTTCCTCTGGTAATGGATGGCCGCCGGTTAAACCGGCCGCCGGAGTGGGGGTGGCCGGAGCGGGATATTCAGCCTTTCTCGCGCGCTCCGGTCGATAATCCATCCGCAGGGGATGAAGGCTAGATAATTTTCAGGGAAAGGGGTTGGAGTTGAGTTCCAGTAAGATTTTAACGGTTGAAAACGGAGTTTTGGCGGCCCCTTCCACGGCGCTGGTGAGGACTGGCCGGATAGTCGCCTTCATAGCCTTTACGGCCCTGGGCGCGCAACTGGCGGCGAGACTGCCCTACACCCCGGTGCCGGTGACTATGCAAACCCTTTTCGTGGTGCTGGCGGGAGTGGTGCTGGGACCCCGGGATGGTTTCCTGGCGATGCTTTCCTACCTGGCCCTGGGCGCGGCCGGGGTGCCGGTATTCGCCGGTTTCAGTTTCGGCCCGGCCGTTCTGGCCGGCCCGACGGGAGGATACCTGATCGCCTTTCCGGCGGCCGCGCTGCTGGCGGGAGTTCTGTGCCGGACCCTGGGTAACGGCTCGCTGGCGGTCCTGGCCGGCGCGGCCGGGGGAGCGGTCTTGATCCTGATCATGGGAACCCTTCATCTTTCCTTGATCACGGGCCTTTCGCCCTCCGCGGCCATCTCCCTGGCGGTGATGCCGTTCTTGCTGGCGGATTTGATCAAGGTGCTAATCGCCA
>JAFGPI010000164.1 GCA_016926065.1 Candidatus Krumholzibacteriota bacterium
AGAATGGGAGAGTGGAAAACGCTACCTCAACATGGAAGCTGAGTGGCCGGCTGATAATCGAATTTACAGAAAAGATGTTGCGTGATCCACTTTTAGGGGGGGGAGAACATCCTGATATGAATAGTATTGCGGTATTCTTTCTTTTATGGTAGAAACCCTAATAATATAGGGAATTTAAATCAATGGCCCATGAGAAAAGGCAGTGTAGCGCCCTAATTTCAAGGGGAATTACATAAACCAAGATTGTCAATGGCTGGTGTATACATCGCCCCATCACAATATTTATCCTTATTTTTAGTTCGGTATGCTTGGTGATGGCATCGAAGTTTCGGGAAGTGCCTGATAAGAAAAATGGTTGGAGAGATAAAGAACATGAAGAGGCCAACGGAACTTCGGAGACGCCCGGAGCCGCATCATCCGGCACCTTTCCTTAAAAGGCTCAGCGATTTAGCCGGTCCCCGGTGGTTGCCCCTGCTCATTATTTTCTTCGCCCTTTATGTGCCGTTCCTCCTAAAATACGGCTGGGGATATCGCCACACTCCCAACGCCGACCTTCCAACCTTCCATGCAGCAAGCGTAACCGTTTTCGAGCAGGGCAAATCCCCCTACGACCACGAGAATTTACGGAGGTTGAGGGGGGACAGAGTGCCCCCCTTCCTCTACCCCCCCCCCAGCCTGTTGTTCTTCTTTCCGCTCTCCGGATTGACCTACCCGACGGCCCGTCAGTTGATTCTTTTCCTGAATCACCTTCTTTTCTTAATCCTGGTCTGGGCAATCCCCCTGTATCTTCTTCGAGCGGAGCCGGGACAGGGATTCGCTGTGTTCGCGGTTTGCTTTGTCTATTCACTCACCTCCGACCCGGTAGCCGTCACGCTGAATTACGGACAGGTCAACATCCTGTTTCTGGCTTTCCTGGTTATTTTTTGGCTCCTGGCAAGAAGGAGAAACGCAATTCTAGCCGCGCTTTTCCTGGCGCTCGCCATATTGTTAAAAACATATCCGCTGATCCTTATCCCCCTGCTTCTCCTAATCGGTCGATGGCGGGAGAGTGTCTATACGGTGGCCTGTCTCGGGCTCGCGCTCATCGCCTCCCTCATGATTCTGCCGAACGTGGTCTGGCATGACTGGCTCACCAACATTTTACCTACGGGGGGATATACCCGCATATTCGCCGGATTGATCCCTCCGGCCGCAACCTGGAACCAGAGCCTAAACGGTTTTTTTGCACGGGCATTTACGGAAAGCAAGTGGTCCAATCCGCTGTTGGCGAATCCTGATCTGGCAAGATTTTTGACGTATACTTTTGCCGGGCTTGCCCTCGTTGCCACCGGCCTGGCGGCATGGCGCAGCTTCAGGATCCACGCTGATAGCTTGGACCGCACGATCCTGGCAGCTCTGCCGTTGATGTATCTTCTGGCACCTCTCTCTTGGGTGCATCACATTGTGTATCTGCTTCCATCCATGCTCATGCTTCTCAATAGCCGTTCCTCGTTTGGTGCCGTGCCAAAATTCATGTTCTACACCCTGTGCGTCGGGTCGGCGGTTCTGCTCGGCATACCATATATGCCCCAGTTCAAGTTCTATGGCGTGGCCGTTCTGTGGGGATTGGCGCTGTTTACAGCCTGCAGCAGGGCCATTGAACTGCCGAACAAAAGCCTGGGAAGAAACGAGGATTACCCCTTGGCGCGTCAAGGGTGACGTGAGACAATACCGGAGGAGAGGTCGCCATGAATTCAAAATCGAAGGAAAAGACGCCCCCCCGGAAGATGGCCTCCGTTTATCTGGGAATATTTTTTGTAAGCCTTTCAGCCATAATATTTGAAATCTCCCTGACCAAGATCTTTTCGGTCATCTTATGGTACCACTTTGCGTATTTGGCCGTCTCCTTCGCTCTCTTCGGACTGGGCGCGGGAGGGCTTACGGCATTTTTAATGCGAGAATTCTTTTCGAAGCATTTTCCCGCGGCCCTGAAGCACCTGGCCTCCTTGCAATTCTTGAGCATGATTGCCTGTCTTCTTCTTATACTTAACACTCCTCCTTCGATTGCCCGTTTTTATATCAGGTTGTCGATGACTTACCTGGTCTGTTCCATCCCTTTCTTTCTCGTGGGACTCACTCTTTCGCTCGTAATGTACCATTTCGTGAAAGACGTGCCTAAAATTTATTTCGCGGATCTGGTTGGTTCCGGAACCGGGTGCATAGTCTTTATACTGGCAATCACCTTGTTTTCAGGACCCTCCGTTGTCATCATGGGAGCATTGCTGAGTCTGGTAGCTGCTTTCTTTTTCTCCGAACCGCGCGTTAATTTTAAGTACCTGCTCCGGATCGGGATATTTGTAACAGCGGCGATTTGTCTCTTCTGCCTATACGTTAGGACCGACATTTTTTACGTTAAATATACTAAGGAACACGCGGAAACAGAAGCTTTGCTGTTTGAAAAGTGGTCTCCGTTGGCGCGTATAACCGTATATCCAACCATATTTTGGCGCCCTAATCCAAACGATCCTTTCTTTTGGGGTACGAGCAAAAAATACCAGCCCCAGGAACCCGTCAAACAGTTATGGATCGAGCAAGATGCCTCCGCGGGAACACCGATAACAAACTTCAGCGGAGACATTTCAGAGCTGGAATTTTTAAAATACGATGTCACCTCTTTTGTTTACCATGTTCAGCCTCAGGCCGAGAATACTTTTATCATAGGATGCGGCGGCGGACGGGACGTTTTGACGGCGCTTTTCTTTGGGGTTCCCAGCATCCGGGCCTGTGATATTAATCCGATCATTGTGCACCTGGTAAAGGACAAGCATAAAGAGTTTGCGGGGAATATTTATGAATTGCCCGGGGTTGATGTCGAAGTGGCCGAAGGCAGAACCTACATCAGGAACCAGGATCAGAGGTTCGATGTCATCCAGATATCCTTGATAGACAGCTGGGCCGCCACTGTCGCGGGGGCGTTCGCCCTGGCGGAAAACAACCTTTATACGGTCGAGGCGTTTAGAGACTACATTGATCATCTTGACGACACCGGCATGCTTTCCATCACCCGATTTATATTCAGGCCCAGGAATCAGACCCTCAGAGTGGCCATCTTGGCGAGAAAAGCCCTGGAGTCGGAGGGGATAGAACATCCGGAGCGGAATATAGCGGTCATTTCAACCGCCCGGGAAACAAAAGGATTGGCCACAACTCTAATCAAAAGATCGGCCTTGACGCAATCGGATATCGAAAGAATTCAGAAAGCCGCGGACGACCTGGGATTTGCGATCATTTACCTGCCGGAGCGCGGGGGAGACCAGGAGTTTACCGAAGCCCTCACCAAAACACCTCTCGAAGCATTCTTGAAGGAGAAGTACTATGACCTGAGCCCATCCACGGATGACAAACCATTCTTCTTCCAGATGCTGCGCTTTTCCAGGGCTTTCGATCTGTTTACGGGGCACCACATCGTGGGACAAAAATTCAACTACTATGCCCCCTTCGTCTTAATAGTGCTGCTGGCATTCTCATTTACCTTGATCCTGTTGTTTTACATCTTGCCCCTGCTCCTGTCACGGAGAGTAGAAAGCCTGCCCCGGCTTTGGGGCCTCTATTTTGTCCTTCTCGGCATTGGATTCATGTTTGTCGAAATACCCTTGCTGCAAAAGGGCACGTTATATTTGGGACATCCCACCCTTAGCCTTTCCGTCGTTGTGTTCTCGATGCTGACTTTCGCGGGATACGGAAGCTATTACAGCCGCAAGTTCAGGGAGGAAAGCCTGCTCAAAACCGTCCGCAAGTATCTGCTCCTGATAGCGCTGTTAATTGGAATTGTGACCGTGGGCTCGGATTGGCTGATTCGATATACGATAGGCTTTTCATTACTTTTCAGAATTATCCTGTTTGTGGTTCTAATTGGACCGGCGGCCTTCCTCATGGGAACCGCTTTTCCATCGGGAATCCGTTTAGTCGGCCAGGAACACCGAAACTCCATCCCCTGGGTTTGGGCATTGAACGGAGGCGCCTCCGTGATGGGATCGGTGCTGGCCATGACCGTCGCCATGGTTTACGGCTATATGCTTACCTTAATCATTGGTGGAACATGCTACCTGGTGGCTTTAGGAGCAACCTATCGCAGAAGAAGGGCAACTACAATTAAAGCCTAAACCTTGTAACCTGCGGTCGAGATGAAGGGAGAGGCAGTAACGGATCCTATTTAGCTGGTTTCCAGATTTTACGCATCGACGACGGATGAAAGAAAGGAACCAGTATGGAGAAAGGAAGTGAGACAGGAAAAGATTTGTCCCTGCTGTGTGCAAGGCAAAAGAGGGTCATACCAGTGAACAAGAGGAAATAATCGAGTTAAAGGAGAAAAGGATGAAAAACGCGAGTTGGACTTTAATGATTATCATGATGATCTGCGCGAGCACTCTGTGGGCCGGTGATTTCAAGGTTTATCCCGATGCGAAGCTGGATGAGAAGCTGACCAAGGAAGCTCTCGAGATGTCGGCGGGCGCTCCGGGCGCCGACCAGTGGAAGATTGCTATTTATACTACCAAGGATTCATACGAAAAAGTGTGCGCCTTCTACAAGAAAATCGGAAATGAATATCATATGCCTTCTGCTCCGGAATCGATGAAGCTTCCGTCCGGGACCGAGGTAAAATCGTTGTACTTTCTTTTCGGGGGGGCTGAAGACCTGGTGAACGCCAAATCCTGGATAAAAGTACAGAATCCACTGATCGGTCACAAGGCGGTGATGATCATGAAACCGGGGCTAAAGGATGAAGATATAGGTGTAGTGAAGGGAGTAACGACGATTCTGCACATGCTTCAAAAATAGAAATCCTGGAAGAACATGGATTATAAAAGGCGGATTTGGATAAAACCGGACGAGTGCGGCGAATATCGGACCATTGAACATCAAGAAAAGATGCTTCGTTGAACGAGGTTGGCAGTCGATCTATAATTTTTTGATTAAATACCTGGGCTTGGAACGCCGCAAAATTAAGATCATCAAATCAAGCTCAATCGCCGAACCCGGAAAATGCGTGAAGCTATATTCCAAAGAGTGCCGTATAATAAGAAATTACAAGATATTTATAAACGATGGATGAAACCTTCTGCTCGTAAGCAAGAAAACGCGAAAGATTGATCCGGGGGCCGCTTCTTATCCGGCCCTACTTCCTCTTGATATACGGTCCCTCCGCCCGGTCTTCCACCGCGAAGCCGGCTTCCAGGATCCGGTCCCGCAGCTCGTCCGCCCGGGCCCAGTCCTTCGCCCGGCGGGCCTCCTCCCTCTCCCGCACCAGCTTCTCTACCTCCGGGGGGACGGCCAATCCGGCCCGGGGCAGGCCTTCCTTGAATAATCCCAATATCGTATCGAAGGTCCGCAGCGATTCCAGCAAAGCGTCTATCAACTCGTCCGAGCCTTCCAGCACCCCGGGATAATCGGTACGGAACTTGTTGACCTCTCGCACCAGCCGGAAGATATGGCCTATCGCCTCGCCGCTGTTGAAATCATCGTCCATGCTGGCCAGGAAATCCTCATTCACTCCCCTTATCAGCTCCCGCAGCTGCTCCGCCTCCGGGGCGGCGGGAGCCGCCTTTTCCTCCGGCAGCGCCGTTTTCATCTCATCCAGGTTGACGCAGAGGGTGCGGATCCGTTCGAATCCGGCCCCGGCCTCCTGCAACCGCTCCCGGCCGAACTCGCTGCGGCTGCGGAAGTGGGTGGACAACAAGTAAAACCGGATCACCTCTCCGGAGAATTCCCGGCAGATTTCCTCTATGGTGAAGAAATGCCCGGTCGATTTGGACATCTTCTCCCCGCGCAGGTTGAGCAGGCCGTTGTGCAGCCAATAGTTGACGTAATTTTTGCCGGTGGCCGACTCGCTCTGGGCGATCTCGTTCTCGTGGTGGGGGAATATCAGGTCCTGCCCGCCGCCGTGCATATCGACCGTATCGCCCAGGTACTTCATCGACATCACCGAGCACTCTATATGCCAGCCGGGCCGTCCCCGCCCCCAGGGAGAATCCCAGGCGGGCTCGCCCTCCTTGGCCCCCTTCCAGAGGGTGAAATCGAGCGGATCCTCCTTCTGCTCGCCCACCTCGATCCGGGCCCCGGCCTGAAGCTCGTCCACCCGGCGCCGGGAGAGCTTGCCGTAGGGGGAAAATTTCCTCACCCGGAAATAGACGTCCCCCCCCGACTGGTAGGCGAAGCCCTTATCCACCAGGGTCCGCACCAGCTTGATAATATCCCCGATGTGCTCGGTGGCCTTGGGATAGATGTCGGCCGGCAGGATGTTCAATTCCTTTTCGTACTTGAAGTACTCCCGGATGTTGCGCTCGGCCACCTCCTGGAAGTCCACCCCCTCCTCGTTCGCCTTGTTTATGATCTTGTCGTCCACGTCGGTGAAATTCTGGACGTAGGTCACCTGGTACCCCTTGAAGCGCAGGTAGCGCTTGATCAGGTCCCCGGCCACGAAGGCCAGCATGTGCCCCACGTGGGGCTTGTCCTGCACCGTCATGCCGCAGAAGTAGATCCCCGCTTTCCCTTCCCGGACCGGTTTGAACTCCTCTTTCTTCCCCCGCAGGGTGTCGTAAATCCTTAGCGTCATCTCCATTCCCTCCTGGGCCGTTGCCGGCAGCGAATCAGGCGAGCTTTTCCACCTTCTTTTGATCCAGAATCTTTATCACCTCGACCAGCAATTTAACCGTGTTATCGAAATCCTTACGGCATAAAATTCCCGCCGGGCTGTGTATGTAGCGGGTGGGAATAGCAATCACCAGCGTGGGAACGCCGGCCTCGTTCAGGTGAATCCTCCCCCCGTCGGTGCCCCCGAAGGGGACCGAGCTGAAATGATAAGGTATTTTTTTCTTCTCGGCCACCTCAATCACCAGATCGCGCAATTTGACGTTGGGAATGAGGGTGGCGTCATAGATGCATATGGAAACCCCATCTCCCAGCTTCTCCGTGCTTCCCTCGGGGGAGCCGGGCAGATCCAGGGCAATATTCACGTCCACGGTGAAACAGACATCGGGCTTCACGCTGTGCCCGCTGGTTACCGCGCCCCGGATCCCCACTTCCTCCTGCACCGTGCCCACGCCGTACAGGGTGCCGGGCAGCGACGTTTTCTTCAAACGCCGCATCACCTCCACCACCGCCAGGCAGCCGATGCGGTTGTCCCAGGCCTTGGCCATGTAAGTCTTCTTGCCTCCCAGCACGGTAAAGGGGAAGACCGGAACCACCGGGTCTCCGGGCTTGACCCCCAAACTTTCCGGTTTTTGCTTACCCGTCAATCCCACGTCTATGAAGAGATCCTTGGCCGGAATGGTCTTATCCCTTTCCTCCCTCTCCATGATGAAGGGGCTCTTGGAAGCGATCACTCCCGGGACATCGCCCCTGGCGGTGAGGATCCTCACCGGGAGGCCCAGCATCTGGGGGAACCACCAGCCTCCCAGGGGATTGAAGCGGATGTACTTGCCGGTGAAATGAGAGACCATGAATCCCACCTCGTCCATGTGGGCGGCCAGCATGACTCGCGGCCTTTCGCTTTTCCCGGCCAGCTTGCCGATGAACGATCCCAGCCGGTCCTTCTCCACCACCGCTATCGAAGAGAGATGCTTTTCCATCAGGTCAAATATCTCTGCTTCCGCTCCGGATACTCCCATCGCCTCGGTGAATTCTCGCATCAACTCCTCGATCCGATCCATAGTCCCCTCCTTATAAATCCTGGTTATTCCTGGCCAGGGCCATCAGGCAGATCTTTTCCACCAGTTCGTCGAACGAAATCCCCACCTGGGCCGCGGCCATCGGGACGAGGCTCAGCTCGGTCATCCCCGGCAGGGTGTTTACCTCCAGGCAGTAGGGCTCCCCCTCGTTGGTCAGGCGGAAATCGACCCGCGCGTAGTCCCGGCAGGAAAGAGCGTTATAGGCCAGGATGGCCTGGCGCTTCAAGCGGTCCTCGAATTTTCTCTCTATCTTGGCGGGCACCTCGTAGCGGCTGGAGCCCTTGGTGTACTTCCGCTGGTAATCGTAAAATCCCCCCATGGGGATGATCTCGATCACCGGCAGGGCCGTTCCGTCCAGCACGGTGACGGTCACTTCCCTCCCCGGCACGAAACGTTCCACCATCACCTCCTCCCCGTAGGTGGAGGCGGCCTCCAGGGCCGCGGGCAATCTGGCAGCTTCGGGCACGAAGGAGAAGCCGACGCTCGATCCCTGGCAATTCGGCTTTATCACCACCGGAAATCCTATGCCGCTTTCGATCGTTTCCCGGATCCGCCGCAGTTCCACGTCCCCCCCGATCCGGGTGAGCATATGGGGAGCGGTCTGCACGGCGGCATCGGCGAAGAGCGCCTTGGAACGATCCTTATTCATGGCCAGGGCGCTTCCCAGTA
>JAFGPI010000165.1 GCA_016926065.1 Candidatus Krumholzibacteriota bacterium
GGTCAGGGTGGGAGGGCGGGAAGCCCCCGCCGCCTACGGTAGGTGGGCTTTGACGGACGTGGCTTCCACCGGCGGAGGTGGGACCTGGTTGTGGAGCATGGTCATCGGAGATCAGAAGCTGTATTTAATAAAGCTTACCACCAATGCCGGTAACGACCGCGAAAAAGAGGCCCGCCTGATGGAAGGGCTGGAGGAAGTGGTGGCCGGCTTCCGCACGGTTTCCCGTTAATAATTCAGGCCCCGTGTTTTTTCAATTTGCCGGCGTTGGCCAGGGCCAGGGGCATAATCGAGACGGCCGGGAATACTCCCAGGGAACCCTTATCGCAGGCGGTTTCATTGAAGGCGTCGGTGGCGTCGCTGCCGCAATCGCGGGCCTGGATCAAAAAGGGAACCGGATGCCAGGAATGGCTCTTCATGATGCAGGGAGTGGAATGATCTCCCGTGACCATGAGCACCTCCGGCCGCAGATCCAGCAGTAGCGGAAGGTGGGAGTCGACTTCCTCGATCACCTCGATTTTTCCCTCGATGTTGCCGTCTTCACCGTAGGAGTCGGTTTTTTTTATGTGAATAAAGATGAAATCATATCCTTTATCGTATACCGATTTGGCCGTCTGGAACTGCTCCCGCACCGAGAAACCGGTATCTATCAGTTCCATTCCGCAGAGCCGGGCCACCCCCCGGTAGAGCGGATAGGCGGCCACGGCCGCCCCTTTCAGGCCGTATCTGTCGCTGAATGATTCGATGGTGGGACGCTGGGATACGCCTCTGAGCAGAATGGTGTTGGCCTTATCCTCGTCCGCCAGAATCCGGTTAACCTGCCGGATGAATTCCTCGATAATAGCGGCGGTCCTCTCCGCCTCCGGGGCCAGGGCCGTGGGAGGAAGGGTTTTCTTGCCGGTCAGCTGGGGATCGGTCTCTTCCACCTGGGGGGATAGGCCTTTCCCTCTCAGCACCACCCCGAAACGGTATTCCCTTACCGGCATGATGATTATCTCCACGCCGTCTATTTCCTTTATATTCCGGCCGAGCTTCTCGCAGATGCGGATTCCCTCCTGGTGGGGTATGCGGCCTGCCCGGCGGTCGGTGAGATAGCCCCCGGAGTCCATGGTGGCGAAGTTCCCCCGGATGGCCACGTCACCCGGTTCGCAATCGAATCCCACCCCGGTCACTTCCACCACGCCCCGGCCCACGTCGTTCTGAGGGGCCAGGGGATCGTAGCCGAACAGGGCAAAGTGTGCCGGTCCGCTGCCGGGAGTGATCCCCATGGAGATCGGCAGGATTCTTCCACAGGCGCTATTCCGGGCCAATTCGTCCAGGCGGGGGGTGCGGGCGGCTTCCAGGGCGGTTTGGGGGAACCCCGGACCCCTGATATCTCCCAACCCATCCATGACCAGGAGTATAATCCGGGAATCATTTTGGCGAACGAGATGGCGCAGCATGAGGAACTCCTTTGGTTAAAAACGGGCCGAAACAATCTTGTATCCCGGGTGGCCGTATCCCTTCCGCGTTTAAGGATAAAACCGGCGGCGCTTGAGTGTCAAGAATCTCCGTCCGGGATTACTTTTCGGCTTAGAAAAGTAATGGCTATAATGGTACAATAAAAAAAGCATAAATGGTGAAAGGGAAAATCCGCATCCGGGGAAACCGGAATAAATATTAAGGATACTCCGGGAGGAAATAAAATGAGCAGATGGCACGAGCAGGGAATCGCCTTAATCGGAGTGACGGTAGCCGTGGGAATTTTGTTGATGAACGGCTGCGGCGGCAAATCGAGCGTACTCCTGGAGGAACCATTGCAGCGGGTGGCCAAGGTGGAGACCAACGCCCAGGCCCTGCGTACTTGGGCGGCTTACCGGGTCAAGGCCGATGTGCTGGTGCATATCGATGCCGGGGATGATATGGCTTTTTTCCCGGGAAATCTCCAGCAGAGCATGAAGAATGCAGCCATCCACCTGAAAAGGAATAACCTGGGGGTCATGGACCAAGTGGCTCCCTACGTGGAAAAGGGAGGAACGATCAATCTGGGTTTTCAGGCGGGCTTTTTCAAAAGGGTGATCTGGGTCCTTCCGGCCAAGGAATCGGTTTCGTCCTCTCCCCTGGAATCCTTTAAAAGGGAGATGATCAACACCGGGAAGTACAACGAGGCCGCGCTGGCCAACCTCGCGGTGCGGGGAAAATATATCGAAGGCACGATCGCCTCCATCCCCCTTACGGTTACCACCCTGGAGGATTTGGTGCTGGAGGGTGAAACGGCCATCCTGGATATAGACGTCAGCTATTTCCTCTACCTGAAGCAGGTTAAGAATGATTACCAGGTGGGCACCCGGTCCCTGGTCGAATTTTTGCGTGAGATCAAGAATAAGAAGATAAACACCTACCTGGTCACCGTGACCTTATCCTCGCTGGGGGGAGTGACTCCCCTGGACATAAGATATTACGGTAACGCCATTAAAGATTTTGTCACCCATCCCGATTATCTGACCGGGTCCCTTCCCGTCAAATACGATATGATGATAGCCGCCGAGGATGACCTCCTGAGCTCCCGGTACGAGAAGGCGGAGTCTCTATACACGGAGTTGGCCCGGTACAATGCGTCCGATCCCGGGATCATGTTTTCCCTGGCCCTGTCCAGAGGCCTGATTAACGATGGGGAAAATTGCCGGGAGGCAATGTTAAAGGCCTATCTTCAGGATCCGGGATACCTGCGGGGATTCTTCCAGCTGGCCCGGATGTTGGGGGCGAACCGCAAGATGGAAGCGGGAAGGATGCTGCTGGAAACTCCGGAGCTGGTGAATCTTATCGCCGAGGAGGAGAGGGAATTTCAGATGGGGGTTTTTTATCTTAACGCCGCCGAGTATCACGAGGCGATAAAATACTTCGAGTTCGTTGCCCTCAAGAGGCCCAACGATTTTTCTCTCCGCACCACGCTCTACCGGGTCTACTCCGAAGTGGGGAACGATGATAAGAGGGGGATGGTTCTGGAAAAGCTGCTGAAAATAGATGAAAACCGCGTTATCCGGGATATTCCCTGGGTGTACCGGGAGCTGGGAATGTTGAAGGAAGAGAGGGGTTCGCTGGAGAGAGCGAAGGAATTGTACGAAAAATATCTGGAGCTGGTGCCCGGTGATCCCGATGCGGCCAGGATGCGCAGGGTAATAAGCCGGTAGGGCGGATGCCGGATTAAAAATTTCGATCCAGAGAAATTTAAGTGGAACAAGATTACCTCTAAAAGGGTAGCTATAATATAATGCGGTTCCGCGAAGGCGTCAGCGGACGGCCGGTGGGTCTGAAGCCTGTTGGCCGGCGGTTCCAGGATTTAATAAAAGGACGATCGCAAGCGAAAGACCGCGCCGGGCATTTTGTTAAAATTGAAATAGAATTTTAAGGGGTGCGTCTAAAGTAGTAACGGTGACTGAAAACCCGGAACGCTCAGCCCCATGCGCACCCCTTAAATTTATTTCCTAGGGGACGCCCGGCCGCCGTCCCTTGAAGCCGATAATCTTCGCTATTCCCCTCGTAATATCCCCAGGAGTAGATCGATGGCACCGCTTTCAACCGCGGAACGCAACCTATTTATCGCCAGCAGCAAGGTTTCCTTATCCCTTACGCGTATACTGATCAAGTAACTTCCTCCCTCCAGGTTTTCGGGGGGTTGTATGACGGCGACCGGAGGAAGGCGCATTTCCTTTATCAGGACGTTGATGCGCTCGATATCTTTACGCAGGGTCGGATAGCAGGCCCGGTAAAGCGATTCAAGCAGGGGAGGATTCCCCCGGCGGTGGAGGGAGACGAAATCGGTCCAGCGGTCCTCTCCCTGGGAGGCCAGGTAAACCATGAGCCTGACTATTTCCTTCTGCCGTCGGCGATTCAGCTTTTCCCGGACGAGCAGGCGGACCGCTTCCCCCACCTCGATAGAGGGGTGGCCGGAGAGTATCAGCAGGTCTCCGGTGGAGATCGAGCCCCGGTGGAGGGCCTCCAGCACCGGGTCGTTAAGGTCCAGAAGGCCGCCCAGCCTTTTCAGGAAGGGAGGGGAGAGCTCTTTACCGTAGGCCCGGGAGAGCAGCGACGGAAAATCGGGCCAGGTGGACGCGCCCAGGGCGTCGCATTTTTGCGTCAGTATTATCTTTTCCAGCTCGCTCAAGGGGGCGCCGGAGTTGACATCCTCCAGCCACAGGCGGACAAGTGCCGGAGGGTAGGGGGGGAAGGGTCCCCCGGGGGAGGGGGAGGCTTCGGGGGGAGCGCCTTCCCGCTCGGCGGCGGAGGTGTCGAAGGAAGGGTCTACCGGGGCGGCGGCGTGATCGCCCGGGGAGTCCCCGGACTGGTCCACCGGGGATGATATCAGCAGGGCCTCCAGGCTATTCAATCCGGCGGCGCGGGCCGCGGCGATCCGCCGGTGTCCCGTTATTACGGTATATGGTTCACTTCGGTCTTTCCGGGGGGCGTAAAACAGGGGTGGTTGGATAAGTCCGTGAACCCCGATCGATTCTATCAGGGCCAGGTCCGCCTCGTTCTGATCCTTTTCCCCGGGAAGATGACGCCGCAGGCGGAAAGGGGCGGATGGTCCCGTAAAGGCCAAGCCGGCAGCCACTTTTTCATAAGTCCGGCGGGTACGGTTTTCTGTTTTCTCTCGCATTCGCTCGACATCCGGTAGATTTTCCGCCAACATCCGGTTGATTTTCCGCGCCCGGCCGCCCCGTAGGGCTAAAGGCACCGCGGTAGTGAGAGGCCAGGGGTCTTGGAACCGCTCCTCGGCCGCCCTCTCGCGGACCTGCGAGGCGGTGCCGGTTCGGCGTTACATTTAACCAGTATTGGAGCTTTCTTTCCACAGTAAAAACATGAAAACCGGTCTCTCCCTCCGCCTTCTCTTCCAGGGTCGGGGAATCCTAGGCCCAGGAGTCGCTTGAGATGAGACTCCGTCCGCCTCTTCTTTGCGGGGCGTGGAATCCAAACTTCTTGCATCGCCTGAAACCGGACTGCGCCCCCCCTCTTTCCGAGTGGCGGGAAGGGAAAAATCCGGGATAAAAAGCGTGATTCGGCTGTATAAGGGAGAGATGTGCTTGCGGGGAGAGTTGATTTCCATTAGTTTTCGATTTATATTGTCTGTTATGAATAGAATGAAGCATATTATTTTTCAGGTTGTGGCCATCACCCTTATCAGCTCCATCGTGGCCTTGGTATTCAACGCTTTCTCCCCCAACGGGATAAATCCATTGCGGAAGGCGAACGCGGTGGCGGTGAGGGAAGATCCGGGCCCCGGAGAAAGTGGTATGATCCGGGTCATCACTCTGTCGGAGTTTCTGGTGCTGCAAGAGTCGGGAGCGGTCATCATCGACGCCAGAACCGCCGCTCAATTCAGGAAGGGGCACATACCCGGAGCCATCCTGCTCGATTATTACCAGATGGGGTATTACATGGATCACATCCTGCCTTACCTTTCTCCGGACGAACCGGCGGTCCTCTACTGCGCGGGTCCCTTATGCGACGATTCCGAGTTGTTGGCCCAGGAACTTTATAATATGGGTTACATGAAGATGCTGGTTTTCAAGGGAGGAATGGAGGAGTGGGAAAAATCGGGGCTTCCGCTGGAAACGGGGGATAACGATCCGGCGGAATAATGACGGAGTGACGGCGAATATGGAATTGAAGGAATTACTGTTTGAAACCGGAACCGTCCCGGACCACCGGACCGGCCAGCGGTCCTCCCGTCTTTTTCACCACCGCTACGTCATCCTCGGATTCAGATTGCTGCTGGCGGGCGTATTCATCTACGCGGCGCTGCAAAAGATAGATAAGCCCCGGCTTTTCGCCGATGAGATAAGGATGTACGGAGTGCTAAGCGAAAATGCCCTCCTCTATCTGATGGCCATTATCCTTCCCTGGATGGAGCTATTTTGCGGAATTTCCCTGCTGACCGGATTTTTCCTCCGCGGCTCGGCTGCCGTGCTGCTGGTTTTCAACGCCGTGTTCATCGTTGTTATAGCCATCCGCACCGTGGGGATAATGTCTTCTGAGGGGATCGCTTTCAGGGACGTCTATTTTGATTGCGGTTGCGGATTCGGCATTACCTATGCCTGGAAGAAGCTGATAGAGGATTCAATATTACTGGTATGTTCGCTGGCCATCCTGACGGCTCCCGTCTATAGATTCGTGCTTCCCCCCGGGAAGTAGTATGGACGGAGGTATCCCCGGAGGTTTGGATGGAGGTATCCCCGGGGCTTGGGACCGAGGTATCCTCAGGGATGGGGATGGAAGTATTCCCGGCGATTGGGACGGAGCCTTCCGCTTTCCCGGCCGCGGGCAGGTCCGAGAGGGCGATCTTACTGTTTCGATTTGGCTAAGGGCAGGAGGCCTGATCAATGGTTACTCAGGTGAATAAGATTTCGCTGCTGTTTTTGGGGATCTTGATTATCGCCGGCGCCGCCGGGGGGTCGGCCGGGGAGGTCCGGGCCACTTCTTATGACCGGGAGGTGGGTTTTATAATCGGTGAGCCCACGGGATTGAGCGCCAAATTTTGGCTTGGCTCCTCCACCGCCTTTGACGCCGGAGTCGCCTGGTCTTTCCGCAAGGAGGGGCATTTTCACCTTCACGCCGATTACCTCTATCACAACTTCGAATACCTGGATACCGAAAAGGGGGAGCTGCCCGTATATCTGGGCATAGGGGGCAGGGTCAGGTTCTGGGAGCACGACGATTCGGAAATCGGGGTGAGATTCGTCGCCGGGGTGGCATATTATGACGACGATTTTCCCTTTACGGTGTTTTTGGAGCTGGCTCCGGTCCTGGATCTGATTCCGGAAACCGAAATGGATGTCAACGGCGGCCTCGGAGTGCGGTTTCTTTTCTAGGCCGCCGGGAGGGCACCACCGGGCGGATGCTGCCTGGCGGGCACCACCAGGCAGTGCGAAAAACGATCGGGGGTCGGTTGGAACCGACCGTCCCCTCTCCATTACATGGAACGCGGGATAGCCCCGGACATTTCCATCATTCCCCGGACCGGCGTTATTGCGGCCTTCCCATGGTGATTCCCAGGGCCTCGGCGGTCTTGACCATCTGTCCTTCCGGATTTACCCTTTTGAGCTTCTTGATGGCGGACTTTATGTCGGCGGCTTTGATCTGGCGGCCTTTCAGGCATACCATATCGCCGTATTTGCCGTCGGCGATCAGCCTCGCGGCCTCCACCCCGAAACGGGTGGCCAGGATACGGTCATAGGTGGTGGGAGAGCCTCCCCGTTGCAAGTGCCCCAGCACGGCGACCCGGGTCTCCAGGCTGGTTAGCACGCTGATCTGATCGGCCACCCAGCGGGCGATCCCGCCCAACCGGCCGGGGGTGCCGTCGGCTCCCGGTTCCTTCTCGTATATCTTCCTGCCTCCCTGGGGAAATGCGCCCTCGGCCACCACCACGATGCTGAATCGGCTTCCCTTTTTCTTGCGCGCGGAGATATGGTCGCATATGATATTGCAGTCGAAGGGTACCTCGGGAATGAGAATGACGTCCGCGCCTCCCGCGATACCGGCCTCCAGGGCGATCCAACCGCAGTCCCTTCCCATCACCTCCAGCACCAGGATGCGGTGATGGCTTTCCGCCGTGGTATGCAGCCTGTCCAGGGCCAGGGTGGCGCAGGCCACGGCGCTGTTATATCCGAAGGTTACGTCGGTCACCCCCAGATCGTTGTCTATGGTCTTGGGCACGCCCACCACCGGTATGCCCTTTTCGAACAGGGCCTGGGCGATTTTCATGGTGCCATCTCCGCCTACCGCCACCAGCACGTCGAGATTCAGCTTGTTAAAATTGGCGATTATGCGATCGGTCACGTCCTTGAAATAGACGTGGCCGCCCTCCTTGACCGGATAGTGCAGGGGATTTCCCCGGTTCGAAGTACCCAGAATGGTCCCCCCGCGAGCCTGCAGGCCCCTTACGTCCATCGCTTTCAGGGGGATGGTCAGGTTGTCCAGCAATCCGTCGAAGCCGTCCTGAATCCCGATTACCTCCCAGTTGTGCTCGATCCGAGCGGCCCTGACCAGTCCCCGGATAACCGCGTTCAATCCGGGGCAGTCTCCGCCGCCGGTGAGCACGGCGATACGCTTGATCTTTTTGGGGTCTATCATCTTGGGCCCCGATTTTGGGGTGGAAGCTGATTGTTTGCTCACTTGTTTCTCTCCTTTATCTGTACGGGAACGCCTTTTTCTCTAATGTATCACGGTTAAACAACCGTAAGCGAGTTTATTTTCCACTGGCAAGACATTTCTGCAACTGGGCCGAAGGTTCCTCCATAGTGATAATATTGGCTAAAATGTAAGCTCCGCCTTAGACCTTCCGAGCCTCAAGATAATCCCTCAGTGCCTTGTGATAATCTCTCCTTTACCCGAGGCGGTTTAGATTATACGCCTTACAAAATTTAATTCAGGGATTCAGGTTGGGAATGGATTCAAATGACACGGGTTGAGCTTATGAGTGATTTAGAGCGAAATGGATTCAGATTTTGAATGGATTCAAATAACATGGTTTGAGGTCATGAGTGATTTAAAATTATTCGCCGGTCCGCGTTTCTAAACGGGCCAATTCCAGCCGCTCCCAGCCTCGCCCACTCCGCCGCTTGACGGATGGAGTGAAATCTGTTATCTTGGCCAACGTGGCGCGGGAGACGGATTCCGATTCCCCGGGCGGTCGGGGGGTGCGGGGTCGGATTCCGGGAACGGAGGTGGAGATGGCGCCAGCACAGAGAAACATAGTATTCGCGGGACAGAGAACAGTCGGAGGTAAAGTAAATGAAAAGATACCTGATCCTGTTCATGGTACTGTGCCTGGTTATATCCGTCGGTTGCGGAAAGAAAGAGCAACCGAAGAAAGCGGATGCCAAGCAAGGGGTTAACCGGGCTGAAAAGATGAGCCTGGTCGATCCGGTGGACGGAAAATTGGTGGATAAGGGCAACGTGCAGTGGTTCTACGTCTATGGCGACACCGAATATAATTTCAACAGCAAGGAAAACATGGATGCTTTCATCGCCGATCCGGAGAAGTACCTGAAGAAAGACAATCCGGAACAATAGGTCTGGCGGAGCGGATTCGCATTTTGCGAATTCATTGCATAATTAAGGGCTAAAGTCCCCCCCCGCGGGGGACTTTTTTATTTCTTATCCTTACTTTCAGTTCCTTATCGTTTCCCTCCGGTCCCTCTGATTCCTCCCCGAAAAGCCTTTTCAAAGGCCGGGAATCGAAGATTTTGGGACCTAGGTCACGGGTTGATCCGTTTCCCCATCCCTCCTCGCGGGACTAAAGTCCCATTTTTTGGAACATCGTTTGCGCTAGGGACGGCCCGTAGGAGTTTAGGGCGATTTGCCAACGCATATCGCGCATTAACGGTAAAGACCTCCATGTACCAGATATCCGCATCCACAGGGGTACTCCATTCATAGGAGGAAAAAGGAGGACGGTTTGATGAGAAGGAGTCTTTCGGTTGCGATCCTTCTCTTTGTCCTTGCGATCGCCTCTTCCGCGGCTTTGGCCGACGGGCCGGCCCTGGTCGGCTCGCTGGAAGCGCGCAAGCTTATCGTGGACAAGGAGAAAGGTGAAATCGCGGTGTCGGCGGAGAAGGTTTACCCACAGGACAAGGTCGAATACATATTGCGATACCGGAATTCCGGGAATGCCCCCGCATCCGGGGTTGACCTGGTGGGACCGATACCGGACGGCACGGTTTACCTTCAGGAGACGGCCACGGAAACTTCCCGGTTATATCCGCTTTTCAGCATCGATAACGGATCCACTTATCAGATAGCGCCGGTCACTTACCTGGTGACCAAGGCTGATGGAACCCGGGAAGAGCGGGAAGCCACTCCCGATATGATCACCCATGTGAAGTGGTCGTTACGGGAAGATCTCGGGGCAGGAGAGGAAGTTATAGTCTCTTACCGCGTGCAGGTAAAGTAGACGAATGGGCTTCTAATGGTTAATCCCAGGTCTCCCGCAGGGGAGATTAATTCGAGAGGAATGCTCTCGGCCGAGAGCAGAAGGATGGTGATAGGTTATGACGCTGAGAAGGTTGACGGGATTGGTTTTTCCAGTCCTGGTGCTGGCGTTGCTGTGGAGTGTTACGGCGGCGCAGGCGCAGACCCCCGCCGGTACTACTATCCGGAACCAGGCTTCGGCCACGTTCGAGGATTTAGTCGGCAATACTTACAGCACTACCTCTAACGAGGTTACCACGATCGTTCTCCCCGTGTACGGAGTGTCGGTTTTGCCGGACGATTCGGGTGAAACTCCGCCCCTGGTTCCGGCTCTTACCCAGAACGCCATACCGGGGCAGATCGTCTATTTCAGTTACTCGCTTACCAATACCGGTAACGACAACGATTCGTTTTCATTGGTGCCTCTGCTGGACGGCGCCAATACGACCATGGGTCTGGCTCTGGCAGATATAACGATTTACCACGATATCAACGGTAACGGAACGCTTGATGGCGGGGAACCGGCCGTGTCGGCCGGAGGCGTTCCGGGCGTGTTCGGGCCCTTCGCGGCCGGCGCCACGGTCAGCCTGCTGGTTTCCTATCAGATTCCGGTGGGCGCCCTGGCCGGGGAAGTCGCCTACGTGGGAGTGGACGCTACCTCCATCGGTGACGGGGCGCAGGTGGACACGCGCAACTATCATTTGAGCACCGTGGTCAGCGATGCGGTGCTGACCGCCGCCATGACCGGTTTACCGGCCAACATCGATCCCGGGAACAACGCTACCTATACCATCAGCGGTTCGAACGTGGGTAACGACGACGCGCACGGCGTGACCGTCGCCTCCGTGGGGTTTACCGGAGTGCTGATATACGATGTTCTTCCGGTTAATCCTTCCAGCGGAAATCCTCTGGCCCTGGCGGGCGCTCCGGTGGGAGCCCCGGTCGGCGGCACGGAGGTATACCTGCCCACGGGCAGCCCCACCGCCGGCTCTCCCGAGACCTGGGCCTGGGCTCTGGCGCCCGCGGCCGGAGATATAGCGGTAGGTTATATCATCAACGGGGATCTTATCATCGGGCAGAACTACAACCTTACCTATGACCTGGTGGTTCCGGTGGGCATGCCGGCCGGCATTATAAATAATGACGGGGCCGTGGCCTACGTCGATAACAATCCCGGGACCCCCGATCCCACCATCGTCACGACCAATAACACGGCGATCAACGTAAATGTACTGGCCGATCTGCTGGTCGGTCCCAACGGGGCGCCCGGAGCCGGTACGCCTCCTCTCTTTAATGATGATCTGCAGGCCGTGGCGCTGGCGTACGCCAATACCTCGGTCGATTTTATCAACACCGTGAGAAACGATGGCAACGCTCCCGATGAGATCAACATCCAGCTTGACGCGGCTTCAACCTTCCCTCCGGGATATACCATCCAGTTCTTCCGCATGGATGCGGTAACCCCGCTTTCCGACTCGGGCGGCGATGGCATAGTCGATGTCGGAACGGTTAATCCGGGTGCCACCGCCGACTTCATCGTCCGGGTGATGATACCCGGTTCCGCCGTGGCGGGAGGACCGTACAACGCGGTGGTGAACGCGGTTTCGGCCAATAATCCGGCCGTGTTCAACCAGACCAACGACGAGATAACCGTGGTCAGCCCCGCGGCCGTCGATATAGGAAACTACGACGGCGTTCCCGGCACCAATAATGTACCGGTCAATCAGAACGCCGATCCGGGAGACGTGGTGGACTTCCCGCTGGACGTCATAAACACGGGAGGATCCGGTGATAACTATAACCTGACCGCCAACGCTCCGGCGGGCTGGACCGTCACCTTCTATATGGATTCGAACGGTAACGGCGTGCTGGATGTTCCGGAGTTGACGCCGATCGCCAACACCGGTTCGGTGACCGCGGGCAGCGAGGTTAATATCATCGCGCGCGTCAACGTACCCGCCGCGGTAGTTCCCGGAGTCAACAATATAGATCTGCGGGCTACATCCACCAACAATCCCGCGATATTCGATCAGATCACGAACACGGTTACCATTAATAGCGCTCCCTCGGTAACCATAGTTCCCGATCGCATGGGCACCGCCACCGCGGGCGGTACGGTGCGCTACCAGCACACGGTTAC
>JAFGPI010000166.1 GCA_016926065.1 Candidatus Krumholzibacteriota bacterium
ACCACCAGCAGGTCGGTCCTTTTCAGGAAGGCCCGGTAGCGTGAAAAGCCCGGCGGGGGGCAGAGGATGTCTATGCTCTCAGCGCTGAGGGTCCGGATCTCCCGGCCGATCTCCATTTCTGCGGGGAGCAGATTCATCACCACCCGCAGATCCAGGTTATTCATTTTTCCATACTCCGCCAGGCGCTCCCCCAGCCGGGCGAAAGACCGGGCGGGCCAGAGCCGGTGCCGTCCGTATTTTCTTCTCTTCCACCATTTGCCGCTTCCGCTGTAAGTAGGGTGCAGGGCTATTAGAAAGGTATCCGCGCTTATGCCATTATCCCGGAGGAATTCGTCGTTCTCTTTCTCGGCACTTTTTTCAGAAGGCAGGTAGAGGGGATAATCTCCCACCTCCCGGCCCACCGCCCGGGATACCATATCCAACAGCAGCGAGGCATAGTGGATCTTATCTGCCTTGGCCTCCAGGAAGTGAAGCCGCGCCGCCGCGCCCCTCAGCAAAGAGCGGTAGCTGGGATTCGATTCGAAGCAGAAGATATGATCGAACCCACCGGCGGCGACCTTCTTTCGGATATCGCGTCGGATCAGAAAAGGCAGGGGATGACTCCGGTCGTATATCCAAAATCCCTCCAGCCGCTCGTTAAAACCTTCCAGCAACCTTTTGCCCACCGCGCTGGTGAGGAGGGTGAAACGGGACCGGGGATAGTTATCCAGCAGGGCGGCGAGCGCCGGGGTGCACATTACCATATCACCGATCCGGCCCACCCTTATTACCAGTATTTTCATCTTTTAATATTCCCGGTAAGATTTTTCCTCGATGATATCGGCATCGAGCAGCTTGTTGATGCACCTTTTGATACTGGCCCGCTGGTCGTTGTTCCGGTATACCCCCCGGGCCAGCTCGATGAAATCTTCCTTGAAATCGCGGTTGCGCTCGCAGTCGCGAATATTATCCTCGATCTCCCAGATCGTCTCGTTTACCGCTTTCAGTTCCGCCCGCAGCTCGTTTAGCCGGTCGGAAGCGGGAATAGCCCTTTCGTCGATCTCTTTCAGAATATTATATTCCCTCTTCACGTTCTTCAATTTTGCTGGATCGGCGATTCTCTCCAGCTTGATCTCCAGGATGGTGAGCTTATCGATCAGCTCCCCCGGGGAGAGGTTTACCTTGATATCCATCTTTTTCCTTTTCTCAGATTTCCTTCGCCGGCCGTCGGTCAGTCCGGTAGATCAAGACCCACCGATTCCCTTCGATTCTATATAATGGATCATTCGCTGTCAAGCGGGGCGGCCGGACCGTTTTTTTATATGCAACAAATACTTGACAAAATCTAAACAGTTATGGTAGCATTCCGATCAAGTGGAATTGCCTAACAAAATTTTAAACAGCTATCCATAAAAGGCGATCGTCTATTCATCTAGGCACTATCTAAAAATTCAGGAGGGAGAAATGCGTAAAGCTATCTACTTGACGGTGTGGTGTGCCCTTGTCATCCTTCTGGCGATGGGGACGGCATCAGGCTATGAATGCATAAAGTACGTACAGTGCGGGTCCATGGCGCCGACCCACATAGACACAGCCAATCATTACTTTCTGGCAGGTTATGATTTTGAAGCTATGGACTGGCAGGGTTGGACACGCCTCGATAACACAGCTCAAATAGACACTTTCGCTCATGTCGACGATTTCGTCGGTCTCGGCGGGGGAACCTACGGCCACCTTGTTCCGCTGGAAGGCATGCAGTCCTGGTGGTGCGGGGTGCGCCCCGATACCAACGATATCTACCGCTGTTCCTGGTACTCAGCCCCGGGATACGGAAACCGGTGGATGCAAATACTCCAAACCGACCCTTTTTACCAAACAGGCCCGGTCACGATAACCTTCAAGGGATGTTTCAACTCCGAGCCCGACCAAGATTTTACCTTTCTAGAGTATTCGACCAAAGAAGGAGAGTGGCAGGAGCTCGATAGTTACACTGGCAGCATTTGCACCGGAAATCCACACACCGTCACCTTGCCGCCCTCGGCCAACGTGCAGACGAAATTGCGGTTCCGGTTTGAGTCCGACTGTTCATTCAGCGATCAGGATGGTTACGATACAGACGGCGCCTTTATCGTCGACAGCCTGGTGATCTCCGACAACTCCGGTATCATCGACTACGAAAACTGCGAAACCGCCCTCCTGGGAGCCCACCAGACGGACGGGGATTTTAACGGTATTCACTGGTTCGCCACGGTGGTCGAGCCGTTCGGCATGTACTCCGGGCTTATGGCTAATTTAATAGATAATGATCCCTGCACCGATAATTTCAGCACCCAAGTGGTCTTTTTCATCGGTTCAACCAATCCCAGCGCCGAACTCCCCGGGCTCTTCGACACCCCCTTCTGCAAGGGGCCGGGCGGCCTACTGGCGCCCTGCCAGGATGAAATGATCGTCTCGCCGGTGATCGACATGACGAAATATTCCTCCTCTATGGATGAAAATCAGGACGCCACCATCCCCCCCGGGGACCTTGCCGGTCTCACCGAAACGATGCTGGAATTTACCGTCTACCGCGATCTCCCCGTCCTGATTCTGTCCTATTACCATTGGCGCGTTCGCAACATTAGCGAAAGCGGCTGCCCGGGGCCCTGGTTTGATGGCGGCATGATATACTACAGCCCCTACAAAGATTACTTCACCCACCAGGAGAGCATCAGTGACCTGGTTGCCGGCGGTAAGATCCAGATCGCCCTGGGGGTCGTCGATATGTGCGGCACGATGTACGAGCTGGCCGGGGATTGCGCCGCGCACACACCGGCCCCGTTTATCGACGAAGTCCAACTCAGACGGTATGGGGGAAAGCCCGGTCCCAAGTGGCGGGTAAAACACGCGGAACTCTTCTCCGACAACTTCCCCTCCAATCCAAACGATATCGAAAGCTACGTCCGGGCCGACATGGCAGCCGACATGAACAGCCGGGAAAATCCGGATGTCCGGCCGGGCGATTCGATCATCGTCTGGTGCGGTTCGCCTCTGGGAGGTGGTATCGCCGAGGATGCCAACGGCAATCCCAAAGTTTACATGCACGTCAAGGCCGAATATGTAGGACCGGGGACCTCACCCTGGGGACCCAAGCCTCAGTACCTCGTCGGCCCCCAGCTTCAAGGCGACTACGGCTACTACATTAGCGATGACGGGGTAGCGTGGACGACCTTCGGAGCTGACTCGGGCTGCACCTGTCCTCCCTTCCCCCCCGGTATGTGCCCCGACTGCGTTAATACTGAGCCACCTTTAGATTGTGAACGACATTCAGGGCCCTACTGCTTCGATCTCAACGATTCCCTCTTCACCCGGGGGTACTTGATCAGCTATTACTTCTCGGCCATGGACAACAACGGCGATGCCACCACTTTCGGCGTCTACCCGGTCACCTTCTCCGGAGCCTCCTCCGGCAAGCCCCACTATGTTAAAATCATTAGCAACTGGAATTGGACCTGCCTGCCCAGCGCCAACAGCGATATCCTCTACGTCGATGCCTGCCACATGCTGGACACCGGTCCGGGCTCAGTAGAGGATTATTTCAATCCGGCCTTTCAGGCGGTTCTCCCCCCGGATAATCAGCCCGACGTGTACAATGTCATGGGAGCCAACAGCTGCCTCCGGGGCGTCTACCCGGTCACCTTCTCCGGAGCCAGCTCCGGTAAGCCGTCGATCATCTCCACCGGTCTCGGCTCCCGGAGCTACCTGGATCAACTCCTGGTTTATAAAAAGATCATCTGGGACGCGGGGGAACTCAAGCATAATACCATCCCCACCGGCAGATGGACCAAGCGGGACGATTGCAAAACGCTCAGCGACTGGATGGACGCCAAGAAGGAGAACGCCGGGCTCTGGATCCTGGGCGACAACGTGGCCGAGGAAATTTCAAGTACAACGCACGGGCAGGCCCTCCTCAATAGATGCGGCGTCATATGCACCAACGGCAGCTACTACAATCTCACCGGCGGATCGACGGCTGGCGGTACTATAAGCCCGCTTACCGTCGGCACCTCCGGCAGCATCTTCAACAGTCCCCCTCCGGCCGCCGATTCCTTCTATGTCTACGGCGGCCCGCCCCTGATTAACGGATTCGACGTCCTAAATCCGATCACCGGCACCAGTATCGCGGCCATGGAATACCCTGATTTCATGCCGGGCACCAAGTGTTACGCCGCTATCCAGCACCAAGAGACAAACCAGCATGCTAAAACGATCCGCACCATGTGGTTCGGTTTCAGCTTCAAGTTCATCCGCGATCACCGGAGCATGTCCCCCATCGCGCGTTACCGCGTCCTCGACGAGGTCATCGACTGGTTCGAGAATAGCACCAACGTCGATATTACCGGCACTAATGAGCAGACACCCAGAGTCTATTCCCTGGCCCAAAACTTCCCCAATCCCTTCAATCCCTCAACCACCATCAAATACGAGATGAAAAAGAAGGGGAGGGTGAGGATCCGGGTCTACGACGTCACCGGCAAGCTGGTCAAGACGCTGGTTTCGGCGGTGCGGGACGCCGGCCCCCACACCGTTAACTGGGACGGGGAGAACAACGCCGGCCATAAAGTCGCCAGCGGTATCTATTTCTACCGGATGGAAACGGAGGATTTCGTAAAGGCGAAAAAAATGGTGCTGCTTAGATAACAGCACCTGATACCTGCCCCACGGAGCGGGCGGTTAGTCCTACCGCCCGCTCCTTTTTTTCCCTTTATAAAACAGGAGATTAAGCATTCCCGGCCCTCCAGGCCTAGGGCTCGCTCATTTCATAAGCACCACCTTACGGGTACGTATCTCCTCTCCGGCTTTAAGCCTCAGTATATAGACGCCGCTGCTCACCGAAGCGGCGCTCCACCGAGCCGTTTGGTACCCCGCCGTCTGCTGGGCGTCGATGAGGGTGGCCACCTTCCGCCCCATTACATCGTAGATCTCAAGTATCACCCGGCAATCCCGCGGCAGATAGTAGTTGATCCAAGTCACCGGATTGAACGGATTGGGATAGTTCTGGAACAGCACTACTCCGCCGGGCATGATATCCAGATCGCCGATGGCGGTGACCAGCGTATCCTGTCCGTAAACGATAAAATCGTCCCAGAATCCTTCGCCATGGTCGGTGGCCCCCGCATGAATATCCCCCACGGTGAGATAGTCATCGGCCGGGGTGTTGAGGAAGTCGGCCCGGACCAGCGAATCTCCATCCACGTAGACGTCGTAGTTTCCCGCCGACGGATGAACCTTGCACTCAATGAAGTACCACTGGTCGGTACTCAACGTTTTCACCAGCCGGGCGGCACTTCCGTCCCAGGTTTTAAGGTCGGTGCTATAATCGATTACCAGGTGCACGCAGTTATTGTCCAGCACGGCGAACCAGTGATTGTTCGTCGCCGGCAACCGGAACCAGAACGATATCCTGTACTCCTGATCGAAATCGAGCGTATAGGCGGGAGAGCGGCCGAAGGCCCGGCTATCGCCCTGGGAGACCATCTTCAGGCCGCAAGGTGGGCTCACGAATTCCTCCGACGAGGCCTCGAAGATCGCGCTTCTGTCCGTAATCACCGTCCAGTCGCTGATATCGCAATCGTTGAAATCCTCGTGCCAGATAGAGGGCACGTGAATGATCCGGGAGGTGATCCCGTGCCGCAGGGTATCGGCCCTTTCCTGCGATATCAGGGTGCTGGTCACATGAACCGTGTCATCCACCATTCCGGGAATGGTGTCGGGCACATACACGATCAGCTGGGGGGGAGGAACGAGCCATTCACCGGGAAGAAGGGGAATGGCGCTGTCCTCGGGGTAGGTGATCACGGCCGTGCATCCCGGGGTAAGTCCGCTATCGTCCAAGTGCAGGTAGAGCACCGCCGTATCCCCCATGCAGTTCCCCGCCTTGAAGGTCAGGGTGTCGGTGGAGGCCTCCTGGAGGTGAAAGTTGTGGCAGCCGACATTGTTGTCCTTGGGAGGAAAGGGATTTCGAACCACGTCCATACCGTCGGTGGTCTGGATATAGGCGATCACGCAGTAATGCCCCTCCCCGAAGGAGTTGGGATCGGGGGTCCAGGTGAAATCCCGGCTCTGATCGTCCTCCGGGGGCACCTCCGCGTAATCATCGGCCTGGTAAAGGCAGGGCTGGCCGGCGGCCAGGTTGACGTTGGGATCATGTATCTCGATCGTGACGCTGGTCATCTGCGGCAGGGCGGTGAAATTGTGCCAGGTGACGGTGATGGTGCATTCCTCCCCGATGGTGGGGGGCTCGGGATCGAGGATGATATCGGGGCTGTACCAGCCCGCCGGAATGGTGGGCACACTCCCGTCGTCCCAGGAGGCATCCTTGATCCAGATCTTATCCAGCACCCGCAGCACGTCTATGCGGGGGAAGGTGAGGCTGTTCTTGGAATCGACGATGTCCTTTCCGTAGTTTTCAAGATACGACTCGATCTGATCGGGGGTCAGGGAGCTGTTATGCTCGAGCAGCAGGGCCGCCGCGCCGGCCGCGTGGGGCGAAGCCTGGGAGGTGCCGCACCACCAGCAGGTGCCTCCCCCCATGCAGGAGGTGCTGATCTTGCAGCCGGGGGCCAGCAGATCGAGAATGGAGCAGGAGTTGCTCCAGCAGGCCACTTTATCCTGGGTGGTGGTGGCATCGGAGCATACCCCGGACCAGGTGTAGGTTCCGACGTTGGCATCATAGACCGCGCCCACCGAGACCACGTGGGAGATGGCGGCCGGCACGCAGAGGGAATCGCTCTCCCCCCCGTTTCCCGAGGAGGCGAAGGGGATGATCCCCTTGGTGTTGCGGGCGTAGTTCAATTCCGCCGTCAGGTTTGGATAGTCGGTCTCGGCCGCCGCGGCGTCGTGGTAGACATTATAGGTGCCGATGCTCATATTAATTATATCGATCTGCCCGGTATATTCGCCATTGATCCAATCCAGAGCGGCTATCACATCAGCTAACCACCACTTGCCAAAGCGATCCAAACATTTGATGGCTATGATATCGGCGTCCGGGGCCACCCCCACCCCTCCGTTGGTGCCGTTGGAGGTGATGATGCTGCACACGTTGGTGCCGTGGCCGTTATCATCCTCGGCGCTGTTCCCGCTGCAACTCTGGTTGGTGTTAGCGTCCAGGTAGCATCTTTGAGCCACGATGTCCCCGTCGTTCAGGTTGGGATGATCGGTATCCACCCCGGTGTCCAGCACGGCCACCACGATATCCTCGCCGGTCAGACCCATATTCTGCACCACGTCGGCCTGGATCAGGGGAACGCTCTCGTTTAGATGCGCCTCCCCCATCTGGTCCAGGTAGATCCGTTCCACGTTGGGATCCATTCTCAGTTTCTCGAGACCACTCGGCTTAAGCCGGCCCGCCATGCCGCAGACCACCTTAAACTGATATATGACCTCGAAATCGGACTCATCCAGGCTGCTCAGGACCAGGTTCTGGATGCCGGCGATCTGCTGCTGGCGTAGCTGTGGCGCAGCGGGCGAGGCCGCCGGATCCTTCAGCTTGATTAACACCGAAACCATCCCTTCCCGTTGGAGGGCGCGGGCAACCTCATCCGTCACCAGGGCTTCGGTATGAGCCTGGAAGGAGAGGAGCGCCAGAGCCAGCAAGACGAGCGGGAAGACTCGTACACCGAGTTTCATAATCAACCTCCTTGAAACTCACCGGTTGCATATTTTTTGGGGAATTAGCCCATTCGGCAGGAATTCTATACCATTTGATGAATAAAATCAACTTCCGAATATTGAGTAATTAAACAGGCTTTTTTGGGGGTTGATGAAATATGGCAATTTATGCTAAAATAGCACGCGAACTTATTAATCTACATCCCATTATAAGAACAGCGTATCCGAGGGAGAAACTTCATGAAACTCAGAAAGGGCTTTGCGCTTTTTAGCATTTACGCCGCTTTAATTGTCATCTTTATATTCTGTGTAATTGTTCCCGCCTGCGATAATCCCGATGAACCGGAGATGGAGAGGCTGGGTTCTTTCAGAGTATCGGTGCCCGACACGGTAACGGCCGGAGTAGAGTTCGCCCTAACGGTAACCGCTGTAGGCAGTGAAGGCACCAGCCCCTTTACCTCCTTCAACGGCTATGTGACTCTAACCTCCTCAGAGGGAACTTTATCCCCGGATACCCTGCAACTCGTTCATGGTATCGGCTCCAATCAAGTGGTTTTAAGCAGCAGTACGGAGTCGCAAACCGTGACCGCGACCGGTAGCGGGAAAAACGGTTCGGTCATCATAAACGCGACCTTCATGACCGTCATGCAGGGTGATCCGGAGGATCCGGCCGAAGAGGCAATTCCTGAATTCTCCTTTGTTCCCAACAAGGAAGAATATTCTACCGATCATCCGCAGCTGGAAGGATTCCCGCTATCCTTCAAAACGGTAATGGCGGTCTTTGAGCTAGGGACGACAGTGGAGGAAGCAAATATCATAATAGATGATCTAGGAGCCGAGATAGTGGGCGGGATAGCGGGCGTGGCGGGACAGGCCGAGGGTATAATCTTCCTCAAGCTCCCCACCAGCACTCACAACGAAATGGACGACGCCCTGGATGATTTGCGGGCCAACCCCAGGGTTAGATACGCCGTGCAGGATGCCCTGGTAGGGACTCAAGCCGTTCCCCAGCCTAACAACGGCAATCCGGCGGAATGGACTTGGGAAAACCCTCCCCGGGGGGGAAACTGGGGTCACGAGTTGATACGGCTGCCCCAGATGTGGAACTTTAACGGCGCCGTGGAGAAATCAGAACAACTTGTCATGACCGGAGTAGTGGATGATGGTTTTTTAAACAATCATCGAGATTTGACCTATTTTAACTTAAATCCGGATATCGAGGATTCTCACGGCACGGCCGTGGCGGGCATTATTGGGGCGGTATACAATAATGGCATAGGAGTAGACGGAGTGAATCCTTTTACGGGAATGATCGTCGCCGCCCGTGAACCTATTAGATGGGATATCGGCGTGGTGAGAAGCGTGGGAGAAACTTTGATCTCCTCCCTATACGATTTAGCGAGAAGATATCCCCTGATTAAAGTTATAAATATGAGTCAAGGTTATAACTGGGACCAATTCGATATAATCCCAGATACTAATGACTATGCACAAGAAGTGGCCACCGCCCAGGGTGCGGTGATGGTGGAGATGCTTGATAGGTTGCGGATAGAATGTCCCTTGCCAATCATTTGCGCATCCGCTGGAAATGAATCCGAAAATACACCCCACGAATGGACAGTTGATGCTCGTTGGACCAGCCCCGTATGCAATGCGGCGTTGAATGAAGATCTTGATCACCGGGTAGAGGAAATAATCGTAGTGGAGGCCATTGATTACAGCCCCGGTACCGGTAATGGTAACGCCACACGCTATAAACACTCCTGCGTGGACGGACACATTTCCGCTCCGGGAGATAGTATTTTAGTAACGACAGGGCAGGATATCTACGAGAAACGATCCGGCACATCTTTTGCCGCCCCGTATGTGGCCGGACTGGTCGGATACATGCTCTGCGTTGATCCTTCCTTAAATATATATGAGATAAAAGATCTGCTGCGTTGTGGGTCCCGTTTCGATGTGGGCGGGGGCGCCCAGCCGCGCATAGACGCCTGGCACAGCGTTATGGATATAGATCGTATTCGAGGCAATGATTATGTCCTTCGCATGATGTGCGATATCGACGACGGCACGCCCGATGGGAATCAGCGTATAGACTATAAGACCGGTAATGATTACCTGGAGGAGGATGCGGACGGTGACGGGGGCATCGGTGACGGCGCAGTGGACATGTCGGACTTTCGCCGCTGGCGCGATTGGTATCTGCAGATTATTGACGATTATTATTTAGACTTGGACGGCGTGGACGGACAACACCCCAAGAAGGATATTAATGGCGACGGCGAAGTAAAATCATCGGAGGAAGAGAACTTATATCCTCGCGGTGATTTCAACGGCGACGGCATAATAAATGATTATTCTACGAGCTTCGTCCCCGGCGCCATCGGTGCGGATATGACCGATCTGCAGGTCTTGGCAACAATTTTTACTGATGACAACTACCAGGCTGATGAATTGGCCAATCTGATCTCGTCGACCGATATTCATATCGATGCCTCCGGACTTCTAGAACAACAGGGAACGGAGTATGTGGCCATAGAGTTGCGCAAGGCCGGCACTTCGGAAATAGTGCAATCCCGTCTATCTGATGAACCTTATCACGTCTTAACCGCTCCCTGCTTGGTACAAGAAACCTATGAAGTAAAAGTCATATCCTGCGACCAGGATATTCAAGAAATTAATAACGTGGAAAAAGAATTCACCTGCAAACTGGGGGGGGATGTTTATTGGAAACCCGTACGCTCTCTTATGTACCTAGCGGTCTATTTTCCGACCGTTATCACGGACGAGGGTTTTGGAGATCTGGAGATAATGGCAAGTTATGGTGAGATCCTGGGGGGCATCGATATCACTATCACGGCGGTCGGGGGATGGGCGGAGGAATCATCGGGTGTTACCGATGCTAACGGGGCGTTCAGTACCTGCATTCATCATGACGGAATCTCAGAGCAAATCATGGCAACGGTGAAAGCCGAAGCAGATGACGGCACTTTCGCCGAGGAGACGGTATATGCTTCGGTGGATATGAGTTCGAATCATGAAATCCTGATCTATAATGTCCAAGGACACGTTGCAGGCCATGCCCGGGCAACTAACGGGGAGACGGTTGATAGCAATCCCTTCTCGGAGGAAACAACAGCACTGACTTGGGATTTTAATTATTCCGTTGACGCGGAAGCATATAATACGGACGGAGGGGACACACTAGGCAGATCTTCCGCACAATCGTTTTGCGGAGGTGGCTATAACGTCATGCAAACCGGTAATACGATAACTTTCTCGGCGCATTTTTCCTCTTCGGGAAGCATATCGAGTTCCGGTGATGAGATGAATTCAGGCGCTGAGGGAAATGCTGGAGTTACTATGATGTTCCAAATCATTAAAGGTCATTTTGTTTGCTCGGCAAGTGGCTTTGCTTCCTCCCCGAACTGCGATATTTTCTCTGATCCGGCTAATCCGAATTTAAACTTTGCCTGCGGTTGTTATGGTGTTGAAGAACCATGCGGAGCCCGCTACAATTCGTTCGAGGTCACTCGTGTCTTAGAGAATATCAGGCCCCGCATCAATGTGGGTGCATCAGCGATGTCTGTAACGGCCGGCGCCAGCAGCAGCATAACCGTGGATGGTACTATCGAGCCGATTAATTTGGGCATCTCCAACAATAAATTGTCCTTCGGCTCGGATGGGGGATCACTTCCCCTGTCAGTCGATTCTAATATCAATTGGAAATTGATCGATCTTGAAGAACTGCCCGGTTGGATAAGGGTGGATACCAGATTAGGCAGCCGAAACGGTAAAATATTAGTAACCGTATCCCCGCTGCGCCATGGGCCGTATAACCGTATTCATCATTTTAGACTGATTGAAGCCTCGGGATATTCAAGCCCGACTTTGAATTCGCCCATCATCAGAGTTGTTCAGTCCCGCTAGCCATCGGGCGATAACAATAAAATGGTCGGGGTGGCCGGATTCGAACCGGCGACTTCCTGCTCCCAAAGCAGGCGCGCTAACCGGGCTGCGCTACACCCCGACAAAAAAAGGAATTTAACACTATCAGCGCTGATAGTGAAATTTTTTAACCGATCCCTTCCCTCCCCAGCACTTCCTGGTACACCCGCATTATCTTGTCGTAATGAACCTGCCGGTCGTATAGGCTCAAGGCCTTCTCCCGGCCCTTCTCGCCCATCCCGGCACGCAGATCGCGATCGTTCCAGATCAATTCCAGCTTTTCCCTCAAAAGTCCGGTATCGCCGGCCGGGAAGAGGAATCCGTTCACACCGTCCTCGACCATTTCCGGGATCCCGCCGATATCGGCCGCCACCACCGGCTTCCCCGCCGCCATAGCCTCCATAACCGAGAAGGGTAGGTTCTCGTACCAGATCGAGGGAACCACGATGAAGCGGGCCTCCTCCAGCAGGGCCCTTAATTCCTTGCCGCTCTTGTAGCCCATAAACTCAACGGGCGCTTTTAATTCCGCGGCCAATCCCTTCAAATCATCAGATCCCGGGCCTTCCCCCACTATCTTCAATTTCGCGCCTGCCACGCCCGCCACGGCCCGGATCAAGGTATCGATCCCCTTCTCGAAAGAAAGCCTGCCGAAGAAAAGGAAATAATCTTCCTCCTCTCCGGCGCGGAACGATTCCACGTCCACGAAGTTCGGTATCCAGGATATCTTGTCCCGGCTTATCTTTCCTTCAATCAGTTTTCTCCGCAGAAAATCGCTGGGAGTGATAAAGCGGCTGACCCTGGAGGGAACTCGGGTGATCCGGTCGTAATAGCTGGTCATCATGGCCATCAGGCTGGCCGCCGCGCTCCCCTTCTTGCAGCGGTGCAGCAGGGCATGGTAATACTTCCGCGGCAGGCAGCGTTCGCATATTTCCCTGCCGCAGAGGAAAGTGGAATTGGGACAGACGAGGCGGTAATCGTGCAGGGTCCAGACCACCGGTATCCCCCTCCGGCGCAGAGGCTCGATGATCGAAGTGGTCAGATGCCCGTGTATATTGTGAAAGTGGGCTATATCAGGAGCGGCGGCGTCGGCCAGCCGCGATATCTTTCGCCGGGCCTCGCGGTTATACACGCTTTTGGCCACCACCCGGAGGGCCGAGAGGGGCGAGAAATCTTCCAGCAGCCGGGGAAAATCGATTTCGCTGGAAAAATAATCGGAATGTTCCGCCGGCAGGTTGCGGGGATGGCGCATGGCGAAATGTACTACCTGGTGCCCTTTTTCCTCCAGTAAACGCGTCAAATTGAACATGCAGGTGGAATCTCCGCCCCGGTAATAATGGAATGTCTGCACCATCAGTATTCGCAATCCAAACCGCTCCTTGTCCTTATCCGTCACTCCGGGAATCCTGAATTGACCCGAAATCCGAATTTAACCGAAAATCGCTTCAAGATCAAAGAAAATGACCGGCGCGCCCCTCCCCCGTAAACGGATATAAACAGCTTGACTATAACGCCAAGGTTTATTATACAACATGTATACGACTATTATATTTACAAATATTAAAACGGAGGCTGGCATTGAGAATGAAAAATGTGATATCTGGTGTTGTTTTACTGCTTTTCTGCCTGACCGCCGCGACCGCGGCCCACGGTCAGGCGAACGCGAATAAAGCCGTCTTTCATTTCGGAGCCGGTTATTACCAGGCCCAGGTCGATAACGCCGAAACCGGTTTTTTCGGAGCGGATCTTTACGCGGGCAAAATGATCACCAACAGCCTCTGCCTCGGGTTGGCGTGCGGCTATAATATTGTACATTATTACTCCTATGATGTTATAAATTCGCGCACCGGCGAGACCCAATCTTTCAGCGAGAAACTCTCCATCATACCGATTTTGGCCAAGGCCAAGTATTATTTCACCATCAGCCCCATGGTTCAGATGTACGGAGGACTGGGGGCGGGATACTACCGCTCGATACCGGCGCTGGGGGACCATCCGGTGGGTGGCATCAAAGAATCACTTACGCACGCGGGAGGATCGGTTTCCATCGGTCTGGATTACTGGTTCCTGCTCACCACCGGGGTGGGTTTTGAGTTTGAATACCATATCTTCGGGAAAGAGGACCATTTCAAATACTGGGCCCTGCGGGTCGATTATTGCCTGATCAAGTTTTAGCCTTGCGGGCGCTGAAAACGCGTATATCCACGCCATCGTCGTAAAAATTGACGTCGGCGAATCCGCCTTTTTTCTTGAAGAGGCGGGTCACCAGTTTGTCCTGCCCGACTCCTATCTCGAAGGCCAGGACTCCTCCCGGCCTGAGATAGTCCAGGGAATCGTTGATTAAGCGGCGGAAGATGTCTATCCCGTAGGCGCCGGCATCCAGCGCCACCACCGGTTCGTTATCTATTATGGACGGATCCATCTTGCTGAGGGATGCGGTGGGGATATAGGGTGGATTACATACCACCAGATCGACCTGGTTTTTCAGTTCCAGACCCTCCAGGGGTGCGAAAAGATCACCGCAAAAGAGCTTGACTCGGTCATTTAGATTGAACTTCTCCACGTTCTTTTGGGCCACGGCGACGGCCTCTGCGCTGATATCCGAGGCGAATATCCGGGTTTGGGTGGTATTCAGAGCGATGGAAACAGCGATGTTCCCGCAACCAGTTCCCATTTCCACGATATTGAGATCACGCTCCGGCTGTTTCATAAGACCGATGAAATCGAGGCAGATCCTGGTCAGCAGCTCCGTTTCCTGCCTGGGGATCAGGGCTCCCGGCATGCAGAGGAGCGATTCGCCCATGAAGGTGGCCATCCCCAGGATATATTCCATGGGAGTGCCCGCCTTGCGTTTCTCCAACAAGTCGGATACGTCGATCCGCAGTTCTTCCAGGTTCAGGTTTTCCGCTCTCCTTACCGCGCCGCCGGAAAGCAGGTCGATCAGGTGCAGCGTTTCTTCCAGAGGATTGGGCACTCCGCTTTTGACAAACTCCTGGTAAATCTCCTGAAACGGTTCATACATCAGTTCTCTCCTGTTTGCTCGTTTTACGGTCGATTAGGTTCCGGTAGATTTCCTGGTACTGTCCGGCGATCGTCTCCCAGCTATGTTTCTCCCTGACCCGGATCATCGCCTCCCGCCCCCGGGAAAGCGCCTGTTCCCGGTTCTCCAGGACGGATCGCAGCACCGCGGCCAAAGAATCGGAGTCCGCCACGCGGAAAGGATAGCCGATTCCCCGGGCCACTTCCTCGTTCTCCGGAATATCGCTGTATACCGTGGGCGTCCCGAAGGATAAACCCTCCAGCAGGGCCATGGACATGGCTTCGTATTCCGAGGGAAAAACGAAGATTCCGGCGTGGGCGTAGAGCGAGAAATATTCATCTCCGGTAAGAAATCCGGTGAATATCACACCTTCCGGTTTTTGAGATTTAAGTTCCTCGAAATATGCTTGATCGGTGGCCGCCCCCCCGCCGGCGATCACCAGGGGGAGAGTGGTTTCCAGCTTCCGGTAGGCCCGCAGCAGGGTGGACAACCCCTTGGTGCGCTCGATCCTCCCCGCCGAACAGAAGAGGAAGGAGGACGGCTCCAGCGACCATTTTTCCAGCCAGGCCACCGGAGGTTTCTCCCGGATAGCAATCCCGTTGGGAATATAGATCACCCGGGCTCCGTACCTGTCATGGTAGTAATCGGTAAGCGGTTTCGAAACGCAGGTGGTGACCGCCGGAAGCCGGATGAAAAATCTCTCCGCCATCCGGGATAGGCCCTTGGCCAGCGCGCCCCATTTCTTTCGCACGTAGGCCTGGCCATGGGAGGTGGCCACCACTCCGTACCTGCTGCGGGGAACCCAGGCCAGCAGGCAGGGATCGGTGCTGTGAATGTGCACCAGATCATATTCCTCCCGCCGGGTATGCAGGGAGGCCTTCCACATATGCGATATCATTTCCAGGTTCTTCCTGTCGCTCCCCCTGACGGTCTTCACCACCGCCCCGTTATAATCCGGCCGGGGGTTGCAATAACTGCTGTAGCCAAAAACGGTGATTTTATCGCCCAGGGAAGAGAGGTGGGGCAGCAGGGAGTCGACTACCACTTCCACTCCGTGGTGTCCGGGCACTCCCTTGGTTCCCAGAATCGCTATCTTTATCTTTATGGGACGATCCTCGCTCATCATTCAAAACAAACCGGTTTGCCTCTCATCAGCCTGATCTTGTTTTTCAACACCCACAGCGCCGGCTTCATGATATTCCTTCTCATGGCCGGAACGGCGGTTCCCGTCATCCAGCAATCCTGGGTACATTGTTTCACCATCGCTCTGACTTTCTCCGCCTGTTCGCTGTTCCAGATTTCCTCGAACGATTGAGTCACCAGATCTCCCATGACCATGGGCCGCACGGAACCATTGCAGGCCAGCACCTTGCCCCAGGGATCGATAAAAAAGGTATCGGTGCCGGCCGAGCACGGAATGGGACGGGATTTTCCCTGTACGTGCCTCAGCAATCCCAGATTCAGATAGGCCCGGAACCAGTCCTTGACCCGTTTTTTCAGCGGTCTCCGGGGAGATCTCAGCAGGGCCGCGATAAAAGATTCTATCTCTCCGGTTACCTCTTCCAGATTCTCGATCTTATTGTCATCCTTGAAAAAATAGAACGAGTTGTGCACTACCGCGTTGGCGAATTCCACGTTCATCGAGGCCACCAGGGTGTAAAGATCGTGCAGATCGCGGCAATTATCGCCGGATATGGTCATGGCGAAACCGATATCCTTTATCCCCATCTCTTTCAGGCGCAGCACCGTGCGCAGGGCGCGATCGAATCCGTTTTTCAACCCCCGCAGACTGTCGTTAAGTTCCGGGAGGCCCTCGATGCTCACCCTTACCGTGATGGCGGGAAAATCCCTGGCTATATCCACGATCCGGTCATAAAAAAATCCGTTGGTGCTGATTTCCAGCCGCCGCGACTTGGTGTCCAATATTTCCACGATACGGTGGATATCCTTGCGGAGCATGGGCTCCCCGCCGGTTATGTTCAGGCGCTGCATGCCGGCCGGTATCTTGCGGAGAATCTCCGGGTCAAACTCCTCCTCGGGCCGGGTGGGATTTTGCCAGGCGTTGCACATCTGGCACCGGGCATTACAGCGATAGGTGGTGATTACGGCACATTCCATCTATTTATTTCTTTCTTACACTATCCAGCCACGCCTCCGAGCCAAGGAGGGACGAGCCCAAAACGTCTCCGAACAGGGAGTAGCTGGGCCAAACATATCTCCGCATCACGGGCAGACCACCGGGCAAGCTGCACCGCTGCATGGCACTTTTGCGCGGCTAAAAGGCTATTTCCAATTAATGCACTACCTTAGCTAAAATCCAGCAAATTTTATGACAAATTGCTGCTTCAGGCCCTCTTCAACCACTTGAGAACCTCACGGATATCCGGCCGTTTACCGTACATCAGGATCCCAACCTGGAAGATCTTCGCCGCTACCCGGCCCGCCAGGTAGATGCTGACCAGCATGATGAGGATACTCAGCGCTATCTGCCATACCGGTGGCATCAGGATGGTGATGCGCATGAACATCACTATGGGGGTGAAGAAAGGTATCAGGCTGACTATGGTGGCGAAGGTGCTGTCCGGGTTCTGAATGATCAACATGGGAATCATGATGGTGAATACCAGGCATAGAACGATGGGGGTCTGCAGCTGCTGCGCTTCCTGATCGCTGTTGCAGATAGATCCCACCCCGGCGAAGAGGGTGGAGTAAAAATGAAATCCCAGCAGGTAATAGATTATGAAGTAGATCAGGGTCACCAGGGAAAAGTGCGCGACCACTTCCGCCATCATGCCCCCCATACTCAGCCCGTATAGGACCATTATCACGGAAACCGCCGCCCAGATGGCATACTGGGTCAGGCCCACCGCCCCTACTCCGAATATCTTGCCGAAGAGCAGATCGATGGGACGGAGCGAGGATAGCAGAACCTCGACCACCCGGTTGTTCTTTTCCTCTATGATGCTACGCATGACGGCCACGCCCCACATGAGGATGGTCATGTAGAGCATCATCACGAAGATGAAGGTGGACATGAACATCAACTCGAACTGCCCCTTCTCTTCCTTGCCCCCCTCCTTGATCATCATCGATTCTATTTGCACCCGCTTCACCAGCTTGCCCACCACCTCGTGATCGAAACCCTCCGAGGCGAGGCGCAGGCCGATCACGGCGTTATTCACCGCGCTGTTGAAGCGCTCGAAGGCTTTGAGGTCCCCCACCCGCTTTCCGTATAAAACCGCCTGGTTATTCTCGATTATTTCCGCGGGCAATATTATATAGGCGTCTAGAATATCGCTCTCCACTTCCGGATTGAGGGTCTTCTTCACTTTACCCACCTGGTCCGGGGTGGCTTTGATCTCCCGCAGATTGAACATCAATTCCCCGCTTTTAAGGGTGTCGGTCAGCGACGCCTGCATCTTCTCGAAAAGGGAACCCTGAAAATCGACAACGGCGATGTTCATCTGACTGGCGGGGGAGAGCTGCAGGATCAGCGCCGGGGCGAAGATCATCACTCCCATGAGAATAGGCCCCAGCAGGGTGCCTATGAGAAAGCTTTTTCTACGAACC
>JAFGPI010000167.1 GCA_016926065.1 Candidatus Krumholzibacteriota bacterium
CTCAGCTCCAACGGCTGGAGCTACTCGTTCTTCGATCTGGCCAACAACCCGATCGCCTCGGTCATACTGGTGGCCGGTGCCGCCCAGGATATTATCGTTCAGGTTTCCATTCCCGGCGGAGTGGCCCTGGGGACGGTGGAGACCGGCACCATCACGGTAACCGGTAACGCCACGGCGGCCACCGACTCGGCCACCGACGTGACCACCATCGTGGTGGGCAACCTGGTCCTGGTGAAATCGGTCAATCCGGCGGGCAATCAGCTTCCGGGCACCGATCTTACCTACCGCACGGACTATTCCAACGCCGGTGCGGCCGGATTGACCACCATAGTGGTTTACGACGCGATTCCGGCCTGGACGCAGTACCGCGTGGGCAGCGCCGTGCAGGGCACCCTGGCTCTGGGCATCGTGGGAATCACCATAGAATTCTCAGATGACGGCGGAACCACCTGGGTCTATGCCCCGGTCAGCGGAGGCGGAGGAGCCCCCGCGAACTATGACGCCAACGTCACCAATATTAGATGGATACTGAATGGTTCGCTGGGTGGCGGTGCGGGCACCGCCGACGGCGTGGCATTCGTGGTGAGAATTATTGCCGAATAATCGGCAATTTAAGGTGGTGGGGTTCCCTGGGCCCCACCACCAGAATTTTTATTTTAACGGAATTGGAGGTGGGTTTCCATCAGGAGACCGGCCTCTAATTCGGTTTCAGGGGATAGAAAGGGAAGCAGCCGGCAATAGATTGCGTAACTTAAATGTTAAGAACAAGTTTTTCAATAAGGTGATGTAGTTGATACTCCTTCGGCGAGGCGGCGCCGTGAAAAAGAGAAAAAATAATTTATACCCGGATAGACAGAGAACCGTAAGCGGATTTCTCCTGAGCGCTTCTCTGTTTGTGTTCCTGGCCGCCGCCGGGACCTCCTCTTTCGCCGCCATCCCTCCCGCCGGGCAGGTGATTACCGGTCAGTCGACCGCCACCTACGAGCTGGGAGGCAACGGGTACGTGGCCCAATCGAATATAGTCTCGCTGAACGTCCTGGCCCTTTTCGGACCCGGCCTGCTGCCGGACGGCTCCGTGCTGAATCCAGCGGCCACGGCCTCCGCTTTCAGCACCGAGCCGGTTACCTTTCCCTTTCTTCTCACCAATAACGGGAACGCTGGGGATATATTCGACCTGGCCGCGCGGGTGGTGAATCCCAGTGATTTCATTCCCGCCCTGACCGAGGTCTATCTCGATATAGACGGCGACAGCACCCTCGATGTGGGGGAAGGGGTGATATCCCAGGTGGGACCGCTATCCCCCGGCCAAACGGCTGCTCTGATCCTGAGGGCGGTTCTTCCCCCCGGTCTTTTCGGATCCGAAACGGCCCACCTCGACCTGGAGGCCCGCTCCCGCGGCGATACCGCCCTGGTCGACCGCGGCAACGTGGTCCGGATAACCGCCCGGAACGAGGCTAACGTGTCCCTGGTCCTGCAAGCGGATCGGCCGGCGGTGCTTCCCGGCGATACCGTCGCCTACCGGGTCGACTTCTCCAACCTGGGGGAGCGTTCCGCGGCGGACGTGTACATAACCGATTTTATTGATTATTCCGGTATGAGCGAGGGAACCGAGTATGTGGACGGGTCGGTCTCCTCCTCCCTTCCCGGACGGTTGGAGTATTACGATATCCTGTCCGGGGGCTGGGTGGAGGTCGCCCCACCCGCTCCCCGCATCAAGGGTATCCGGCTCTTCCTGGAGACGCTTCTGCCTGCGGCCGGAGGCAGCATTTCCTTCCTGGTGAGAGTGAGCGAGGAACACGATTACGGAAATTTGTTTAACGCGGCGGCCGCCGACTACCGGGGTGGCGATGCCCGGCCCTACCAGTTGAACTCGAACCAGGTGAGCGTGCTGGTCGGACGTCTCAGCCTGCTCAGCCTGGGACCGGCGGGTAATCCGGCGGCTCCCTCCGGAACGCTGGAAGACCGGGTGTTGATCTCCCTGAACGGCAGCGACACATCCTATACCTTCTGGCACGAAGTGCTGAACGACGGCAACTTCACCGATACCCTGGAGATAGTGCTGGCCGACTCGACCGTGATTCCGCCGGAGTGGAATTTTGATTTCGTCGATCGTTCCGGAGTTGCCTTTCCGCCTTTTTCGGATAATGCCGCCCGCCTGGGGCAGGTGTGCCGGGACAGCACCCTCACGGTGGGATTGAGGCTGCGGGCCGCGGCGGAAAGATTCCGGGATTTCCCCGGGCGGGAGCTGGCCTTCAACCTGGAGGCCCGGTCCCTGGTCGATCCCCAGTCGCGGGACATGGTGCAGGACGTGCTGGCCAAGACGGATATCCCGCTACTCTCGGTGAAGCAGTCCATCCGGGAACCGAACGCCCTCATCGGGGATATTCTAAGCTATATCATCACGGTGGAGAATCTCACCGCGGGAACCACCGTGGACAGCTTGCTCCTGGTGGAAAAGCTGTCCCCGGGGCTGGGATTCGCCGGCGGCAGCGATCAACCGGTCATCCGGGGTAACACCCTGTCCTGGCAAATGGGATCGATCGAACCGGGGCAAAAACGCGAGGTGATATTCCGGGCCCGGGTCAAGGCGGGGGCGGAGCGGGGCGAATTGGTCAGTTCCGCCTGGGTATACGGAGTCTCCTCCCTGGGAGAACGGACCTCCGACGGTCCGGCCCTGGCGAAGATCAGGATTATCGAGGGTATCTTCACCCGCCGGGGGATAATCTTCGGATCGGTTTTCGTGGACGCGAACCGGACCGGATACCGGGAGGAGGATGAAAAGGGTGTACCGGGCGTGTCCGTCTTTATCGAAGACGGAACGTACGTGGTCACCGATTCGTCGGGGATGTACTCGATCCCCGGCGCGGAGGAAGGCACCCATCTGGTAAGGATAGATCCCAAGACCCTTCCGGAAAGATATATAGCTGAAAGCTCCGGCTATTTCGGATTCGGAGTAGCGGGAGAGGCTTTAATAGATTTGGCGCCTTCCGGCAACCGCCGGGTAGACTTTCCCCTCAGCAGCTCAATCATTGATATTGAGGGGGAAGACTCCGCCGCCATCGGAGGAAGTATTCCGGCGGTTGCCGACTCAAGCGGTTTGGATGATAAGCCGGAAGGCGGAGGCGGTGTTCCTCCGGGCCGGCGCGAGGATCCCTCTTCCATCGGAGCGATAGTGAATACTATTGGCGTCTCCGCCCCTAAAAGGCGGGAGCCGGGATTAAGCGGCTTGGCTCCCGCTGGGCGGGACGCCGGAGAGAGCGTGGATGAAGAAAGCAGCCCGGAGAACGGACCGGAAGGGTCCGGAAGTTTCGAGGCCTTGACCATACCGAGCAGTTTTTTCGAAGCCGGCAGCGCGGTCCTGGAGGAGATTCCCCTGCGGGAGGTGGCGGCCCTCAGTCTCTGGTTGAGGGAACATGAAGGCTGGAAGATTTCCATTAGCGGCCATACCGATTCGGTGCCCATCAGCACGGCGGAATTTCCCTCCAACTTCGAGCTGTCCCTGCAGCGGGCGCGCAGCACCTTCCAGCTGCTGCGCATGAACGGTATTCCGGCCGCGCGGATGGAGTATACCGGGTACGGCTCGCGGCGCCCCCTGGCTCCGAACAGCACCGCCGAGGGCCGCGCGCTCAACCGCCGGGTGGAGATCAACGTGGTTCCGCCGGAGGGGTATGCTTCCGGCGATCCCGGTCTTCCCGAGCAGCTGAGCCTCCCCGACACCACCCTGCGGGAGTACAGGCTGGCGGATGAGGCCGGCATCTGCGCGGATATCGTGACCCCCCCGGAAGGCCGCGTCTTCAAAACCCGCGATAAGATAGAAGTGGAGGTGGTCTCGCCCCTGGGCTCGAACGTGGAGCTTTACGTCAACAATATTCCGGTGGGCCGGGAGAAGATCGGGCAGAAGCAGGTCGATATACATCGCGGCACGCTGAGTTTCATATTCTATAACGTGGAGATAAAACCGGGCGGAAACAGTATCCTGGTGGTCTGCCGCAAGCGGGGAGAGCGCAACGTCTGCGTGCGTAACGTGTACCTGGCCGGTAACCCGGCCGCATTGGCGGCCGAGCGGGGGGAAATATCGGTTCCGGCCGACGGCAAGAGCGCCCCGGAAGTGATTTTTCTGGTTAACGATAAATTCGGTCTCCCCGTGCGCGACGGAGTGTTCCTGGATGTCACCGGGCCCCGGGATCTGATCGAGGGGGTGGATGTCAATCCGCACCGCTCCGGCATTCAGGCGGTCACCACGGGGGGCAGGGTGGTTTTGAAGATGAAGCCCTCGGCGCACGCCCGCAGGGAAAAGGTGAATGTGGCTTGGGGAGAATTGAGCGGGGGCTGCC
>JAFGPI010000168.1 GCA_016926065.1 Candidatus Krumholzibacteriota bacterium
AGTCGAATTATGCCCGGATTAAGGCTATAGTAGAAATGGATCAGTGAAATCCTGGAATTCTACGCGGAAAAGCTGTCAAGGAAAAATACGGAAAAATCCTACTATAAATTTCTACTTTATTTATACTTTTCATTTTTTGGAAGGATCCGGTTGATCCAGCCCTTGACACTGGCGATGAAAAGCGTATAATAATAGCTGAAATTGGAGATGGGAATCTCCATTACTTAAATATTGACCTTCGGGGCGGGGTGAGAGTCCCCACCGGCTGTTAAAGTCAGCGAATGAGCCTCGCGGCTCACCGATCCGGTGGAATTCCGGAACCGACAGTTAAAGTCTGGATGGGAGAAGGTTGGTGGATCATAACCTTGGTGTGCCGATCTCCACGGTTCCCTTCCCCCTAATAAATCCCGTTGTCTCTTTTACCTGGGAGAAAGACGTTCGGTGAACGCCGATGAACGGTATATGAAGCAGGCTCTGGAGCTGGCCGCATCCGCCTCCGGGCTGACCTTTCCCAATCCTTTGGTGGGGGCCCTGGTGGTATCCGCAGGAGAGGTCGTGGGGGAGGGATTTCACAGCGCTCCGGGCCGTGATCACGCCGAAGTGGAGGCAATTTCAAAGGCCGGTAAAAAGGCTTACGGAGCTACCCTTTACCTGAATCTTGAGCCCTGTTGTCACCAGGGCAGGACTCCTCCCTGTACGGACAGCATCATCCGGGCCGGTATATCCAGGGTGGTCTTCAGTATCTACGATCCCGATCCGCGGGTGAGGGGAAAGGGAGCCCGGATACTCAGGGAGCGGGGAATAGAGGTGGAAGTGGGAGTATTGGCTACAGAAGCCCTGGAATTAAACCTTCCCTTTGTACACAAGAATATTACTGGACGATCGTTTGTCGCCCTGAAGCTGGCTCTGACCTGGGATGGGAGGATGACCTGCGAGGGAGAGACCTGGCTCAGCGGGGAGGAATCCAGAAAACAGGTGCATCTTATCCGGGCCGGTATGGAAGCCATAGCCATCGGCAAGGGCACCTTGCGGATCGACGATCCGATGCTGGACCGCTGCCTATACCCCCTGTCCCTCCCGCCCCCGGTGAGGATGATTTTCGATTCTTCCCTGGAATTTCCGGTCGATCACCGGTGGCTGGCGGGAGGAGAGAGGGTTATCCTGTATGGGACCACATCCGCCGGGAAGGAGCAACGGAAAAAACTGGAGGAAGCCGGCGCCGAGGTGGTGATTCTTCCCGCCAGTGAGGAAGGAAATGTCGATCTCGCGGCCTGGAAGACCGATATTTCGGCGAAAAACTTCACCTCCGTCCTGGTTGAGGGCGGAGGAAGGATCTCCACCTCCCTCTTTCGCCAGGGACTGATGGACCGGATGATACTTTTTTCCGCTCCCTTGGTTTCGGGCAGTGAGGGGGTGGGTTGGTTCCAGGATGGAATAAAGCCGGACTGGTTTAACCGGGATGAGTTCGTGCTCAATCGGGTCAGGACTTTCGGCAATGATCTCATGGCGGTCTACGACCGAAGTTATTTGGAAAGATACCGGGAGATGATGACCACGGAGGAATCCGATCTTTTTGGATTTGATTGAAACCATTGAGGAATATTATGTTTACGGGATTGATTGAAGAAACTGGCAAGGTAGTAAAAATAGTGCGTAGCTCGGGCGGTGCCCGGCTGACCGTAAGATCCGCCCTGGAGGAATTGAGGATAGGGGAGAGTATCGCGGTGAACGGAGCGTGCCAAACGGTATCTTCGACCACCGGAGATCGGTTCAGTTGCGACGTCCTTCCCGAAACCTTACGGGTGACTAACCTGGGGCTGCTCACTCCGGGCTCGACGGTTAACCTGGAGCGGGCCCTGCGATCCGGCGACCGGTGGGGAGGACATATGGTAAACGGTCACGTGGACGGAATAGGAACGATAAAATCGATTACCGGCAATCCCCGCCGTTTGGAGATAAGATCCGCTCCGGAGATCCTGGCCTACCTGGTCCCTAAAGGTTCGGTGGCCGTTGACGGTATCAGCCTGACCGTTGGACCCGATCCGGGAAAGGACCGGTTCGAAGTTTTTATCATTCCGCATACCTGGGAGAAGACCAATCTCCGCTCGGCCGCACCCGGGCGGAAGGTAAATATAGAAGTGGATATCGTGGCTAAATACGTGAATAAATTCATACAGCGATGAACCGTCCCGGATAACCGTGGCGGGAGCCAGACAAGAGGTGAATGAAAGGTGAGTTGTTTCAGTTCTATTGAAGAAGCGCTGGAGGATATCCGAGCGGGAAAAATGGTCATAGTAGTGGATGATGAAAGCCGGGAGAACGAAGGCGATTTAATCATGTCGGCCGAGAAAGTGACGGCCGCGAGCGTCAATTTCATCGCCAAGCACGCCCGGGGGCTTATCTGTACCGCACTGCTGGGCCAGCGCCTGGATGAACTCAAGATCGAGATGATGGTTCAGGATAACACGGCCCGCATGGAAACCCCCTTCACCGTGTCCGTGGACGCGGTGCAGGGAACCACAACCGGCATCTCCGCCTTCGACCGGGCTACCACCATTAAGGCCCTCCTCGATCCGCGGACCAGACCGGAGGATCTGGCCCGTCCCGGTCATATCTTCCCCCTGCGGGCGGCCGATAGCGGGGTTTTGAGGAGGGCGGGACATACCGAGGCGGCGGTCGATCTGGCCCGTTTGGCAGGATTGCAACCGGCCGGGATCCTGTGCGAGATCATGGCGGAGGACGGCACCATGGCCCGCATGCCCGAACTGGAGGAGATGGCCCGCCGTTTCAATCTTAAGATCATCACCATCCTGGATCTGATCAAGTACCGGCGGCATAAGGAAAAGCTGGTTAAGCGCGTGGCTCAGGCCACCCTGCCCACCAAGTTCGGAGAATTCAAACTGCTGGCCTACGAAGGCATCCTGGACGGCTCGGCCAGCGTGGCCCTGGTAATGGGAGAACCGGAGCGGGAAAAAGACGTACTGGTGCGGGTGCATTCGCAGTGTCTCACCGGAGACGTGTTCGGCTCCCTGCGTTGTGATTGCGGGGATCAGCTAAGTTCGGCGCTGCGCATGATCGCCGAGGAGGGAACCGGTGTCTTCCTCTATATTCAGCAGGAGGGACGGGGGATCGGGCTGGTGAACAAGGTGCGGGCCTACGAGCTGCAGGATAAGGGGCGCGACACGGTGGAAGCGAACGAGGATCTGGGATTTCCCGCCGATTTGCGTGATTACGGAACCGGGGCCCAGATCCTGGCCGATCTGGGCCTGCATCAGATTAGGCTGCTGACCAACAATCCCCGTAAGATAATAGGATTGAAGGCGTACGGCCTGGAGGTGGTGGAACGGGTACCCATAGTGGTTACACCTAACAAAAAGAACATCCGGTATCTATCCACCAAGAGGGACAAGCTGGGTCATCTGTTTAATGAATTGGTGGATGGAGAGAAGAATCAAAGTTCCTGTAAGATTCCCTGGAAAGGAGAAAAAGATGGTAGTTGAAAAAGCGGGCCAGCTTATTGGGACCGGAAAGAAATTCGCCATCGTGGCGGGAAGGTTTAACGAACTGATTACCGAGAGACTGGTGAGCGGAGCTTTGGACTGTCTGGTACGCCACGGGGTGGCAGGGGAAGATGTCACGGTATACCGGGTGCCGGGTTCCTTCGAGATCCCTCAGGCGGCCCGCAAAGCGGCCCAGACAAAGGCCGACGCGGTTATCTGCGTGGGCACTCTGATCCGGGGCGAAACGCCTCATTTTGATATCCTGGCCCACCAGGTGGTCAAGGATATCTCCACCCTCGCGGCTCAGACCGGTAAACCGGTGATATTTGGAATCATCACCGCCGATTCCCAGGAACAGGCCCTGGAAAGGGCGGGGAGCAAAGCCGGAAACAAGGGCTGGCAGGCGGCGCAATCGGCGCTGGAGATGGTAAATCTTTGGAAAGAAATTAGCTGAAGATGAGTCGCAGAAGGAAAGCGCGTGAAATAGCCCTGCAGATCCTGTACGCCCAAGAGATGTCCGGTTCCGATCTGGAAGATATCTTCCGGGACGTTGTCGATCGGCGAAAATCTTCCGAGGAAGCGTCCAGCTACGCCTACCGGTTGATCGGATGGGTGGCGGCCGATATGGATAAGCTCGACCGCTTGATCGCGGATTGCCTGGAAAACTGGAAGATGGAACGGGTCGCGGCGATTGACCGGATCATATTGCGTATCGCCTTGACGGAACTTCTCCACTGTCCCGAAGTTCCGACCAGCGTGATCATAAACGAAGCGATTGAAGTCGCGCACCGTTTCAGTTCGGAGAAAGCGGGGGCTTTCGTGAACGGTATTCTGGATCGCTTGGCCAGGGAGGTCCGGAGCGCGTGAAGGTATTCGTCTGTTCGGATGTGCATGGCAACTGGCGGGCCTTGGAAGCGGTGCTGGAAATCTACCGGAAAGTCTATCCCTGCTCCTTCCTCTTTCTGGGCGATTGTATCGGTTATGGTGCCCATCCCGATGCCTGCCTGGACCGGATCCTCGCTCTTCCCCGGGCCAACTTGTTGATCGGCAATCACGAATGGGCTTTGCTGGACAATGATTCCCGTCAGGAGATGAATGATCTGGCAGCCCGGACGCTGGCTTGGTCCGAAAAAATGATGCACGGGAAATATGACGACGCTTTGCTCTCCCGGTTTACCATGCGGGTAAAGACCTCAGCCTACATCGCCGCCCACGCCTCACCCTATGGAGCGGAAAGATGGCCCTATATATATTCGGCCGGGATGGCTGAGGATATTTTTGATAATCTCGATTTTGCATTGTGTTTCATAGGGCACACCCACCTGCCGGTCGTGTATACTAACCGCCGAGGAAGGGGCCCTATCGTTCCGGGCGAGGCCTTTGCGCTTGATAAGGGGGAACGCTATATTGTTAATCCGGGAAGCGTGGGCCAGTCGCGTGATGGTGATCCCCGGGCTTCCTGCTGCCTTTTCGACGGGGACAAGGGAACCATCACCTTCTTCAGGTGTGAATATGACGTGGAGGCGGAAGCCGAGGATATCCGGAAAGCGGGGCTTCCGCCATATTTTGCCGATAGGTTGATAGAAGGATCCTGAGGATGATCCGCCGATGACGAAAAGAACTTCAAACAAACGGCATTGGGATGATTTCTGGGTGAATTCCGCTCAGGTGTCCGAAGTTTATGATAATGACGGCAGGGTGAGCGCCCATCTATCCGCTTTAACCACGCTGCAAGGGAAGAAGGTGCTCGAGGTGGGGGCCGGGACGGGACGGGACGGCATCTTTATGGCCGATCAGGGGGCGTCGGTGGTATCGCTTGATTACAGTCTTCCCAGTCTCCGCCTGATCGCCGGGCAGCTTGGCGGAAAGGACCGGGTGGAGCTTTGTTGCGGCGACGCTTTCACGCTCCCTTTCGGGGATAACACCTTCGACCTAGTTTTTCACCAGGGATTACTGGAGCACTTTCGCGATCCCGGCCGCATGCTGGCCGAGCACCACCGGGTGCTGCGGCCGGGAGGATATATCCTGGTGGATGTCCCCCAGCGTTACCATTATTACACCGTGTTAAAGCACATGTTTATAAGCATGGGTAAGTGGTTCGCCGGATGGGAAACGGAATTTTCGCCGCGGGAACTGGAAAGATTACTGGAAAGGCATTCATTTTCCGTTGTTCTTACCTATGGCGAATGGCTCAATCCGCCCATATGGTTCAGGATATTGAGAAAAGGCCTTCTCCCCGCGGGGATCAGGTTGCCCATGTACCCGCGGATATTTACCTGGATGAGAAAGAGGTTCGCCGGTTGGCGGGGAAGGATCCTCAGGACCAGGCTGGGTTTGAATCTGGCGCTGGTGGTGGGGACGATCGCCCGTAAGGAAATAGAGGAGAGATTAGGTGAAGGTACTGGCGCTTAACTGGAGAGATCTGCACCACCCGGAAGCAGGAGGAGCCGAGGTGCACCTGCATGAGATATTAAAGCACCTGGTAGGGTGGGGACACCAGGCCACCGAGATCGCTTCGGCCTTTCCCGGATGCAGACCGGAAGAGGAGATCGACGGGGTGAAGATACTGCGGGCCGGGCACTGGTATGACGCCAATTTCACCCTGCCCCGGTTTGCCCGCCGGTATCTCAGGACGAATCCCTGCGATATCATTCTGGAGGATATCAATAAGTTGCCATTTTTCATGCCCCGCTACACCGATATTCCAGTAGTGGGCGTGATACCGCATCTGTTTGGCACGGCCGTTTTCCAGGAGGCCAACTGGTTGATCGGTTCATACGTGGTGTTGATGGAGAAGTTTATCCCCCGGGTATTCCGGAAGAATCATTTCATGGTGATCAGTCCCAGCACCCGGGATGATCTCATTGCACGGGGGATCGGCGCGGAAAAGATCAAAGTAGTGCTGTGCGGACTCGATCATGAACGTTACCGCCATCTGGCCCGGGAGAGATTCGACCGTCCCACCATCGTGCATCTGGGAAGGTTGAGAAAGTATAAAAGCGTGGAGATCGCGATGCGGGCCATGACCTTCATTATCCGGAGCCTGCCCCCCGCCCGCCTGGTCATAATCGGGGATGGGCCCTATAGAGAAACCCTGGAGAAGATAGCGGCATCGTTGAACCTGGGTGACGCGATCGAATTTCTGGGTTATCTGGGAGCGGAGGAACTGGTGGAGTTTTTGAACCGTTCACATCTGCTGATCAACCCCAGCCCCAAGGAGGGTTGGGGATTGACCGTGGTGGAGGCCAATGCCTGCGGTCTCCCGGTGGTGGCCAGCGACCGGCCGGGCTTGAAAGATTCGGTGCGGGATGGAAAAACCGGGTTCCTGGTTCCCTACGGGGATGCCGTTGCCTTCGGGGAAAAAGCCCTGATGCTTCTCGCGGATGGCGATTTATGGCGGAGAATGAGCAGCGGGGCGCTGGAACGCGTCAAGGAGCTCACCTGGCAAAGGTGTGCCCGGGAAACCGAGGAGTTCCTACTCCATATCTTGGATTCTCGGGGGCGGGGGGAGTGAACCGGTGCGGATTAAAAAGACCTTGTTACAGCTTCTCAAACTATTGGTCAGCCTGGGATTGATCGCCTATCTGCTGATACGGATCCAACCCAGCCGGCTGTTGACCTACCTGGAGAATATCGATATCGCCTGGTGCTGCGCGGCGCTCGGAATCTTTTTGCTGAGCAGTTTGCTGGGAGCGGTGCAATGGTTTGCGCTGCTGCGGGCGGGGGGGGTTAGCCTCACCCTACCCAAAACCCTCCAGCTCTACTTCGTGGGACTGTTCTTCAACAATTTTCTTCCCTCCAACGTGGGGGGGGACACGGTCAAGATTCTCGACGTGGTACGCGACGGCAACGATCCGCACCGGGTATTCGCCATCACCCTGCTCGACCGGATTTTCGGGCTGATCGGATTATGCGTTCTGGCGCTGGTGGCTTTCGTAATCATCCTGCCGGCGGGGAAGACCGAGAATCTGGGAGTGTACATGGCTATCTTCACCGGATGCGTGCTGCCGGTTATGGTCCTGGTCTTCAGCCGGAGGTTGTCCCGGGCCGTCAAATCCGTTTTTTCCCGGATCAAGATCTGGGGCTTGGGAAACCGCTTGGAGCAGGTGCTCGGTCATCTGGGCTCATTACGCCATTTGCGTTCCCTGATGATCAAGGTCGCCCTCCTCACCCTCATGATTCAATTTCTCAGGGTGGCCACCCATGTACTGGTGGGTCGGGCCCTGAAAATCGAAATCACCTCCTGGACGCTGGTTCATTTTTATGTTTTTGTCCCCTTACTGGGATTGATAATGATTCTTCCCATTTCCATAAATGGGCTGGGAATACGTGAAGGGACCGGTATCTTGTTGTTTACCCGGCTGGGAATGCGCGAAGAGGAGGCCATGTTGATGGAATTCATCACCTACGTGGTGATGGTGGTGGTTAGCCTGACCGGGGGGTTTATTTTTCTTTTCCGTCAACTGCGGGGACGGTAGGCGGAAAAATTGCTTCCCCTGGCAGAGGAATTCATGTAATTTTAATTCGCTTAAGATGTTAGAGTAAAATAAACCTGAAGAGGAAAGAGCTATGTCGAACCGGGCCATATATCGAATAAGCGCGTTCCTGGTCTTTCTCGTCAGCATGGTGGTTTATTACCTCACCATGGCCGCCACCGTGTCTTTCTGGGACGCCGGGGAATTTATCGCCACCTCCTATATTCTGGGTATCCCTCATTCACCGGGAACGCCCCTGTATGTGTTGGTGGGGAGGGTTTTCTCCATGTTGCCGCTGGTCCTGAGCACCGCGCAAAAGGTCAATCTGCTCTCCGTCACCTTCGCCGCCCTGGGTGTTCTGATGGCCTATCTCATTATGGTCCAAGTGTGTCAATTTATGTTCGGCAAGCCCCGGAGCGCCCTGGATCGTTTCATCCAATACCTCGGGCCGGCGGTGGGTGCTTTCTTTCTGACCTTTAGCGATACTTACTGGTTCGACGCCACCGAGTCCGAGGTCTATTCGCTCAGTGCTTTCGTGATGGGATTGTGCACCCTGCTCGCGGTGCAGTGGTTGAAGAATCCCGCGGGGGAGCTGAGCCGGGATTCCCGCGAGAAAATAATAAGCGCAGCAGGGAGGGAGGAAGGAAAACAACTGATAACGCGGCGGGAGAAAGAGTCCCGGGGACATTCCCGCAATCTTATTTATCTGATTATCTATCTGCTTTCCCTGGGAATCGGCTTTCATCTGGGCACCATACTGGTTTATGGCGGGGTGCTGGTGATGTTGCTGATGATCAAGAATAAGTCCTTCAGCAACTTCGAGCTGCTGGTGTTCACCTTCGGGCTGGCCGTATTCGTGGCCGACATGACCCTGCATAAACAATCCAGTTTGACCCTGGTGGGATTGGTGGTATTCGCGGCGCTGGTCATCTGGAGCACGCTCTCCGAAGGAAAGTTCGCCCTAACCGCGACCACCCTGCTTATCCTCGGTATTTCGGTGCACCTATTCCTCTACATCCGTTCCGGTCTTAATCCCGCCATCGACGAGGTCGATCCGGAGAATTGGCGGTCCCTGTACGCGCATCTGCGGCGGGAGCAGTACCCGCCCCTGCAAATTTTTTCCCGCAAGGCTTCCTTCGCCTTTCAGTTCCAGCATTTCATGGATTACTACCGGGAGCAGTACCGGATGCTGGGTGACCGGATGCTGGGACCGTTCAACCTGGGGAAGGCTTCGGTGGCCATTCCGACCGCGCTGGGCCTGTACGGGATAGTCTCCAACTTCTTCCGGGAACGTAAAACCTGGGTTCTGAATTTCACCAGTTTGTTCCTGAACTCCCTGGGATTGATAGTTTTCCTGAATTTCAGCGACCATGAGGTCCGGGAGCGGGATTATTTCTACGGTGGAGCCTTTTACTTTTTTTCCATTTTTATCGGAATCGGGGCCAGCGCATTTATGATCCTGCTCTTCGATTATCTGAAGAAAAGGAGGGAAAGCCTGGTTCGCTGGGTGGTGCCGGTGGGATTGGTTCTACTCCTGTGCTCCTTGTTGCCCTCGGGCTATCACTGGTTCAGCCACGACCGATCGCATAATTTCATCCCCCGAGATTATGCTTATAACATGCTGGCCGGTCTGGAGCCCGATGCCATACTGTTCACCAATGGAGATAACGACACCTTTCCCCTGTGGTACATACAGTACGTGGAGAATTTCCGCTCCGATGTGCGGGTGGCCAACCTGAGCCTGCTGAATACCGACTGGTATATCAAGCAGTGCCGGGACGAACCTCCGCGCGTGCCGATATCGATGACCGATCTGGAAATCGAGCGGCTTCGCCCCGTGCCTTTAAAGGACGGAGGGGTGGCCTGGAAGTGCGACCTGGCGGTGCAGCATATAATCAATCAGACCAACTGGAGCCGCCCTATATATTTCGCGGTGACCACTCCCCGGGAGAAGTGGGCGCCCTATGCCCAGTACCTGGAAATGCAGGGAATGGTCAGAAAACTAACTCCCCTTCCGGGAGAGTTTCTGATCAATGAATTTATGATGAAACGGAACTTTGAGGATATTTTCGAGTTTCGGGGATTCCTCACGGCGGAGGGGAAACGCGATAATTCGATGTACAAATCATACGATACCAACGTGATGTTCACCAATTTTTCGGTTGCGTCCATGGAACTGGCCTCCCTGAATTCGCGCCGGAAGGATTATTCCGAGGCCGTCAGATGGGCGGAATTGGCCCTGGAACTCAATCCCGGATTCGATTTCGCCAAGAAATACCTGGGGATTTATTACCTGAGGAACGGCCAGGCGGATAAGGCCATGGGACATTACATGAAAATGATCGGCGAAAATCCCAACCGGGGTGAGTTCTGGATCGGCCTGGCCAGCGTGCAGGAAGAAACGCGGCAGCTGGAGTTGGCCCTCCAGACCCTCCACAAGGGGACAGAAATGGCTCCCGAGTACCGGGATATTTTCGGGCATGGAT
>JAFGPI010000169.1 GCA_016926065.1 Candidatus Krumholzibacteriota bacterium
ATCGGAGAGAACAATATGTTTTCTCTGCAATCGGTGATCCATCGCCTTGTCCGGCGCCTGCGGGGCCGGCCGGTCGCTGTCAGCAAAAGAATTCCCGCCGGCCGGGAAACCTGGGTTGACACCGAGGAGGGTAAACTCCTGGTGAGGCAGATGGATATGCGGTGGTTTAAAGACCAATGGAGAGGTCGTGGCTTTTCAATCCAGAGACATGTAGCGGGCCAATTCACCGAACTTTACTATAAGGTCTCATCCCCCTTCCTCCGCAAACTCACACACCTCTTCAACCATATCTGGTTTAAATATATAAAATGTCCCTCTCCGGCCCTGGGCAATATCTTGATGGTGCAAAAGAGAAAGTAAGTCTCCCTGCACAATAGGGACAAGAGCAAGACCCCATTAGCTTGACGAAAAGGAAAGGATCGTATAAACTTAAATCCGGCAAACGGTAATTTAAAAAGGAGAATACAATGAATAGACGGAATTCCCATAAATCTATTTGTAGAGGGTTTCTTGCCGGGATGCTGCTGCTGGGGATAGTTTGTTCCTTCAGTGGATGCGGCGGGGAGGACGGGGAAAAAAGTCCGGTTAATCCGGGAAAAACCACTATTGGCCCCAAGGGGGGTACGGTGACCGACAGCGGCGGCGCCGCGGTGACCATTCCTCCCGGGGCGTTGAGCGCGGAGACGGCCATCACGGTGGAGACCATATCGAGCAAGGGAGACCTGCCGGCCGACGCTCCCCAGTTCCTGAAGCTGCTGGGCGGCGCCGAATTCGGACCCACCGGGACCGATTTCAATAGCGATGTCACCATCACCGTTCCCCTCGATCCTCCGGTGGGGGCGGGGGAAATGGTGTCGATACTGGTATGGAACGAAACGGAGCAGCAGTGGGAAGATGAAGGGGGGACGGTCACCGTGGCGCCCGGCGGCGCTTCGGCCACCCTCACGGTGGATCACTTTTCGCTATTTTCGGCCGTTTACAACGTCTTCGACAATTTCGACGTCAACTTCGGTGACGGTTCCACCGGACAGTCCGCTTATGACGCTTACGTTCCCTGGTTCAAGGCCAACGTAACCGATATGGGAAGAAAGGGAATGTACAGAAATGATTGTCATGAGGTGGTGGGATTGCGAATCGGGGTCAGTTATGATGTCCAATACCTGCCGGATGGCGCCCACTACTATGGAATTCCCTACCAGATGGAAGGTCGGACCACCGATAAAGATGTAATTTTCTACCTGGCCAAGGACAAATCTCAGGATCAGGTGGTAGATTTCAACTACGCCCTGGAGGTTCATGTCTTCCTGGACTGTTGCGCGGCGGAGATGGTGGACGTCAGCGCCGAGCCGGCCACCATCAACACCAACGAAACCAGCCAGGTCACCGCCACCGTGATGTGCGACGACGAGGCCATGACCGGCCACCAGGTGACCTTCGAGCCCCAGGGGGGGTTGGGTACGGTGAGTCCCGCCACCGCCACTGTTTCCAGCGGGGGGAAGGCCACCACCACCTTTACCGCCGGGGATGACGAGGGAACGGAATCGGTCTATGCCTCGCTGGAAAACTGTCAGGGGCAGAATACCATGGACGGGGCCGCCCAGATCGAGATCAAGGACAACTGGACGGCCAATATGACCATCACCTTCATCCACGATAATAACGACGAACCGCTCTACCAGTTCAAGGATGTCATGAACCTGCACCTGAACCTGGATATCGAGACCGGAGTGGTCTCGGGAACGGGGACCGGGACCCACAGTGTGGCTCTTTCCATAGCGGGGGATTGCTTCGAGAATTCGATGAACGCCCCTTCCTTCCCGGTGGAGGTTGGCGGGGCGGTGGTGGGCGATAACCTGGAATTCATGGTGGTTCCCACCGATATGTTGACGGTCAGCTTCGTCCTGACTTGCATCTTTGGGCAGAACCAGGACGACTTTCCCTATCCCGTCTACGGATGGATGGAATCGGCGATGATGGGCCAGGATATTTCGGTCAATGTTCCCTGGGTAAACGGGGGAACCGATTCCGGTTCGGGCACCGATTCGACCGGGGGAGAGCCTCCCATGACCTACAGCTATACCGTTACCCTCAGTGCTCCCTGAGGGACGCTCGGAAAGGTATGTCTCAACCTAATCCCTCACCGGGACTAACCGGCCCGCCCCGTCTCCCGGCGGCGGCCGGGCAGAGGGGATAAAGTTGATCCTTGCCGCCGCGGGATAAGCCGGTATTTGGTTTAAGCCATAAGTATCCCTTTCTCATCCATCTTAACGGTATTTCCGCCCTTATGATCGGGATCGCTTGAGACCGCCTCTGCAAGGCCAAGAATATTCTCAAATTAAGGGGATAGATTTAGTAACCGCGGAGTATAAGAATATAAGTTGCCGGTGAATATGTAACCAAAGCAAAGGAGAAGCTGATGGTCGGAAAGAGACTGGTGGCCTGGGGAGTGCCGGTTATTTCTTTATGGATGCTGCTTTCCGCCGCGGAGGTCCGGGGGGAGGAGATAAGCGTGGAATCGGACCGCTGGGTGAAAAGGAACGCCCAGGTGACCGAATGCGGGGGCAGGAAATGCCTGGCCGGATTCGCCTATATCAAGGATCTGATGTTCGATGACGGTACGATCGAGGTCGATCTCTACGTCACCGGGGACCGTTCCTACCCGGGGATCGTGTTCCGAATGCAGTCCGAGCAGGACTACGAACGGTTCTATATCCGTCCCCACCATAACAAGTATTCCACCGATGCCCTCCAATACACCCCGGTCATAAATGGAATCGCCGGATGGCAGCTGTACCACGGCCCGGGGTATACCGGGAACGCGGTATTTCCCCAAAATCAGTGGTTCCGTCTGCGCCTGGAAGTGTCGGGCCGGCAGGCCCGGGTATTCATAGGCCAGGAGGAGCGGCCGGTTTTGGTCATCGACAACCTACAGCATGGAGTGAGCCGGGGCACGGTGGGCGTTTTCGGGCCCCCGGACGGATCGGCCTTTTTCTCCCGTTTCAGCTTCCAGGCCCGCCAGGACCTGAGTTTCGATCCCCCCCCGGTGGAGGACAGCCTGCCGGGCATGATTACCGAGTGGCGGCTTTCCCAGAATTTCAGCCTGATGCAGTTTGACCTGGAAGCCGAATTCGACGTCGATCAGGTGGAGGGTATCACCTGGGAGGATATCCGTAGCGATCCCACCGGACTGGTGGACATCGCCCGCTACCGCCAGAGAAAAAACCGGGAAGGCGATATCGTTTTCGCGAAAACGATCCTGCGGGCCCAGAAGGATTACGTGCTGAAACTTAATTTTGGATACAGTGATTTCGCGGCCGTCATACTCAATGGTAAAACTATTTTTTCCGGTAACAGTGCTTACCACTACCGGGACGACTCGTTCCTGGGGATCGTGGGATTGTTCGATGCCCTTTACCTTTCCCTCCATGAGGGGGATAACGAATTGGTGCTGGCGGTGGCCGAATCCTTCGGCGGTTGGGGATTCATGTGCCAGGATGGGGAGGAGATTTTCAAGGCCGCGGGGGTAAAGGAAGAATGGGAAACGGGGGCGGATTTCCTGATGCCCGAATCGGCGCTCTACGATTCGAAGAGGAAGGTGATCTACGTATCGAACCTCGATCAATCGGGCCGGGCCGGGCCCCAGACCAGGCAGTTCATCTCCCGCCTCTCCGACCGGGGAGAGGTGATCGATATGCAGTGGGTGACCGGATTGGCCAATCCCACCGGCATGGTGATGCACCGGGACCGTTTACTGGTGGTGGAGAGACCGGGAATCGCCTTTATCGATCCCGATTCCGGAAGAATCACCGAGAGGCGCTCCCTGCCCTCCCCGGGCTTTCTGAACGATATCGCGGTGGATAAAAAAGGCCGGATCTATGTTTCGGATTCGAGGCAGAACGTGATCTACCGCTGCGCCGAAGATGATTGCGAGGTGTGGTTGAGCGGTGGGGAAGTGCTCGATCCCAACGGGCTGTTGGCCGACGGGGAGAGGTTGATTTTCGGCAACAGCGGCGACGGGCGGCTTAAGGCGGTGGATCTGGAAAGCGGAGAGATACGCACCATCGTTAACCTGGGGGAAGGTTTCATCGACGGTCTGCAGGTCGATAAAGAGGGAAATTACCTGGTTTCGATCTGGCAGGGGAAACTGTACCGGGTGAGCCCTTCCGGGCAAGCGGTCAAACTGCTCGATACCCGGGCGGTGGAGATAAAGTTGGCCGATTTCGGCTATATCCGGGATAAAGGCCTGGTGGTCATTCCGACCTTTTACCACAACCAGCTGATTTCCTACAGCTTGCAGGAGTGAGGCTTTGGAAATGCCGTTTGTAGTCCGGAAGACTCTCTTAGGGCCTACCGAAGCCTCACCCTTAACGGTTTCCGGGCCGGAGGTTGATATCGATACTGGATGAGGTTAAACACCGGTCGCCCGACACCGGTGACACCCCGCCCGCTCCCGGCTATTTTCCGGTCTTTTCGGCGAAGGCTCTTTGCAGCGCTTGGGTGACCGGGCCCGGCCGCCCGCCGCCGGCCGTCTCCCCGTCTACCCGTACCACCGGCATTATCTCCTTGGTGGTGCTGAGCAGAAAAAGCTCCTCGGCCTCCGGCAATTCGTTCCGGCTTACTCCCCTTTCTTGGATGGGGATTTTCAGTTGCCGGCACAGATTCACCACCACCCGGCGGGTGATTCCGGGCAGGATCCGGTGGTTTTCCGGGTGGGTCACCACGCCCCCGGTGAATACCGCGCAGAAATTGGAGCAGCTTCCCTCGGTGAGGATGCCTTCCCGGACGAAAACCGCTTCCTCGGCTCCCCGCTCCCGGGCGGTTTCCCTGGCCAGCACGTTGGGCAGCAGCGCGATCGATTTGATGTCGCAGCGTCCCCACCGGTTATCCGCTACCAGCACGATCCCCACCCCCAGTTTTTGTTCCCTCCGCGGAGGTTCGAAGCGGGAGGCGCGGGCGAATATGGTGGGCGGGATATCGTTCCCGGGGAAGAAGTGCGTGCGGGGGGCGGCCCCCCGGGTGATCTGGAGGTAGATGGTCGATTCAGCGCGGGAAAGATCGTTTTCTTGGAGCAACCGTGCGCACGCTTCCGCCAGCCTCCCGGTCCCCTGCTGCTCGATGCGCAGTTGATCCAGGTTTCTCCGCAGGCGGAGGAAATGGTTTTCCTCCTCGAAGAGCCGGCCTTGATAGCAGCGGATGACTTCATAAACGCCGTCGGCGAAAAGGAATCCCCGGTCATGGATGGAGATGGCGGCCTGGTTCTCCGGAATATACCTTCCGTTCAGATACACTATGCTTTCCCCGTCCGGCATCCGCTTGCGCTCCTTTCCAGGGTTCCGCCGCCCCGCGCGGGGGCTATTTCAAATAAACGATCTTGATCGTTTCCTCGAACGATCCGGCCTCCACCCGGCAGAGATAGATACCGGAAGAGACCTCTCGGTTTCGCTGATCCCTGCCATCCCAGCTCGTTTCGTAGTAACCCGCCGGCTGATCGCCGGTGCGCAGGGTTTTGATTAAATTGCCGGAGATATCGTATATCACGATCTTGACCCTTCCCGGTTCTCGCAGCGAATAGGCGATGGTGGTCGTTCCGTTGAAGGGATTGGGGAAATTTTGATGCAAAGAGTTTTTCAGGGAAATGGTAAAGGGGCCATCGCCGGCGTCCCACCCGGTTACGGCATCGGCCACATAGGTGGTAATACCGATAACCGCCTGGTCGTTTCTAAGATCCGGTATTTTCCAGCTGTATGAGCTCACTCCCCGGAGCCCGGTCTTTAGGGCCGTGTCGAAATTCACTCCCCCGTCCAGGCTGAGGTGAATGCTCACCGAATCGGGAACCGGCGCGCCGGTGGTCCAGGAGATTTCGCAGTACTCTCCGGCATATAACATTTCTCCGCCGTTGGGATATTTGTGGACCACCGTGGGCAGGTAGGAAATCTGGGCGCTGTAGTACCCGATCCAGCTCACTTCGTACTTGATGTAAAAGAAACCGTCGATTCCCCAGTCCGTTCCCCAGCTGTTCTTGCAGATCCAGGCCCCCTGGCCCCCGCATTGGGTATCGTCCCAGCCCACGATAAGCACCGCGTGATCCGGTTCGTACAGCATATTGTCCACGTCATAGCACCCGTCCACGTAATCGTGAAAGAGGTCGTCCACGTATAAAACGGTGGCCACCGGGCCCTTTAGCAGGGCTTGCTTGATGGAAAAGACGTTATTTTTCACAACCGAGTAACCGCCGATGCGGGCGTGTATCTCGCAGCTTTCCTGCCTGCAGGCAAAGCCGTCGCTTTCCCGGTAGGGGATGCATCCCTCGTCCACCGCTCCGTAATCCCGGAATATTTCGTAAGCGTGCCAGTGGTTCCCCCCGTCGCAATCATCGCCGAAGGTGTTGCAATCGATCAACTGCTGTTCGGACAGATCGAGGATTTTCCGGTCGTATATGCGGGCGTGCCCCTCCAACTGTCCCACCGCCGCGAAGGCCCAGCAGGAACCGCACACCGGTCCCTGGTCCCGGGCGGGAGTGGTTCCCTCGTTCGTCCTCCAGTCAAAGACCGGATCATCGACATCGGCTGCGGACGGGAGGAAAAGCGGCAAGGCGTTCCACTCCTTCTCGGAGGGCGGGATAAATCCGGTGAGTTTCATTTTTTCCTCCCGGGATAGGTTTGAGACCGAAGTGGTTCCCGCCGTCCAGTGGTATCCTTTTTCCTTTATCAGGAGGTTGATCCGGTTTATCCTAGCGGATTCCTTTTCCGCGGAGGATGGAAGCGCCCCGGCCGGGAGTGAAATCAACGCCATCGCCAGCATTACCGGCGCCGCTTTTACTATATCGCTTAGTCTCATTTCTGTATTCCTCTTCTCCCGGAAGGGGGAGGCGTCCGTCCGCTGGCCTCCCCTGTTACCTTCTCCCGCGCCGGGGGTTGTAGAAGATCAATCCTTGCTCCCTATCCGCCGGAGCATGCTCCGGCCGCCGGAGGCGGGGGAGATACTATAGAATATATTCGATTTCCCTTACGATTTAAAGAGAAAGCTATCAATCCGGTCCGGTTGATCGTCCGGCGGCTTGCCGCCCGGGACTCTTTACTTTACAGGGAGCGGCATATTTGAAAGGATAATGCTGAAAAAAAACTTATTGATCGCGCCTCAGCGTGTTATCATGCCGGGGAACGGTGAATGGCGGGTGGAGGAAGAGGAGGAGCAGGACCATACGGCAATCGGACCGGGTATCCCGGCCGGACGCGGCTAGGCGGCCGGCAGGCGGATCGTTCTATATAGGAGAAGTAATTGATGAACGTTTTTGAAGTATTCCGGCAGCGGGGTTTTATCCAACAATGCTCCGACGAGAAGAAAGTGGTGGAGTTATTATCGAAACCGACCACTTGCTATATCGGTTTCGATCCCACGGCGGACAGTTTTCATTGCGGGAGCCTGGTACCGATAATGGCATTGGCCCACCTGCAGCATCACGGTCACCGGCCCATCGCCCTCATCGGGGGAGGCACCACCATGATCGGGGATCCCAGCGGGAAGACCGATCTGAGGCAGCTTATTACCGCCGAGCAGATTGACGCCAACGCCCAGGGGCTGAAAAAACAATTGAGCCATTTTTTGGATTTTTCGGACGGTAAAGCCCTGATGCTGGATAACGCCGAGTGGCTCCGCCCCTTGAATTTTATAGAGTTCCTGCGGGATATCGGCCGGCATTTCAGCGTCAACAAGATGCTG
>JAFGPI010000170.1 GCA_016926065.1 Candidatus Krumholzibacteriota bacterium
CCCCATGGCGGCGAAAACCACCGCGAAGGAGGTATCCTCTCCCACGATGGTCGCCTGGCGGGTTATCTGCGCCACTATCCGGTTATGCGGCATTCCGGTTCCGGAAAATATCGGCAGTTTCTGACCGCGTACCAGAGTGTTCATTCCGTCGATGGCCGAAATTCCCGTTTGAATGAATTTTTTGGGATAATCCCGGGCGGTGGGATTGATGGGCAGTCCGTTGACATCCATCATCATCTCGGCCCGCGGAGGCGGGCCTCCATCGATCGGCTGGCCCAGCCCGTTAAAAACCCTTCCCATGATCTCTTCGCTCACCCCGAAGCGAAGCGGTTCGCCGCTGAAACGCACCCGGGTTTCCGGAATGGATAGACCGGAGGTTCCCTCAAAAACCTGGATGACCGCGGCTCCTTCGCTGCTTTCCAGGATCATGCCCAACCTGATCTTACCGGTCGGATCGACGATTTCCGCCAACTCGTTGTATCCCACGTTGTGGATCCCCTTGATGGCAATCAGCGGACCGGAGACCTGGCTGATCCCGATGTACTCCCGGCCTCCGGTTAAGTTCTTCTCCTTCATGATATCACCGTTTCTTATTCGAACATCTCCGTGATACGCTGCATGGAGCGGCTGAGTTTATCCCTGATTTCATCGATCTTCTTGATTTCATCGTTGGAAACCGAAAATTTCATTCTCATGATATCCGAGTATACTTCCATTTTTTTCAGTTGATGGATATTGGCTCCCTTTTTGATATTTTCCAGACCCAGTTTGTAAAAATCCAAAATAACCTGAAGCATCTTGATCTGTTTCTGGGGGATGCAGTACATATCGATCTTATCGAAACTATTCTGCTGCAGAAAGGCGTTCTTGAACATGGTGCAGGTTTCCAGCACGATCCTCTGGGTATCGGGCAGGACGTCCGGTCCCACCAGCTTGACCACCTGCTGCAATTTGCCTTCCTGCTGCAGGAGGTCCATAATTTCCCGGCGGATCTCCTTCCATTCCCCTCCCGAGCGTTCCTGCCACCAGTCGCTGATCTCCTCCACGTATTCGCTGTAACTGTCCAACCAGGAAATGGCCGGGTAGTGGCGCGCGTTGGCCAACTGGCGGTCCAGGGCCCACAGGCAGCGCACGAATCTCTTGGTATGCTGGGTGACCGGTTCCGAGAAATCTCCTCCGGGAGGGGACACCGAACCCACGATGCTGATCGAACCCGCCTTTTCTCCCAGGGTCTCGACCATTCCCGCCCTCTCGTAGAACTCAGCCAACCGGGTCGGCAGGTAGGCGGGATACCCTTCGTCGGCGGGCATCTCCTCCATGCGTCCGGAGAGCTCCCGCAGCGCCTCCGCCCAGCGGGAGGTGGAATCGGCCATGATGGCCACATGATATCCCTGATCGCGGTAATACTCCGCGATGGTTATACCGGTGTAGATCGAAGCCTCCCGGGCCGCTACCGGCATGTTGGAGGTGTTGGCTATGAGAACGGTTCTCTCCATGATCGGCCTGTTGGTGCGGGGGTCTATCAGCCGGGGAAACTCCATCAGCACGTCCGTCATCTCGTTGCCGCGCTCCCCGCAGCCGATGTAAACGATAATATCCGCGTCGCTCCATTTGGATAGGGCGTGCTGGATCATGGTCTTGCCGGTGCCAAATCCACCCGGCACCACCACGGTTCCTCCCTTGGCCACCGGAAAGAGAAAATCGATAACCCTCTGACCGGTGATAAGCGGAATGCTCAGCGGTTGGCGTCCCTTGATGGGACGTCCCCGGCGGACCGGCCAGCGCTGGTATAACCTGACTTCCCGCTGCAGCCCCGCCTGATCCTCGATCCGGGCCACCACTCCCTCCACCGTATACTCCCCGGGGGGCGCCACCCAGGACACTTTTCCCGCCATTCCCGGAGGCACCAGCACCCGGTGCTCGATCAACTCCGTCTCCTGCACCGTCCCGGCGGTTTCTCCCCCTTCCACTTCCCTTCCCACCTCCAGCAACGGCTTGAAATTCCACTTCCTCTCCCTGTCCAGGGCCGATACATGTATTCCCTTCTGGATATATTGATCGGAGGAGTCCCGGATGACTTCCAGGGGCCGCTGGATACCGTCGTATATCGTTCCCAGCAATCCCGGGCCCAGGTCCACCGACAACGGCACCCCCGCGCTGTATATATTTGTTCCCGGCGCCAATCCGGTGGTATCCTCATAAACCTGCATCACCGCCCGGTCATCGTTTAACTTGACGATTTCACCCACCAGATGCTGATCGCCCACCTCCACCAGATCGAGCATCTTGGCCTTGTCAATCTCCCGGGCGTGAACGACCGGACCGATAACCTTGTCCACTTTTCCGATAATCTCAAGCACTGCCCGAATCCTCGCTTCCTTCCGGATAGAAAACGTTCTCAAAGACGATGTTCCTTATTTGATCGCGCAACCTGTACATCCGCGCCTCGAATAAATTATCGTATATTACCTTGCCCCCGGGAACCCCCACCCGGGCTCCCCCCAGCGTTTGTTTGTCCAGGATTTCCGCTTTCAGCTTTTTCACCGCGCGGTTTTCCTCCGCCATGGCCTTTTGCACCCGGGGAAAGACGGTGTCCTGCAGCAGTCCGATATCCCGGCGGTCTGCGTACACGATGAATTCCTCTCCCTCCAGCGCGCGTACCCCCTCGCAGATCAGCTGCACCATTATGCGGGGATAGCTTTCGCCCTGGCGGATATCGGCCAACGACTTTTCCACCTCGCCGCGCACCTTGGAAATGACCTCTTCGCGCGCTTTCAGCTTGGCCCGCTTAACCTCGATATTGACGCTGGAGAGCAAGCGGCGCTGAGCGGTCTTTCCCTGCGCGGTGGCCTCCTTGATGTTCTTTTCCGCCGCCGCCCTTCCCTTTTCTTCCGCGCCTGCAACGATTTCCTGGGCCGTCCGCGCGGCTTTGGCAAGGATCGACTCCACCTCTTTTTCGCCGTCCTCCCTTATCTGACTGCAGATTTTCTCCACCGATTCCTTGTCGACCACAGGTCCTTCTCCCTTTTTTAATCCGCCCGGACAATCATATATTGAGCCCCACGGCTGAATTCACCATCTTCCGGATAGAAACCCTATCCTCCAACGGTCCCCGGCGGTCCGGTATCTCAATGATAAGCGGAAAGGTGTGCCCGAAAATAAACTCCTCCATCTCCTCGTGGATCAATGCCGCGATCCTCTCGGTAACAATGATTATCCCGATCTCGCTTGATGAAAAAGCCTTTTTCATCGCTTCCCGCGCCTCCTCGGCGGTCTCGACGACTTCCCCTTCCAATCCGGCCAATTTGAATCCGGTCACCGTGTTTTCGTCAGCGATCACGTAGAACTGCATCGATCAACTCCGGGCTGCCTGACCAATCCGCATTGCGCTTCGATCCCCTCCCCGCGCGCTCCCCGGTGGTCCTTACAGCTTGTTTAGGATCATTATCGAAATGATCAAACCGTAAATGGCTATCCCTTCGGCCAGCCCCACGTAAATGAGGGCCCGGGCCGCCAGCTCGGGCTTTTCTCCGATGGCACCCAGCGCCGCGGATCCCACGTAGGCCACCGCCACTCCCGCTCCGACACTGCCGATGGCGGTGGAGAAAGCGGCCGCCGCGAATCCCCACATGGTTATCTTGGCCTTCTCGGGAGTGTAGGCCTCCCCCATACTGGCTTGTTTCTCGTGCACGGCCTGCTGCGAGGCCTGATCCTGGCCGTGTACATGCGCGGCCGAACTGATAAGGGTTATCAGCAGGACGATTAAGACGGTCGAAAACACCGCCGTGGTGGATATGGTGATCCATCTTTTCATCTTCCTCCTGCGTGCCTCTTGCTGTGACATCCTAGGGATCTCCTTTCATCTTTTCCGGTTCCAGGTTTTTCCCAGACCGATCGGTTTATAAGCCACCCCGCCTCCCATGAAGAACTTGCCGAAGAACTCGTAGTACTCCAGACGGATGGCCTGTATCGTCACTACCATTCCTTCCAGGGCGATAATGATAGCATTTCCCAGAATAAGTATCAGCGCCGAGTATACCGCTCCCCGGGCCCCGCCCTTCACCATGTTGACCAGGCTGAATACGGCTATGAACAACCCCACGTGAGCCAGGGCGAAGGCCGCCACGCGGATAAAGGACACGGTGTTCCCCAGGTAGCCGGTGAATATCTCCATCACTTCCACCACCGTCTCCATGACGTAGGTAGCCACCCCCATCTCGAACCGCATGCGGCGCTTCCCGAATAGCGCGGCCAGCGGTTCCCGGAGGAAAATCAGGAAAACGGGCAACCCGATACCGAATATGATCAACAGCAGGGGAACCGGCTTGCTGCTCAGGAAGATAGACACCGCGCCGATACCGCACCAGTATATTATGGCGCTGACCAGGCCGGCATGATCGAAGAAGGTGGCCTTGAAATTTCTCACGCGTATGGCGTTTATTATATTCAATATAATTCCCAGGGATATCATGGTCACTCCAAAGAATATCGCCACCCGGAAGAAGTAAAGCACGTTATGCATCGGTTTGATCCAGAGGCCCGGAATCAAATCCTCCAGCCCGAACAGGCTCCCGTACATAAATCCGAAAAGTATGGAAGAGAGTCCGCAATAGAAAGCCAGCTTGCCCACCAGGATCATGCCCTCGCTGCGCTGTCCCGGGCGAAATCCGAGCAACCATCCGATCAGCCCCAGAATCAGGCCGTGCCCGATATCCCCGAACATCATCCCGAACATGATAAGAAAGCTTATGGCCACGAAAAAGGTCGGATCGATAAATGTGTACTCGGGAAGCCCGTAGCTGGAGACCAGCATTTCGAAAGGCCGGAAAAACCCGGGGTGCTTGAGCATAACCGGAACCTTGATATCGCCCTCCTTGACCCCCACTATCTGCTCCGGAGCGATCACCTCGATTATGGCCCTACCCCGGGCCGCCCGCAGTATCTCCTGATGCACTTCCCTTTTCTTATCGCTGGGAATCCACCCCGAGAAAAGGTAAGTCTTTTTGGTTTTGCGCAGGTAGCTCTTCACCCGGATAAGCAACTCGGCCACCCGGAGGGAACGGTGGTAATCGGTCACCCGGGCGGCGTTATCGCTCTTGATTTCCAGTAATTCCCCGTCCAGCTGCTCTAACTGCCCACGTAATTCCTGGATCCGCTCCTCCAGCTCACCGGTCACCAATCCGGCTTCCTCGTCCGCGCCCTCCTCCCCGCTTTTTTCTATTTCCTCGAAAGAGGCTTCGCGTAAAATCCTTTTCAGCTTCAAGCGGTCCGTTTTCAGGCCGATGAGAAGAATTATCTCTCCCTCCTCCCGGCTCGCCAGGGGGATAACGATGGCCGCCAGGGGTGAGATCTTCTCCTGGACATACTCCAGCATATCCTTGGGTACCCGGCCGTACCTGATCTCCAGGAAGGTGTAGGGAGTTTTCTCCAGCGTCAGTCCAACCTCGGCTAAAGGCGAAACCTCGTTCAGGATCCCCTGCATCCTCTCCAATCGCACCTTCATCTCCTTGCGCCGTATAACCACCTCCTCCACCCGTGATTCGAGAGAGACCATATCCTTATCCATGTCGTCGAAATCGCTCAGGGGCACTTCCAGCAGCTGCCCGTCCCTCTCCTGCAGGGGAAGTTCGCGGATACCCAGATCCTTCATCAGGGAAGCCACGCGCATTCCCAGCCGGTCGATCTTCTCACTCAGCTTTCCGGCTTCGAAGGTGCCCAGCTTTTCCACCCAGGGCTGCCGGTCGTCCAGTTGGACCAGGTGAAGAATACCCAACCGGACGATGGCTTTGGCCACTTCGTCCACCTCGGATTCAAAAACCATCACGTTGATCTGATGCATGCGTTCCGGTGTAAACATACGCTATCCTTAGAATGATACCCTCAGATGGCTTTCGATCTCTCCGCGGCCCATCCGGTAGACCTTACCGTTCAGGATGGTGATTATATTCCGGATCTCGGTTCTTTTCAAGATCAGGTAGGCCAGGACGGTGCCGATAGTGAAAGGAAATCCTCCCAGGGTCCGGCGGGCCTCGGTGATAAGGTAATTCCAAAGAATGATCTCCAGCAGGTACAGCTTGCTCAATTCCTTGCCCTGCACCAGCATCTCCGAGATATTCTTGAATGAATCTTTCAGGGCGACGGACAGGACCTCCCTTATCGATTCCGCCTGGAAGGCCCGCTTTAGCTTATTCTTCGCCATCCGGTATCCACCGGGGATATTGTAGTCGAGCAACTCTCCCACCGGGATATCGTAATAGAATTTAAGCCGGACCAGCCAGGCCAGGTTCTTTTGATCGATCTCCAATCCCACCAATTTCTTCGTTATCTCCCGGTCCTTCTTGTCCAGGGCCTTGACGCGGTCCTGCAGGCGGCGGTAATAATCGATTTCCAGGTTTATTTCCACCGGAAAGAGGGTGCCCCGCGCCTCATAATCTTCCCTTACGCTTTCCACGGCGGACAGGTAGGGAGTGCCGGACAGGTACGATACCGCCTCGTCCATGGTGGAAGCCTCGGCTATCGCCTGGTAGGGAAGGGCATGGGGAAGTTTTTTGCGGATGATATATTTCATCTCTTCCTGGTCGCGGCTGCCCTCGCGCGTGCGCAACACCGTTTTCAGGTTCTCGATCTCGTACTTCTCGAGAAAATGCGCTATCAAGGCCCTTTCGGCCCCTTTGACATCCGCCAGCAGCTCCGAGTGCCATTCCACTTCCCGCTCCAGCAGCAACCGTTCCCCCACCCGCGGATCGAAAGTGATCTCCGGCCGGGAAAAGATATCCTCGTAGATGGTGCCGCCCAGGGAGGCGTAAAACTCGGCCAGGTCCCGGGCCTCCGCCAAACGCGTAATCGTCTCCGGGGACAGCAGCGTGCTCAACCGCGCCCGGACTTTGGCGTTTATCAAAGCGTACTTGCTTACCGGTCTTAAAATCATAATTCCAGGATGTTAAACTCAGGAAGCTTATATCCAGTTTGGCCGGAAAGGATTAGAGGCCCTCTTGTCCGGTAACCAAACCGGTAATTTTGGTCACCACCTGTTCGATTTCCCGGCTCCTGCTGCTCAAGAGTTCCGGGCTTCCTCCCTTAACAGCTTCCACCTGGCGGTTTCTCTCTTCCTCGGCTTCCTGTTTCAACCGTTCGATCATTTGCTGGCCCTCACGGGTAGCTTCCTGCCGGCGTTCATCCAGGATCTCGCGGCTCCTGATTTCGGCGTTGCGCACGATTTTCTGGGCTTCGGCATGAGCCTGATCTATCTTTTCGCGGATTTCCCGTTCGGTTTCCAGTATCTGCTGAACTATCTCTTTCAAAGGGGCCCCCGGACGACAGCGAATACATAAGGGTTACTTTAAAATATGGGGTAGTATAATTAAGTGGCCCGTTGGTGTCAACCCAGGATGCCGAAAGATCGGATCAATCCGAATCCCTCCCTCCTTCCCCAAATGCCGCCGGCGGCCTCAACCGTTCGATAGGGAAGGAGCACGTGCGGGCCCCGGCTCAAAATCAGATCGGATTTCAGGGGCGTCCGCCGAGGTTAAACTCCGGCTAGATATTCTTTCCCACCGCGTGCAGGCGCAGTTCGCCGGTGGGGGAAAAGACCAATCCGCTGACCCCTTTTCTGTAGGCGCCGAGCTGGTTGGAATGCACCAGTATTATCCAGGGATACTCCTGGAAGATTATCCGGTCGGCTCGTTCGTAGAGTTCCATTTGATTTTCCTCCGGCACGGTTTCCCGGGCATGCAGGATCAGCGATTCGAACTGCTCGTTTTTCCAGCAGGATCCATAGAGGCAGTCGGCCTCACCAATACCGAACAGCCCGGTATAAAAATCGTCCGGATTGCCGGAACTTATAATCCACCCGTCGACGATAAAATCATAATCGTCGCCCCCTATCCTTTCCATAAAATCCGCCATGGATTTGGTCTGCACGTACTCGATCTTCAAGCCGATCCCTTTCAGATATCCGGCGATCAATCTGGCCATATGATTGGGCTCAGGGCAGTAGGGTCGCATATAGGGTAATCCAATCAGTTTGAACACGTGTTTTTTCCCGTTTAAATATTTTTTCACGATCTCCCGGGCAGCCGCCGGATCATACCCCACCCTTCCCGGCCCCCCGCTGCGGCCCCCTATCACCGGAGGAAGGATTCCGGCACATTCCATAGCCTGTTTCAAGTAAACATCCCGGATAATGTTCTCCCGGTTAATTCCCAGGTTAAGCGCCTGCCTGAACTCGGTTTTATCCAAGGGCGGCCGGCTGGTATTGATATAGATAAAACAGGTATTGGCCCCTTTCAGCACGGAGAGAACGATATTTTTATCGGCTTGAATTTCCCCGGCCAGGGAAGGGGGAACCACGGCAAAGACGTCGATAGAGCCTTCCCGCATCTGTTTCAACGCCTCTCGCGCGTTCACCAGGCAGCGAAAATTCACTCCCTCCAGGGTGGATTTCCCCCTCCAATAATCTCCGAATGACTTCAACACGATTTTTTCCGCCGGGTTCCATTGATCCAGAAAAAACGGTCCGGTACCCACCACTCCCCCTCCCGGGAGAGTCTTCGCAACCGCATATTTTACATTGGAAATTGTTTTTAAAAATCCCACCAACACCCGGGGCAGGACGCAACGCACCTGGAGGGGACCGGTTTTTTCAATCTGACCCTCGAATTTCGGATTTCCGCGGTAACAATCCACCACTTCCCCGGCGGTGAGAGGGGACCCATCATGAAAACGCACACCCTCCCGGAGGTTGAAGGTCCAGACCAATCCGGTCCCGTCAAGCTCCCAGTCCACGGCCAAGGCCGGCTCTATCACGTGCCGGGATTCATCGTATCTGACCAGGCCCTCGAATACGTTGTTCTGCAACACGGTAGTGGAAACGGCATCATCGACTTCCACCGGCATGAAGGTCATCGGCCTGCCGGGCAATGCGATGTTAAGCCAGTTCGCTTCTTCCCCGCGCGCGGAGACGCCCGTTAGCAAAAAGCAGAAAATAAAGGCTCCCCATCCTGTCATGCCGCTCCCGGCACTCTTCTTTCTGGCTGCAGTAATCATCACCTATCCTTACTTCAAAATACCCAAACCTCGTACGTAACATCTCGATTTAGCGTTCCCGGGGCCGGTCCCCATACCGTTTCGGCCCATCCGGAAGAAATCGCGCCCGGTAGCGGTGCCGGAGGACGGGACATTCCCCGCCGGCTGGGGCTGAAGTGGGCCTTTTTACCATATGTCCTTATTTCCCTCCCGGAGCCCAAACTCCGTGGTGGGAGAAAATTTCAAGCCGGATATCCCCTTGCGGTAAGCGCTCAACCGGTGGGGATGGGCCAGGATTATCCAGGGACATTCATCGATGATTATTTCTTCCGCCCGGTGATACAACTCCCACTGTTTCCGCACCGAAACCTTGGTTCTGGCTTCCAGTATCAAGGAAGTGAAATCGGCGTTCTCCCAGCGCGTGCCGATCGTCCACTGATTTCCATTTATATAAAAGATATCGCTGAAAAAATCATCCGGGCTCATCGAGTCCAGGACCCATCCGGCCATGACAAAATCGTAATCGTCCCCCCCCACGATATCCAACCATTCTTCCCACGACTGTGTGGTCACGTACTCGATCTCAATACCGGTTCTCTCCAGGTATCCTATCACCATTTTGGCCAGGGCCGCGGGATCGGGACAGTAGGGCCGCGGAAAGGGCAATCCGATCATCTTGAATTTCCGCTCCTGGCCGGGCAGATATTTTTGCACGATCTGCCTGGCCCTATCCGGATCGTAGGGATATTCCTCGACCTGCTTGTTATGCTTACAGATAACCGGAGGTAGAATCCCCCGGCACCGGTCCGCCTGTCCATGGAAAATCGACTCGATGATCCTTTCCCTGTCCAGCGCTATATTCAGGGCGTAGCGAAATTCCTTGATATCGAGCAGGGATTTTCTAGTATTTATGTGCAGATAGCTGAAGGTCGCCCCCTGCAGCCGGGAAAGGATCAATTGCCCGTCCGCTTCGATTTCCGCCGCCAGGGAAAGGGGGATCATGTATACCACATCGATCTTGCCCTCCCGCAGGCTTTGCACCGATTCCTCTATATCCATAAGGCAATGGAAGGTCACCCCGTCCAGCCTGGGCTTTTCACCCCAGTAGGAGGAAAATCTATTTAGCCTTATCTTGTTGGAACCATTACGTTTTTCCAGGGAAAAGGGCCCGGTTCCCAGCACCGTCCCGTCCTCGTCCTCCTTGGCGATAGCAAAATAGACCTTGGAGAGGGTTTTCAAAAGTCCCGCCGTTTTTCCCGGAAATCTAAAGCGTACCTGCAGGGGGCCGGTTTTCTCGATCTCATCCTTAAAAAAGTTTGAAATCCTTCTGATCGATTCAACCACATCGTCCGCGGTGAGTGGGGATCCGTCGTGAAACATCACTCCTTCGCGCAGATTAAAGATCCATTCCCGCCCGGCTTCTTCCACTTCCCAATCCACTGCCAGGTGCGGTTTGATCACCATATCCTTTTCATCGTATTTCACCAATCCCTCGACGATATTACTCTGTACGATCATAGTGGCGTATACATCATCAAGATTCCAGGGATAGAGGGTCGTAGGCTTCCCCGCGATAGAGATGTGCAGCCAATTGTCTTCAGCTCCCCGGGCGGGAAAAGATAAAAATATGGAGGTGAACACCGCCCCCAGCAGGAACGCCTTATATAGCGAGCGTATTCCGGTTACTCTTTCAAAAAAATACATACGATCCTTTCCGGGCTTCAAATGATGTAACCGGCCGGTAGAAAAGCCCCACAGCCTTAGCATAAAAATCCGGTAACATTTATGGTTCCCCAATTCCTTCCTAATCCGCCCCGAGCATCCAGCTTGGGAGCGTGAAAAAATCCGGTAGCCCTGGGCTGGTGAAAAGCATGTCCAAACCAGGACCGGAGCAGGCTCCCGCCATAGGGACCGGTCGCTCTTGCTCCTATTCAATTACAGTATTCGTCCGGGGATTTTAAATCTTGATAGTTTTTCCACCTCCGTTCCGGGTAATAAATTCACTCCCAACGATGGGAGTGATATTATGTTAACCAAGCGCTTCTCGGCCTATGTTATTTTATTTAATCGATTTGAGCTGGTATATGGAAAGCCGCTTTTACCAGCCGGGAGTCGCTACGCACCGAGGACAGCCACGCTCATCCATCAATAGTCCTGCCGGTCCGGTATCACTCCCCGCACCCCTCCCTTGGCGCGCCGGACATCCCCCCGGTAGCGGGGAATCAGGTGGATATGCGCGTGATCGATCGATTGCCC
>JAFGPI010000171.1 GCA_016926065.1 Candidatus Krumholzibacteriota bacterium
ACTATCCCCGCCTTCCGGAAAGCAGGGTGCTCGAAATGGAGCTGGATTGCCGCCCCTGCTCCAGAAACGGCGCCCTCCCCTGCCCCTTGGGAACCAGGGAGTGCCTGGAAAGAATCCAACCGGACCAGGTGATTACGGCGATAGAGGCCATTTTCAGGGAGCGGGCTGAGCGGGCCTTGAATATCGGGAAAAGTAGCTGATGCTGTCACGAACCATATATAATTTTCTATTGCCCGCAGGTTGGCTGGTGGCCAGGCTGGCTTCGTTCCGTAACGAAAAGATCAAAAAATCTTTTACGGCCAGAAAGGGCTGGCGTGATCGCTGGAAGGTTAAATCAAAAAAATTAGACCCCCACTCTCCCCTCATTTGGTTTCATGTCTCCTCCGTGGGAGAGTTCCTGCAAGCCAAGCCGGTGATCGATCTATTGACCGATAAATTCGGTTCCTCCCTGCAGATCGCGCTTACTTTTTATTCTTCCTCCGGCATGGAATACTACGAGAAATTCGATCATTCCCGGCCAAATCCCGCGGTACGCTTCGTGGAATATCTCCCTTTCGATACTCCGGCCAATGCCCGGTTTTGCCTCAGAACGATCCGTCCCTCCCTGATCGTTTACGTTAAATTCGATTTATGGCCCAACCTCATCCTGGAAGCAGCCAAATCTAATCATCCCCAGATACTGGTTTCGGGAACCCTCTCCCCCGGTTCCCGGCGCCTCGGTGGAGGGGCGAGAAAATTCTACGGTCAACTATATTCGAAATTAAGCGCCATTGCCGCCATATCGGAGGAAGACGCCGGCAGATTTTCAAAACATCTGGGGGACGACTCCCGCATATTCGTAACCGGTGACACCCGCTTCGATCAGGTTTGCGAGAGGATAGACCGTTCAACGGTGAAATTGCCGGAATCCCTGAGCGCGGATTCGCGTCTATTCATCATCGCCGGAAGCAGTTGGCCCAAGGACGAAGCGATCGTTATCCCGGGATTCAGCCTGTTGACGGGGAGACACCCCCACCTCGGTCTGATCGTGGTCCCCCACGAGCCTACCCCTCCCCGGCTGAGGGAGATCGAGAGGTCACTGGTCCGGGAAAATCTCGAATTCGCCCTGCTTTCCCGGATGGACGGCGGAGAACCGACCCCCGCCCCGGTCATCGTCGCCGATGGGATTGGATACCTGGCCGAACTCTACCGCAAGGGGTACCTGGCCTACGTGGGGGGCAGCTGGACCACGGGAGTGCACAACGTGATGGAACCGGCCGTGCTTTCCCTGCCGGTTTTATTCGGTCCCCGGATAAGCAATTCCTGGGAGGCCGGCAAACTGGTCGAGCTGGGGGTGGGCAGGATCGTGGAAAGTCCGGAAGAATTCGCGCGGGCGGCGGAAAGATTTATAGGTGACCGATCCTGGCATGATAAACTGGGAAAAATGGGCTGCGATTTCATAAGAAATCATTGCGGCGCGGCGGTTCATTGCGTAAATTTGATCGAACGATATCTGGAGAAAGGCTCACCGTGACGAATAAATTTAGATATCCCAAACAACCCCGGTTTATCCAAATAGAAACCATTATTGGCTGCGACGCCCAATGTCCCTTCTGTCCGCAAAGGTTGATAGATCGCCAGCCTCCTCGAATGCCGGACCGTACCTGGAAGAAGATTATAGACGACACCCGCGGATTGGGAATCACCTACCGGCCCTTTCTGCAGAATGAGGCCCTGATAGATAGACGCTTGCCGGAAATAGTCTCCTATATCAAACAGGATCCCACCGCCCACGCGGAGCTCAATACAAACGGAAACGCCCTTACCGAAGATACGGCGCGAGCGTTGATAGAGGCCGGCATCGATCTGGTGCGTTTCAGCGTGGATGCCTTTTCCGAGGAAACCTACAAACTCGACCGGGTGGGACTGGACTATCACCGGGTGGTGGAAAATATCGAACGTTTCGTCGATATGGTGGCCGACAGCAACCATCACGCGGTCACCGAAATGAGAATGATAGATATGGAATCCAACCGGCACGAGCAGCAGGATTATCTTCAGTACTGGAGCAAAAGGGTCGATCGGGCCCTGATAGTACCCATGTACAACTGGCCGTGGTCCGAGGGAGTGGAGATGGTACCCAAACCCTGCCTCAAGATGAGGGAGGAAATGTTTTTTTACAGCGACGGGCGGGCCGTGCTTTGCTGCTGGGATATCGCGGGGAGAGCGGTGCTGGGAAATGTAAATGCGAGCAGCGTGTTGGATATCTGGAACGGGGAAATAAAACAGCGGTATAACGATATCCTGTCCCGGGGTGAAAGGGATAAGATATTGCTCTGCTCAAAATGCGATGCCTACCGGGATAGGCATTTCGAAGGTTTTGACAACTGATCCGTTCCTCCCGCCGCCAGGGGATGGATCCGCTCATTATTCCGGCCTATAGGTGACCGTGAACACTTCCGCGGGATTATCCTGAAGGCAATCTCGTACATGGAGAATTATATCATCGTACCGTCCATACAAATCCTTGTACAATTCCCCTATCCGCCTCAGATCGAAGGAAACCTCATCCGGGACTATTGCTTTACAGGTGTCATGATGGCCGTCATGCCGCAGATATAAATCGGCTTGAACCGGATAGGATTCCTTGAAAACCGGATGCATATATAGCGAAAAGGAGTGCTCCCGGCAACCTCCACCGTAACGCACGGCTAGGGTTAGAATTTTTCCGGAAATCTCCGCGCCGGTCAGAACCACCGCGTCCTTTCCCAGCCGGGAAGGATCGGAACGGGTAAATATCACGTGGTCCAAACCGCTGGGATCGGGACATTTCTCCACCCTCAAGGTGGCCACGTAATCGCTTAATTTCCATACCCGGGAGATATCCGGATAGGGTTCCAGGGCCAGCAAGGTGATTATGTAATCCAGCGCATAGACTTTCAAATCAGTATGAATATCCGGATCGCGCCCCGGTCTTATCCGTGGTTCCGCCGGTACCGGATCGATCCCCGGCCGGGACAACCGGAGCGAGGCAATTCCCTCACCTTCCCAAAAACATACCACTCCCATCGGGCATCTGCTCTCCTGAACGCCGGCGAATTCTATACAAAGGTCATCCTGCCGGATAAATACCTTCTCACCGTACCCTAATTCAATATTTCCGGCCAGATCGTCAATGATGAGATCATAATCCGGCACGCCATTCCCGGAACCGGTTCCCTGGATCCCCGGGTGGTCCGTGCAGCCGCATAAAAGCAGGCATATCACCAATAATGATACCAAACCGAACTTCTCCATCTGATCACCCCCTGGGCGGACTCCTCCCTCCGCCTTTTATCCGCTTGGCGGTTCGATTTCAACCCTTTCCCGGACTGAGCTCACTCATATAAAATATAGCAGCATTTTTATTTTTTTCATGCTTTTTCACGTGCCTTCCGGGCGGCGGGGCGGTTGGTTCCGGGAGGCGGCCAGATCAAGTAGAGGCTCCCCTCCGGCAGACCGCGGACCCGGGCGGAGAGGCACTACCTAAGTTCCTTTAAATTCATCAGTACCTGGACCATGCCCTCCCGCTTCTTGCTCTGAGGGTAGTATATCACTATATCGGAATAGCCGTCATTGTTGAGATCGGGACTGAAGAGTTCCCCGAAGGCGGCCGCTTCCACCTTGGCGGCTGGTTTCTTGGAGAACAGGCGGTCTTCCTCTCCGGTCACTCCCAGGTAGATCGATAGCTCATTCTCCTGGGTTCCGAAAATGAAATCCTTCCGATCGTCGCCGTTGTAATCTCCATCCAGATCCATGGCCTGGGAATCAGATTCGCCGGATAGATCAATTTTAAATTTTACTTCCTTGGTAAAATCCGGCCGGTCCGAGTATTCATTATTTTCATTCAACAGGAAAATGTTGAAATTTATCGGCACCGATCTCGTCAGCAGGAAACGGATGATAGAGGTTACGCTGATCTTCACCGAGGGCAGGATCAAATCGAGCCGTCCGTCTCCGTTCACGTCCCGGATATGAGTTCGGGCCGAAGCCGTTCCTTCCGATATGATGACCTGGTCGGGTTGGTCTTTAAATCCTTCCTTCCCGCCGTAGAAAAGATTTATCACCCCCCGGAAGTTGGTCAGCCCCTTATTGGTTTGCTTGGTCACAATGGCATCGGCGAATCCGTCGCCGTTCAGGTCATGTACTATCGTTTCCACGGTGGCGATCCGCTCGATCTTTTCCTTCTGGGTCATAACATCAAAAAACAGATTTTCACTGGGGGTGGAACGGTAGGTGCCCCGCTCTTCGCCCAGATATACGAACAACCGGTCATCGCGGATGGCCACCAGATCTCTTTTCCCATCATTGTTAAAGTCGATAATCTTGAGCGGGGGAAAGGAGAAGTGCGCCACCACCCCGGAGGAGAGATCGTCATCCTTTCCCATGTACACCCGGCCCATCCTGGTATGCAGCTCCACCTCTAACTCGCTTGAAATCCGGTAATCTCCTTGAGGGTTGGGAGAGAACAGCGATAAACCCTTGAATCCGTATACGCCGACCTCTTCCACTCCGTCATCATTCCAGTCCCGGACGAAATTCACCAGGGGAACCGTTCTTTTGGAGGGAAATACCGTTAATCCGCCGGCTTCGAATAAATTAACCGGATGGATGGCATATACACTGTCCCGCAGCGGATAATAGAAAACTCCTGAGGCCGTCAAATAGCATATTTCCAGGTTGCCATCCCCCGTCACGTCACCCATATCCATGATCACGGCGCTGGAATCGATTTCCCAGGACTGGTCGGCGGCGGTGGAAAAACCGCCGTCCTTCCTCTGCCAGAAAACCGAAGACCATCTGGTATAATCGGGGTGCAGGCCTTTACGATGAACGATAAATATATCTTTCAAACCATCTTTGTTCAGATCTTCCGTCTCCAGATACAACAACGTCCCGGGGACGCTCAAGGTGGAAGTTTTAAAGATGTGCTCGTCCCCCGCCTGGGCCGCTTGCAGGCCGAGGGCAACCACGGACCACGCCATTATCAATTTTGCCGCGAGGTTATTCCTGCACCTGAATCCCCGCCCGATGCTAATATTTCTTTTCACTGCACGCTCCCGTCGTGTTGGTTGGGTTTTCTGCCTCTCCTAATCGCTTTCACTCAAAAAGTGATTTCCTTTTTATCAATGCTCCTGATGCCGATAAACAGTGAGATGATCATCCAAACTCCGGCTCCCACCAGAGTCCTGCGGATCAAGGACCCCCATGCGAAGGGCAGGGAAATCCCCTTGGCCATGGCCGTCATCTGCTCTAAGGGTTGAGAAAGATAGCTGCTGAGAAGAAACGGCTTCAAGGGATCGAAAATAGCCAGGACCGGCAGCACCAGAGACATTCCGACGATCAACGCAATCGCCCCCCCGGGCCGGTTAAACCAGGTGGCGATCATGGCGGTAACCGCGGTGAGGGCCAGCAAAGCCCACAGCGTCAACCAAATAACCAGCGCCAACTTCCCTCCCAGGTCAGAGGCCGTATGCACCACGTAATCCTTTTCCAGCAACGGGGAAAATCCACACAGCACCCAGGCCAGCAGGACCACGATCAGAGCGGCCAGTAAGAAGATGGCGGCCACCGCCCCGGATACCGAGATGTATTTTCCCAGAAACCAGCCTTTCCGGGATACCGGTCTGACCCAGGCCGGTTTAACCGTGGAGAGCGCGAACTCTCCCGAAATGTGAAAACAGGTCATTATGACCGCCAGCAAGCCGGCGAGGTTGACCATCCATCCCAAAGAATAGGAGGATAGGAAAAATCCGCTGGGCAGGCCGAACCAGTCCCGGTTGGCGGCAAATCTGAAAGCCAGGAACATCAAGGCGGACAGGGTCGCGACCACAGCCGGGATGATCAGGGTGGTTTTCCTTTTTTTCAGTTTTAAATACTCCGCCGCCATCACCTTGGCCACGTCTCTATTTTTCATTTTTCACCGTTTCCGGTAAGCCGGAAGAATATCTCTTCCAGGGATTCCTTTTTTTCCATAACCTGCTGCACGTATATTCCATTTTCAACCAGCATGCTGTTGATGGCGGAAGCCGGTACGGCGGCGCTGAGGATCAATAGGCGCTCGGCTCCGGTTTGCTCCACCCGCTCTATCCCCTCAACCGGCAGGAGGATACTCCTGGCCCTTTCCACCTCCGAACACTTGATTTCCACCAAGGGTTTCCCATGCGAAAGTTCCGAGGGAGTGCCGGCCGCCACGATATTTCCCCGGTTGATTATGGTAACGTGATCGCAGGTTTGATCAACCTCCTCCATGCGGTGAGAGGAAAGCAAAACGGTTCTTCCCTGATCGTATGCCAGCCGGGGAAGAAGGCGGCGCATATCCGCTATCCCGGCCGGATCCAGACCATTGGTAGGTTCATCCAGTAAGATCAAAACCGGGTCCGAAAGCAGGGCGGCTGCGATTCCCAATCGTCTTTTCATTCCCCAGGAGTATTCGGCCACTTTCTTCCCTGCGTTGCCGCTCAATCCCACCAGGGTAAGTAATCCCTCGATCCCCGACCTCCCTCCGGTTCCCCACCAGGTACTGAAAACCTCTAAATTCTCCCGGCCGGTCAAATAGGGATAGTAGGCGGGAGAATCGAACAAAATCCCCAATCGGGACACGGCCTGCCGGGTATCCCGCTGAACATCGATACCCTGGATATAGACCCTCCCCCCGGTCGGTCTGAGCAAACCGCTGATCAACTTGAAGGTGGTCGTCTTACCGGCCCCGTTGGGACCCAGAAAACCGTAAACACCGGGTCCGGACAGAACCATGTCGATGCCCCTCAAAGCCTCCACTTTCCTGAAGCTCTTATGGAGTTTTTCGACCGTCAATACCGCGGCATTATTCGCAACCATGTTTAAAATGACCTTTGAAATCGCAGGATGAAACGGGGATCAAAACCATCCCTATCCAAATCCTGCGCCATATACAATCCCACGCCGGGTAATATCGAATCCCCGGAAAATCCTATCCCGGCAGACTTTTTCCACTCCTCGAAGGGAGTGTCGAGAAATCCCAGCGGGGATCTTTCACTCTCCGCTTTGGTGAGGAGACCCCAGTCCGAAAAAATCACCAGCTGCCAGTGTGAGTATATTTTATTGAAAACCGGCCACTCCGGAAGACTTTTACGAAATTCGCCGGAAAGCAATATCATCCGGTCACCGCGGTTCACGGCAAAGGGCATATCCGAGAGCCCCCTAACTCCGCCGTAACCGTTAAGGGAGCGCGATAACTGGACGGGGATTCTATCGAAGGAAGAGAATAGCTTGGCCCGGAAATCGATCCTCAGGCCGCGGGAAAGATAATTATACCGCCTTACTTCCAGATCAAAGGCGAGGTAGGAAAAATCACCGGGGCCGTCGGCGAATCCCTTTTCCAGCCACAGATCACAGAACCAGGAATTAATCCTCCAAGCTTCCTCCTCGCGCCTATCCAGGGTCAGGTTACAGGATAGGGCCAGGCGCTCTCCTTCATCGACAGGAGGATTTTCCCGGTACTTATTTCTGGGAAACAGAATCGAGGGAAGCGACCGGGCCTCCAAGGATAGATCCTTTTGAAAAGATAACAAGGTGGAAACGGAAAATTGACCGCTGGATCCGTATCTCATTCCCACCGCGCCTCCCCGGACCTCCCAGTAGTCAAAAAAATCATCCCCGGTCATATTCAGGATAAAAGCCTTTTCGATGGGGGACAGCATCCAGCCATCGTTGCTGATGGTTTTTTTATACCCCCGCAGGAGCAATTCCAGTTTTCTCCCGGATAGGGGAACGCAACAATCCGCGTCAAAACCGATTAAACCGTGGGATTTCTGGTAAAAAGGCACCGACAGATGGACCTGTCCCCGGACATAAGGTTTCCGGTGGCGATCGTTTTTCCTTTCTACTCCCACCTTGATCAGGGAATAGTCCACCCGGGCACTGTTACCGGGTCTAAGAGAAAATTTGACTTCCACCGCTTCCGGGTCCTTATGCTTTAGAAAACTGACTATTCCTTCCTGTTCGTACTTCTTATCATCCAAAACGCATTCGCATTTATAATACGTCCTCTCTCCGGTGACTACCGCGTCGTGCGCCAGATAGATCTTACTATTTACCAGGTTCACGTCACCCTCGATACGGCCCGAACCGTTCATGATAAGCTCACCGTTGACCAACCATATGTTCCCTAGTAACACCCCTCCCTCTTGAATATCCAGGGCTCCCGCGATCACCACCACCGGACCCTCCAGGGTGTCGCCGACGGCCAGCATGTATCCTCCGTAGTACACCCGCTGGGGGGTAAAGCTGAGCAGCCCGGTGAGTTCGTCGGGAGATAGCTTGCGCACTTTTTCGGGGATTTTGGCGGCGCCCGGACAAACCCGGAAAACGGCTATGGTGGCAACAAATATCGCTCCCAGAATAATTCTTTTCAAGCGCCCTTACCCTTTTCGACTAGGATTGCATCTCCCCGCGTTCCTATCCTGAGGATCCATGCGGTAGGGCAATCCGCGAGCGGAAAACGCCCACCCCCGAAATTTTCCGTAAAGCAGGACTATCCCCTCCCCGCCGGAATCTGCCTTTACCCGGCTTATTTTTTCATATGACCGTGATAGATCTTGTTCACTATTTTCCAGCCCTCCGGGAACTTATACAGAGACATGTAATCTGTATAGATATGCCGGTCATCCCGGTAAATCTCTATCTTGGCCACCGCCGCGTTTCCGGTCACGTCCACCCAGGGAAACTTATACGTGATCTTATGCGCCGGGGGCTGGGGATGGTCCTTTTTGCTCTTTTCAACCGACTCCACCCATTTATCGATCGGATATGTAACTATATTATCGTCTTTCAAGATAAGCATATTGAATTCCGGGTGGAAACCGCTCCGCATGGCCGGCACATCCCTATCAATATGCACACCCCTGACATAGGCCTCCTCGATTACTTTTTTTACCGCCGCCTCCTCCTCGCCTCCCGGCAAAGCTCTTCCCGGCGCCGCTAGGATAATGATTATCAAGGTTGCCAGAATCCCGCCCCAGATCTTTCTATTCATCCCGGAACCTCCTCGGATTATCAAATCACCCTATCCATCAACCGTTTAATATTTATTCTACGGCAGAGTAAGACGAAATGTTTCCCTCCGTCCGCAGGCTATTTTAAGCGAGGAGATAACCAAATGCAACCCAAACCGCCCCACACCGGCCGAAAATTCAAGGATATACTTTTATCATTCCATCATTTAGGGATGCAGGGCCCAATCCGGTAAAGTACTCAGGTCGATCTGCCAGATTAAGGGCAGGTACAACCTGATAAACAAGGTAATTACTATCCAGCTGATCAAGTTGATTACGAGGCCGGTTTTCGCCATCTGTGGAATCGATACCTGCCCGCTACCGAAAACGATAGCGTTGGGAGGGGTTGCCACCGGAAGCATGAAAGCGTAAGAGGAAGCTATGCCGGCGGCGATAATGAGACCGTAAGGATGGATTGACATGGATAAAGCGATACCGGACATCAGCGGTATCAGCATGGCGGAAGTGGCGGTATTGGAAGTGATCTCCGTCAAGAACACGGTGAGGAACACCACCGCTGATATCATCACCAGATAATTTGTCCCCTCCAGGATGGTGAGCCGGTTTCCTATCCAGCAATCCAGACCGGAAATCTTAAATCCGCGGGCCAGTGACAAACCCCCTCCAAATAGGATGATCACGCTCCAGGGGATGCGTACGGCCGTCTTCCAATCCAGGAGGAATTGCCCCCGGGAAAAATCAACCGGAATCAAGAAAAGGAGAACCGCCCCCAAAATGGCGATAGTTGAATCCGATATCATGGAGACAGCTTCAAATTTAAAAATTCCCCTGATTATCCAGCCCAGGGCCACTAGCCCAAAAACCGCCAGCGTCAGTTTCTCGGGCCGGGTGATCGGACCCAAACGCGCGCTCTGCTCGCGAAGAAAAGCGTCGCCTCCGGGAAGACTGTTTACCTTCCAGGGGAAGGCTATCCGGGTCAAGTACCACCAGGTAATGACCAGCATGACGGCGGCCAGGGGAACTCCGATGGCCATCCAGGAGAGGAAACTCACCTTCTGACCGTAGGTGCTTTCAATGAATCCCGCCAGGACCACGTTGGGAGGTGTGCCCACTATGGTGGCCACTCCCCCGATGGAAGAAGCATAGGCCACCCCCAGCATCAAGGCCGTGCCAAACCGGAAATGTTGGGGAGAGATTCCCCTATCCGCTGCTCCCTCCCCTCCCATCGAACCGGATATCTGTTTGATAACCGCTATTCCTATGGGAACCATCATCATGGTAGTCGCCGTATTGCTGATCCACATGGAAAGAAAGGCCGAGGCCAGCATAAAACCCAGGATCAACCGCTGCGGTCCTCCTCCCACCAACTTTATGGTTCGGACGGCTATACGTTTGTGAAGATTCCATTTTTGCATGGTGACGGCGATCAGGAATCCACCCAGGAAAAGGAATATCAGATGGTTCGCGTAGGGCGCGGTCGAATCGGCCGCATTCATCACACCCAGAGCGGGAAAGAGGACCACCGGTAATAGCGCCGTCGCGGCCAGAGGAATGGCTTCGCTAATCCACCAAACGGCCATTAGCAGCGCCACCGCGGCGACTTTGGCGGCGGCGGGATTTAGTCCCTCCGGCCGGGGTAAGATAAGTACGAGTAAGAAAAGGACCGGCCCGGTGAACAAACCGATTTTATTTTTTATTCCATACCGATACTCGCTCATTGTCGCCGCGCTCCCCCCGCTCTCCTGCTTTTCTTAAATCGAATGGTTGTCCTCGCTCCGTTCCGGGCCCTGCAACGGAAGGGTCCTCGACCGGAACTGGTAAACTGAAATTTCAACAAATCCCTGCCCGGGATCCCCCTTTTCCCCTAAATGATCATCAATCGCTGCAGGGTAAAATATCCGGATAACCGGCCACCAGGCGGAGAAAGGCGTCGGGTGTGCCGGCCAGAAAATCCGTGGCGGAAAAAGATTTTTTTATCAATTGGTAGTTGGCCTCCAGGGTATAATCTTCAAATAATGAAGTGACGTCGCCCTCCCCCGGCATAGCTAGACCGAGTGTCTTGACCGGCGTCCCGCAGGTGAAATCGAATCTGTCAAAGTTCAGATACCTCACCTCGGGCCGGGATTGGGTTTTAAAATATATACGCCGCTGCTTCACGTCATACACTATGCTGAACATGGTCCGGTCGGTGGAAACCTTATCCAGAATTTTATAAGCATACTCTACCGGTGGACCACAGGTTTCCGCATCCCAGGATTGAACCCCCTGAGCGGCCCAATGAAATCTTTTCAAAGAATAATCGGACTGCCGGAAACACAAACTGGTTTCATCCCCGGCCACCTCTTCGAAGAAACTCCGGGAGTAGGCATAGGTGTTGTTGGTCAGCGCGGGGAGAGGAAGTTTCGTCCCCGAATGCACCACCATTCCCCCCCCCAAAAATTCCACCGCGGCGCAATCGCCTCCGGCGTCGCTTATCAGAAAATGCAGGGGCTGAGTGCTCCTGCCCCCTATTCTCACCCGGGTGTCGCTGGATATTACCTCGGCGACGGAAGCGGCCGTATCAAGTTGATATTGGATCCACTGGAGTTCGGTCAGCTCTCCCCGTGAATCAGCATGGGGATATTCGGTATAGCGGAGCCACATGCACTCGATCACCAGACCGGCTTCGTTCAAGCCGCCCAAGGGAAATTCACGACCGTATTGGTTGATGGTCATGCTGCCGTACCGGGAGATCCAGCTGACGGGATTGGTCTGCACCACCGATCTTTTTACCACCCCTCGCTTGTTATTGAATATCATGGCATCCTCGAAATCCCAGTCGTAATTACGGCCATACACCCATTGCCCCTGGTGCCGGAAGCAGAAGGTCGTACAGGCCCGGCATCGGCACGAAAACGCCAGCGTGCCTGCTAAGCTTATTATTATCAACCATCTCCAAAATTGCATGGACGTTCTCCTTAAAATGAATGATTCCCTCCTGGATTATCTGTTTCAGTCTACGAGACTCCCGCCCCAGCGTGAAGCAAAACCGCTCGCGCGGAACAACCTGGTGCGCCTTTTTGCCTCTCAGGAGGAGTGATCGTGGATTATCCTCCACCCCTCATCGCACCTCCTGAATATAACTGTAAAAAGGCCTTCCTTGACGGTATCCGGCTTCTCCACCTTCCAGCTACCCAGCGCGTAGGCGTAATCATCGGACAGCACTTGGATATCGATATCGCTGAAGGTCAGTACGCTTTTCTCCCCGGGGGGATAAGAATGCCGGTACTTTTCTTCCAGGGTATCCCAGCCCACCTGCCTGTTTTTTCCTCCGAAAAAGGTTAATTTATCGGAATTCCAATAATACCGCATGTACCTTTCCAGCTTTCCCTCGTTCCAGCTGGTGGTTTGAAGATCCAATATGATCCGTATTTCATCGCGGATCGACCGGTCATCCCGGGCTGTCGACGTGCAGGCGATTACGGCCAAAAGCAAAGCAAAAATGACTCTTTTCATAATGCTCCTTCCCCCTTCTTATCTCCGGCCTCTCCCCCGATTCTCCGGCGGAGATACCTCCTTCCTGCCGGATGGCCGGGAAAACGGACCATCAACTCTTACCGCGTATCCCCCCCTCCGGAGCAGAACGGGAACCGCACCCGAATAATCAACCACCGTCGAGGGATTGGATCTAGGACTTCCCCAGCCCGATATATAAGCCCCCGCTCCGGGGAAATCCCTTTTAATCTCTTCCATCCTGCGCAGAGGTTTTTTGCCCGAAAGATTGATACTGGTGGATACCAGGGGTTCCCGGACCAGCGAAATCAGTTTTCTCAGCCGGGCAGCGTCCGGTAAGCGGAGGGCCACCTTTCCCCGGGACACCAACCAGTCCGGAACCCTCCCGGAGGCCGGTAAAATAGCGGTTAGGGGAGCCGGCCAGAGGGAATACAATACCTCCCGGCTCCGCCCCGGCCAGCGAGAAACCAGCCCCGCCGCCATGGATAAATCGGATACCAGGAGCACAAATTCCCGCTTTTTCCGGTTCCGCTTCAACTGCTGGATTTTTCTGACGGCATTACGGTCGGAATGGATACAGTGGAATCCATAGATGGTATCGGTGGGAAGGATAACCACCTCCCCCTCTCTCAAAATCCGGGCGATCTGGGCAATCTTCCCGGGTGTAAAACGGCCGGTTATCGGTTTTTCCATGAGTCGCGCAGTCTCTTCAACTCTTTTTTTATCGTCTCATCGTTGATAGCCAAGATCTCGGCCGCCAAAACGGCGGCGTTTTTCGCTCCCGCCCGGCCGATGGCCACGGTGGCCACCGGAATGCCCGGAGGCATCTGCACCATGGAAAGGAGGGCGTCGACTCCGCTGGGCATACCACTGGTCAGGGGAACTCCTATCACCGGATAGGCGGTTACCGAGGCCACGAATCCGGGAAGCGCGGCGGACATGCCGGCTCCGGCGATAAACACCCTGGCTCCCCTCTCCTGGGCCTCCTCGATATAGGCTTTCGTGGCTTCAGGCATCCGGTGCGCCGAGGAAACCGTCAGCTCACTGCGGATACCCAGTTTTTCAAGCTGCCCGATGCACGCCTCCATAGTCTCCCTGTCGGATTCGCTTCCCATGATGACAGCCACCTGCAGTTCACCTCTCACCTGAGACTCCTTTCATTCTTGATCATTCTAACCTACCGGAGGGAGGATCGATCTCTTATCCCCCCGGGGGGGGCGTTAACCTCGTTTACCTCGGGGAATTTCAAGTCAGGCCCTTTTTCCCGATATCACGCCTGGAGAAACAGTCTTTGAATTTTATCACATCCACCCCGCTGTAGGCTTTGGCGAGCGCGTCTTCAAGTTTACGGGCCACCGCCGTCACCCCCAGCACCCTGCCGCCGGAATTAACGACCTTCCCCCCCTGCAGGGCCGTGCCGGCGTGGAATACTATACAACCCTTCTCGTCCGCCTTCTCTAATCCCGTTATCTCCACGCCTTTAGTATATTCCCCGGGGTAACCTCCGGCGGCCACCACCACGCAAGCGCAGGCGTCGCCGCTGTTTTCAAAGTCGACGCTATCCAGGTTTCCGGCCGAGGCTTCATACAAAACTTCGAATAGATCCGCCTTCAGCAGAGGCAGGATCACCTGTGTCTCCGGATCGCCAAAACGGCAGTTGTATTCGAGCACCCGGGGTCCCTCCTCGGTGATAATCAAACCGAAATAAATTACTCCCGCTCCGGATATATCTTCACTTTGAATTCCGTCCAGGGTGGGCTCAATGATCTCTATGCGGATCCTTTCCTCCAGTTTTTTATCCAGGATAGGCACCGGCGCGTAGGCCCCCATGCCTCCGGTATTGGGACCCTTATCCCCATCATAGGCTCGTTTGTGATCCTGAGAGGGTACGAACAACCGGTAGTCCTTGCCGTCAAATAGGGCCAGAATCGAAACCTCGGGACCTTCCAGGAACTCCTCCAGCACTATTCTGGCACCGGCCGGGCCGAAGGCTTTTTCCCTCATTATCCTATGGATCGCCCCGCGGGCGTCCTCCACCGTCCGGCATATTAGGACACCCTTACCCGCCGCCAGCCCATCGGCCTTGATCACGAAGGGGGGACTGCTCAAATCCAGGGCATCCTGCGCCGCGCCCGGATCGTCAAAAGCCCGGAAGCTTCCGGTGGGAATCTTATACTTCCTCATGAATTCCTTGGCCCATACCTTGCTTCCTTCCAGTAGCGCTCCCCGCCTGTCAAAACCGAATATTCTCAGGCCATTTTCCGTAAACAGATCCACGATGCCGGACACCAATGGAGCCTCCGGTCCAACCACGGTCAGGTCTATATCATTCTCCGCGGCCAATCGCATCAAAGCTTTATGATCGCTCCCGGGGAGGGGAATACACTGAGAAATTTCGGCCATTCCCGCATTCCCGGGCGCGGCGAATATCTCGTCCACCATCGGGGATTGGGACATTTTCCAGACCAGTGCGTGTTCTCTTCCTCCGCCCCCAATAACCAGTACCTTCATCTTATCTCTCGCTCCCTTAAATAATCGATTCCATCCTGTCCGCGTCCCCAGAGCATCGGCCTCCAACGATTGATACTCATTGAGGCCTCCCCCCGGTCTACCCGTGAGAGTATACTGGGCTTGGCTAAAATCCAGAAAGGAGGAGACCTCAAT